>JAADIQ010000089.1 GCA_013151255.1 Alphaproteobacteria bacterium
AAAAATTAACCGTAAACTCTTCTATTTCGGGGAAAATGGCTTATCTCATTGCGTGTGGGCGCGTCGCGGTGTTTCCGGGCGCGCTTTAACGATGGGTTAATTTGAACGAAGAGACGAGTTTTGGCGAGAAATCCTTACGCAGTATTGGGCCTTGCGCCGTCGGCCAGCGATTCTGAGATTCGCGCCGCGTTCCGCAAGTTCGCCAAAAAATACCACCCGGACCGCAATCCCGACGACAAGGCCTCGGAAGACAAGTTTAAAGAGGTCTCGGCGGCGTTCGATATTGTCGGCGATTCGGATCGGCGCAAAAAGTTTGACCGCGGCGAGATTGACGAAGAGGGCCGCGAGCGGGTGAGCCCGTTCAACCAATATTCAGGGCGCGGCGGTCCTGGGGGGCCGGGCGGTGCGCGCGGGCGCGGCGCCGGACCGGAACAGGGCGCCTCGTTTGAAGATTTGAGCGACATCTTCTCCGACCTGTTTGGCGCTCGGCGCGCTGCGCAAAGACAACCGCGGCCGCAACGCGGGCGCGATGTGCGCTATCGCCTCGATGTTGAATTTCTCGACGCCGCAGCGGGCGCGAAAAAGCGCGTTACCATGCCGGATGGGCGCACCCTCGACATCGCCATTCCGTCGGGTCTGGAAGACGGCCAGACGTTGCGCCTCAAGGGTCAGGGGGAAAAAGGCCCGGCCGGTCCCGGTGATGTTTATGTCGAGGTTAAAGTCAAACCGCATCCGACGTTTGAGCGCAAAGGCGCCGACATCTATGTCGAGGCGCCGATTACGCTGAAGGAGGCGGTGCTTGGCGGCAAGATTACTGTGCCGACAATTTCCGGCGAGGTGAGCGTAGCTGTGCCAAAAAATTCCAGCTCGGGCGCGGTGTTGCGCCTGCGCGGGCGCGGTGTTGCGAAGGGTAAAAAGGGCGTGGCGGGCGATCAGTATGTGACGCTCAAAATTGTCCTGCCCGAAGGCGGCGACAAAGAGCTTGAGGAGTTTGTCAGGCAGTGGAAGGGCGCCGATGCGACACCCGTGCGCGAAGGCGCACATAACAAGAAGACGCGCGAAGGCGCGCATTAATAACCCGTGCGCGAAGGCGCACATAACAAGAAGCGCGAAAGCTTTTGCTGGCGTTTAACGCGTGCGTGATTTACATACGAGCGATGGATTTTAAGGCGCGGGCATGACCATTTCAGCGCAGAAAAAACAACAGCTGGCGGCGTTTTTGGGAAGCCTTTCCAATGCGGCGGCGCTGAAGCTGTTTGCTGGGCTGGAGGCGGACCGCGCCGGTAAGCGCCCATCTAGTCACGGCGTTGACGCCAATGGCAAATCGAGCCTGCCCCATGATATGCTGCTCAATAATCTGCGTACGCAGCTTCTCGCTCGCGGCGCTGTTCCGGCGGCGCGCAAATATGACGCCAAGCGGATTTTCTTTTCCCCGTTTGAAGATTTCTTCATCGGCGCCCGCGATGGTGAAAAACGCCGTGCACGGATCGCGAGGACTTCGCTGGAGCCAATTTGGCGGTTGATGATGACCGAAAAGGCGCTCACCGACGCTGCTTTCGCCGCCGCTGCGCTTGATGACGCGATCCGCGATGGCGCCGAGACGGAGGCTTTGGAGCGCGCGGTTTTTATCGCCACAGAGGCTGGCTTCGGGCGGATTTGCGAGGAGGCGAAAACCAACCAGGCTGCGCGCGAACGCGTGGTCGAGGCGCTGGGCGATGAGGCGGTGTTCGAAGACATGGAAGAAATCCGTCGCCTGCTCACCGGCGTTGATTTCCTCCACCAGCTGCAGGCGTTAATACCAAACGCCGCGCCTTCGCTCACCGAAGAACAGCTCTATCAGATACGCTCGTTGTTTTTATCCGCTCACGAACAATCCAACACGCTCGGCGCCTATATTCTTCTGGCGCTAATCGGCCGGCTCGAAAAGCCATGGCGTGCGCTGGGCGTATATTACCACCTCGCCAGCAGCGCCGATGAGCGCCTTGATGCGGCGCGCGATGCGGCGGCGGTGTTGCCGCAAACCCTGTTTGAAGAATTTGAAACGCTCGCGCGGGCGCTTGAGCATGACGGCGCCGGCGCGCTCGATGCTGAGACCGCGCGGCTGCGGGTGACGTATTTTGCCGACTATGCGGACGGGCTTGCGCGCCAGGCGAAAAAAATCGGCGATAATGTTTTTCTCAACCGCGTGGAAGCCAGCCGCGATGTTGCGGGCGAGGCGTTTGACCGGTTTGTCGAGCAGGCGCTGGCGGCGCTGCGCGCGGCGATGCCGGTGCGCCAGGGCGGCGGCTCCAGCCAGCTCATGTCGCAGCGCCCGGACATCGCCCATGCGCTAGCCCCGGCGATTATCGGCCAGGCGGGCGACGCGGCGGTGTTGATCGCGGCTGCGCCAAGCCTTGCCGCGCGGCTCGGCGCCGAGCCTGATTTTTCCTCGCTGATTACTGAGGAAGCGCGCGACAAATGCGCCGTTTTCGCCAAGGATTTAATCGTTGAAATCCGCGCCGCCGAAGGCGATGAGCGCAAAGCCGCGCGGCGCATGCTGGAGCAAATCCTCAATGTCGCCGCGCCCTTGCTCGATAGTGATGATATCGGCCTCATTCGTGATCGCGCGGCGGCTGCGGCGGTGGCGGTTTAGGCCTATGTGTTGTTCGCGGGCGTCGCGAAGGATTGCAGCGCGCGCCAACACATCAGCACAAGGACGACATTCATGGACGGTGAAACACGGAAGACAGAATTTACCGCTGTCGGCGGAGAAAAACTCGCCGCGGCGCTGGAGCTGCCGCGCGGGCGCCCGCGTGGCTTTGCGTTGTTCGCCCATTGCTTCACCTGCTCCAAGGACATCAAAGCCGCGCGGGAAATCGCCCGCGCCTTGCGCGCCCGCGGTATTGCGGTGTTGCGGTTCGACTTTACCGGGCTCGGCGGTTCGGAAGGTGATTTTGCCAACACCAATTTTTCTTCCAATGTTGACGATCTGGTGAGCGCTGCGGATTTTTTGCGCGCTGAATTCGAAGCGCCAGCGCTGCTTATCGGCCATTCGCTCGGCGGCGCGGCGGCGATTGTCGCGGCGGCAAAAATTCCCGAAATCAAAGGCGTGGTGGTGATCGGCGCGCCGGCGCAGGCCGATCATGTGGTGTTGCAGATCAGCGAAAAACATGAGGAAATCAGACGCCAGGGTTTCGCCCGCGTCTCCCTTGCCGGGCGCCCGTTCACGATTAAAAGCCAATTCCTCGAAGATTTGTCCGGCCAGAATGTTTTGAACGCGGCGGCGGCTTTGAAAAAACCGCTGCTGGTGATGCATGCGCCCCATGACCAGACCGTCGGCATTGACAATGCGACAAAAATCTTCGCTGCGGCAAAACATCCCAAAAGTTTCATTAGTCTCGATACGGCCGATCATCTGCTCTCAAAGGCGGGCGATGCGCGCTATGCGGCCAGCGTCTTGGCGGCTTGGGCGGAGCGCTATCTGGATGAGGTTCCCGCTGTTGAATTGCCCGTGAGCGACCGGGCGCCGGAATACAAAGGCGGCGCGGCGGCGCAATCAATTGACGGAGAGCCGCTGGCGGTGGCCTTGTCGATTGACGGCTATGGCATGGTGAGCGATGGCGGGACCGAAGACGGCGGCAACGCCCTCGGCCCCAACCCGACGCGGATTGCAGAAGCCGCGCTGGCCGCTTGCGCGGCGATCACGGTGCGGATGTATGCGCGGCGAAAGCAGTGGGACCTCAAGAGCATTGAGGTTCGCGTCAAGCGCGGCGGTTCGGCGGACGCCCATCGCCCGCGCCTCCTGGAAAAAGAACTCCGCGTCAGCGGCGATCTAGATGCTGCGCAGCGCACGCGATTGCTTGAAATCGCCGACAAATGTCCGGTGCACCGAATGTTAACCGAAGGGGTCGAGGTTCAATCGCGCCTCGCCTGATATGTTTAACAAATTGTAATGGCCAATCAGTGCTTTGCAGGGCGCGCCGGGATGCTTATCTGGACTATGGTCCCGATATAGGACTGGGGCGCGTTGCGTAAACGAAGGCGTAAGAGCATATGAAATCGAGTGAGAAAATGATGAGAAATTCCCGATCCGGATTGCTGTTGGCGAAATCTATTTTGGCGGGCGCGGCTGCGGTGGTTATGGTCGCCGGCGCGCAAGCGCAGGCGCCGCGGTTGATGGCGCCGCCGGTGGCTGCTGACGGCACGTTGTCGTTTGCCGACCTGGTCGAGCGCGTCAGCCCGGCGGTGGTCTCCATCCTGGTGGAGCGCGAAGTTCAGCGCCCGGTTTTGCCGAGCCAGTTTGAAGAGTTTTTCAACTATCGTTTCGGCGCGCCCAATGGCGACGGCCAGCGTGACCCGTTTGAAGATGATGGTACGCGGCGGATGCGGGCGGAAGGTTCCGGTTTTTTCATTGACCGCGAAGGCCACATCGTCACCAACAACCATGTTGTCGCGGACGCCGATAGCGTGAAGGTGCGCCTTCCCAATGGCGACGAGCTTGAGGCCGAAGTGGTCGGCGCTGATCCGTTAACGGACCTTGCCGTGCTCAAGGTGAAAGCCAACGCCAAGCAACCATTTGTGGAATTTGCTGAGGACGTGAATTTGCGGGTCGGCGACTGGGTGGTCGCGGTCGGCAATCCGTTCGGTCTCGGCGGCACCGTCACCAGCGGGATTGTTTCGGCGATCGGCGGTCAGAACCGTGAAAACCAGTATCTCGATTTTATCCAAATTGATGCGCCGATTAATCGCGGCAATTCCGGCGGTCCGACTTTTGATCTCAAAGGCCGCGTCGTCGGCGTCAACACGGCAATCTTCTCGCCCAATGGCGGCAGCGTCGGGATCGGTTTTGCCATCCCCGCCAAGGTTGCGCGCGACACCATTGCGCAGCTGATCGCCAACGGTTCGGTAACGCGCGGCTGGCTCGGTATTCAACTGCAGGAAGTCACCACCGAAATTGCCGCCGCCCTCGGGCTGAAAGAACGCGGCGGCGTTCTGGTCGCTGAAGTGATGGACGATACGCCAGCGAAAAAATCGGGGCTTGAAAGCGGCGACGTTATCCTCGGTGTTTCCGGCGTTGATGTTGCAAGCCCGAATGCGCTTTCGCGGCGCGTGGCGTCGTTCTCGCCGGGCAAAAAAATCCAGCTTAAAATTTTACGCGATGGGAAAAAACGCAACATCACCGTGACGCTTGGCGAACGCGATGGCGAGACCGTGGCGCAAAATGATGAACCGGCCAATGACAATGATACGCTGGCCTCCGATGTCGGTTTGCGGGTGACGGAACTGAACGATGCGTTGCGCATGCAATATCGCGTGCCGGACGATGTCGAGGGCGTTGTCGTTACTGGCGTGCGCGCCGGCAGTCCGGCGCAGGATGCAGGGCTTCGCGCCGGCGCGGTTATATTGCAAATTGACGGCGAGGATGTGCGCACCAGCAAGGCGCTCCGTGACAAGATTAATAACGCCAAGAAGGACGGCAAGGAAGCGGTGCTTTTGCGCATGCAGCTGGGCGCCAATCGTCAGTTCGGCGCGCTTTCTTTGGATAAAGACTAGAACGGCATAGAACGCGCTTAGCGGTGCGTTCCCAAAGCGGTCGCGCGGGGCTCCCCCAAAACCCGTGCGGCCGTCTTTGCATTTAACGTAAAAAAAGCATAAGTAGGCCCCATGCGAATTCTCTTGATCGAAGACGATGCGGAAGCGGCGGCGTTTGCCGCAAAGGGCCTGCGCGAGGCCGGGCATGTGGTTGACCATGCGCTTGACGGCGAGGCCGGTCACAAGATGGCCTCGGCCGGCGATTATGACGCCTATGTGGTCGATAGGATGCTGCCGAAACTCGATGGGTTGGCGCTTTTGTCGCGCCGCCGCGAGGAGGGCGACGAGACCCCGGCCCTGTTCCTGTCGGCGCTGGGCGAGGTTGATGATCGGGTGTCGGGTCTGAAAGCCGGCGGCGACGACTATCTGGTGAAACCTTACGCATTTCAGGAATTGCTGGCGCGGGTCGAAGCGCTGGGTCGGCGCAGCGCAGCGCCGGCGGCGGCGGGTGTCACCACGCGCTATCAGGTTGGCGATCTGGAAATTGACCTCATCACCCGGACCGTGCGCAGGGCGTCCCAGAAAATAGATCTTCAGCCGCGCGAATTCCGGTTGCTGGAATATCTGATGCGCCATGCCCGCCAGGTGGTGACGCGCACCATGCTGCTTGAAAATGTCTGGGAATATCATTTTGATCCGCAGACCAATGTCATCGACGTGCATATCTCACGGCTGCGCTCGAAGATCGACAAGGGGTTTGACAAAGCCCTGCTAAAGACTGTTCGCGGCGCTGGCTATACCATTTCGGATATCGACTAGATTATGCTGCGGCTGTTCCGCACGACGTCGTTTCGCTTCACACTGGTCTTCGTTTTGCTGTTCACCCTGGCGGTCGGTGTTCTTGGCGCTGTGGTGTATCGCGCATCGTTCGGCGCCGCCGCGCGCCAGACCGATATCACCATTGATGGCGAGCTTGCTGTGTTGGCGGATTTGTTCGCCGAAAGCGGGCCCGGCATGTTGACGCGGGTTATCCGTCAACGCACGGCCTGGCGCGATGACAGCATCTATATGCTGATCGGGGCGCCATCCGGCGCGGTGCTCGCCGGCAACCTCACCGCGCTGCCGCCGGAAGCTTTAAACACCGAGGGCGGTTTTTTCGACTTTGCGTTTGAGCGCCCGATCCTCGATGCGGCGGGCCGCGAGATCGGCATTGAGCAGCGCAATGCGCGCGGCAAGGTGATGCGGTTTCGCGCCGCGCCGGATGCTGAGCAGTCTTTCCTGGTGGTGGCGGCCCGCGATATTGCCGCGCGCGATGATCTGCGCGCCAGCCTGGTCAATGTTCTTGTGCGCATGCTGGCCGCGACCGTGGCGCTCGGCGTGATCATCGGGATATTATTTTCGCGCACGCTGCTGAGCCAGGTGGAGGCTGTCAGCCGCACCGCGCGGGCCATCCGCGGCGGCGACTTGACGCGGCGCATTCCGCGCACCGGCGCCGGCGATGAACTTGACCATTTAAGCGGCAACCTCAATGCTATGCTCGACCAGATCGAACGGCTGATGACCGGCATGCGCGATATCAGCGACAACATCGCCCATGATTTGCGCTCGCCTTTAACCCGTATTCGCAATCGCCTCACCGATGCGATGAAAGGGGATGCGAACGAAAGGGAAGACGCTTTGCGTGCGACGCTCGACGATACCGAGCGCATGCTGGTGACGTTCAACGCGCTATTGTCGATTGCGCGCATTCGCTCCGGTGAGAGCGCCGGCGTGATGGCGCCAATTGACCTTGTGGCGATCGCCGAGGAAATGGCTGAGCTTTATGAACCGGCGGCGCAAGATGCGGGCTTTGAGCTGGTTTTGACGACCATGCCGACGCCGCCAGTCAACGGCTCGCGCGAATTGGTGTCGCAGGCGATTGCGAACTTTCTCGACAACGCCCTGAAATATGCCGAGGGCGGAACCCGCATTGAACTGAAAGTCGCGCGCGGCGCCCGCGGCAAGGCGGAGCTGAGCGTTACCGATGATGGGCCGGGGGTCGCCCCCGATGATCGCGCGCGCATCTTGGAGCGTTATGTCCGGCTCGAAAAAAGCCGCACCACGCCGGGCAGCGGCCTTGGGCTCTCCCTGGTGGCGGCGATCGCCCAGGCGCATGGCGCAAAAATCACCCTTCAAGATGCAAACCCATCGGCCAAGGACGCCGCTCGGCAGGGCTTGCGGATCACGATGATTTTTCCGTCAGCGGATAGGAAATGACGCCGCAGCTTTTCAAATTCGTCAACAAAAAACAGGCATTCATGGAAGATTTGCCCTTGCGGAGAAAAGGAAATCAGTTCTTGGTGATTTTGCGCCGTCAGTCGCGATGGCCAATGAATTGGTAACCGGGTGCATCATTTTTTCTGCGACTTAAACTAAAGGAACCTGTCATGAGCAAAGCTGAATTTATCGCCAACGTTGCGAAAACCGGCGACATGAGCAACGCCGAAGCAAAACGCGTTGTTGAACTTGTCTTCGGTGAAATCGAAAGCGGCCTGAAACGCGCCAAGAAAGAAGGCAAATATACCATCGGCACGTTTGGCACTTTCATGATTTCAAAACGCGCCGCACGCAAGGGACGCAACCCGCGCACCGGCGAAGAGATCAAAATCAAAGCCTCTAAGAGCTTGCGCTTCCGTCCGTCGTCTTACCTAAAAGGCGCTGCGGGCTGCTAGCTTAAGCAAAAAGATTTGGGTTGCGGGGCTTTTGCCCCCAGCCCGCGATTAAGGCCAGCCTGTTGGGCTGACTATAAACCGCCGCCGGCTTTTGTTGAGCGGCGGTTTTTTATGTGCGGCTCTCTAGCCTTCTCTGCCGGAGCGTGATGAAATCCGGATTGATGACGCGTGAAAAAAATCCAAATGAAATGATGCTCGGCGAGGCGATTAAATCTGCGCCGCGGCCCCATGATCCGGATGCGGCGCAACGCTTGCGCGACAGCGTTGGCGACGGTTTCAATCAGCTGACGCAAGGCGAGCGCGGGTTAATTGAGGGCGTTGCCGGGTGCTCGCCTTACCTCTCCCGGTTGATGGCGCGCGATTTTGCGCTGGTGGTCGACATTTTGCGCGCGCCGCCGCGCGACATGCTGGCGCGCGCTTGCGCGACGGCGGCCAAAGCCGGCGCGGCTGACGCTCAGGCCGAACAGATTAAAATCCTGCGCCGGGCGAAAGATGAAGCGGCGCTGGCGATTGCGCTGGCTGATATCGCCGGCGTCTGGACGGTGATGCAGGCCGCCGGCGCGGTCTCAACCTTCGCCGACGCCGCCGTCAACGCCGCGCTCACCGCCGCCGCAAAATTTGCAAAACTTGAGCACGGCGCGCGTGGCATCGCGGTGCTGGCCATGGGCAAGCATGGCGGCGAGGAGTTGAACTATTCCAGCGACATCGATTTGGTGTTGGTGTTCGACCATCAGGCAATGGGGTTTGCGACCAGCAACGAGGCGCAGGCCGGCGCGGTCAAAGCCGCGCGCGAGATGGTTCATTTGCTGCAAACGCAAACACCGGACGGATATGTTTTCCGTACGGACTTACGGCTGCGCCCCGACCCCGGCGTTTCCGCGCTGGCGATTTCTGTCACGGCGGCGGAGGCGTATTACGAGGCCTATGGCCAGAATTGGGAGCGCATGGCCTATATCAAGGCGCGCGCGGCGGCGGGCGATATCGCCGTCGGGACCCGATTTCTGGAGGCGCTGCGCCCGTTTGTGTGGCGCAAACATCTCGATTTTGCGACCATCGAAGACGTCCATGCGGTCAAGCGGCAAATCCAGTCGGCCAAGGGCGGCGCGAGGATTGAGTTTGAAGGCCACGACATCAAGCTCGGCCGCGGCGGCATTCGCGAGATTGAGTTTTATGTTCAAACCCAGCAGCTTATTCTCGGCGGCAAGAACCCGGCGCTGCGCAGCCGCACGACGCTGGAGGCGCTGGCGGCGCTGGCCGCGAATGGCCATATCAGCGATGCGGTGCGCGATGAACTATCGACCGCCTATCGTTATCTGCGCATGGTCGAACACCGCCTGCAAATGGTCAATGACGAGCAGACCCATCGCATCCCCCAAGACGCCGACGCGATAGACCGGCTCGCGCTTTTTACCGGCGAGACAAACGCCGCCGCCTTGCGGCGAAAGCTGTTGGAAACGCTCGCCCGCGTTGAACGGCGCTATGATGATTTGTTCCGCGACAAGACCGCTGATGCGCAAGCCATTGGCCCGCTGGTGTTCACCGGGGTGGAGAACGACCCGGCGACGCTCACGACGCTGGAAGGGCTCGGGTTCAAACGCGCCGGCGAGGTGTGCGAAGCGATCCGCCGCTGGCATGCGGGCGGCATGCGCGCGACGCGCACCGAACGCGCGCGGCTCCTGCTCACCAAGCTGATGAACCCGCTGCTGGAAGCGTTGTCGAAGGCGGGCAACCCCGACGATGCGTTTTTCGCGTTTTCTGATTTCCTCGCCCGCCTGCCGTCGGGGGTGCAAGTCTTTTCCCTGCTGGCAAACAACCTCGCTCTGTTCGACGTGTTAATCCGGATCATGACGATTTCTCCGTTTCTCGGGCGTCAGCTGTCTCAGCGCATCAACATCATCGAAGGCTTTATCGAGACCGGACTGGCGGAGGAGCCGCCACCGCTCACCGATTATGCGCCGGCGCTGGCGGAGCTTTTGCGCGCCGCCAACGGTTTTGAAGATGCGCTTAATCTCACAAGGCGCTGGGCGGGCGAACACAAATTCCCCATCGCTGCACAGCTCGCAACCGGGCTCTGTCCGCCGCGCCAAGCCGCCGCGCATTTCACCGCCATTGCCGACGCCTGCATCATCGCACTGACGCCAACGGCGCAAGAAGAAATGCGCGCCGCCCATGGAGACATCGATGGCGCGCTGGCCGTCGTCGGTCTCGGCCGGCTCGGCAGCCGACAGATGACGGCGACGTCGGATATCGATTTGATGTTCATCTATGACGCGCCGGCGGGCGCCGTTTCCGATGGTCGCCGAGCGTTACGGGGGAGTGAATATTTCACCCGTCTCGTGCGCCGCATCATCACCGCGCTATCGGCCGCAACGCCGGAAGGCGCGCTTTACGATGTCGATATGCAATTACGCCCATCCGGCCGCGCCGGCCCGGCTGCGGTCAGCCTGTCGGCATTCCGTCAATATTATGAAAAAGACGCCTGGACATGGGAGCAGATGGCGCTGACCCGGGCCCGGACCATCACCGGCCCGGATGCGCTCGCCGCCAGCATTGAGGCGGAAATCGAGCACATTGTGCGCCGCCCCCGCACCCGCGCCAATGTAGCTGAAGATGTTAACGACATGCGCCGGCGGCTGTTAGAGGCCAAGCCCGGCAAAAGCCCATGGGATGTAAAGAATATCTTAGGCGGGCTCACCGATATTGCCTTTATCTGCCAATATCTTGCGCTCGCGACGGGTAAGGATTTTGGCAGGCCGCCGCGCGCGACCACTGACGCGGTGAAATGGTTTGCGCAGAGGGGAGAGCTGAATGATAAAGATGCAAGCGCGCTTGGTGATGCGCAAGCCCTCTTCGATGCGGTGCTGCATGGCGCCCGCGCGGCGACCGGCGGGATTTTTGCGCCGGACGGAGCTGGTGAAATGTTGAGCGCGCATATGGCCTCGCTTTGCGGCGCGGCGTCGATTGATGATGCTGAGCGCAATTTAATCCAGCGCCAGTCGGCGGTTGCGCAAATCTATCGTAGCGTGATGAAACTGAACCCGAGCCCATGAGCTGCGAGCCGAGCCCTGATGACAGCGACATTTGATTTAACGGTGATCGGCGCTGACGAGGCGAGTTTCTCGGCGGCGGCGGTCGCTGCGCGCACCGGCGCATCGGTCGCCATCATTCGCCCGCGCAAACGCAAGAACATGGCGGCGACGTATTGCGACATGCCGAATTTCGTCTGGCGCCGGCTTGACCTCCATGAATATGGATTATCGCTTGAACGCATCAGCGCCCGGGTGACGCTGGGCCCGGACGGCGCGACGGTCACCACCCATGAGGGCGTGCGCGAAACGCAAGCCGCGCTGGCGCAAGAAGGCAAGGCCGACCATCTTCTGTGGGCGGACTTTGTCGATGAGATGAAGGCGCTGGAAGCCGGACGCAAACTGCGCGATGCGGCGACCGCTGCGCCAAAAAATGGCGTGGCAGGATTTTCCCTGTTCAGCGGCGGCGTGCGCGATTGCGCCGCGCTTGGCCAGGCGACCGGTTCCTGCGCTGCCGCGCTTGATGATTATCTCGGTGATGACGCGTTAAAAACTCACATCGCCGCCCATGCGCTCGGCCCGTCAGGGCTTGGCGGCGGTGAGCCCGGCTCGGCGCTGGCGTTATCTGAATTTTTTGACGAACATGCCTGGCGGGTGCGCCCTGACGAGGATGGGCCGTCGCTATTGTCGACATTGGAGACCGCCTGCAAAGACAGCGGCGTTGAATTTTTCACCAAAGACCTCACCGAGATTGCCCGTGAAGGCGCCCGGCATGTGGTGGTGAGCCTTGCCGATGGTGAGACAATAAAAACCCGCTATGTGTTGTTTGCTTCTCCCGGCGCGGCGTTAAAAGCTGGCATGCGCGCCTCGGCCTGTCCGCTGGCGGGCCATGGCGCGGCGACAGCGGTGATGCGCATCGCCTTGAAAAGACCGATGCCGCCGGCGGCGCAAGACGACAAGGCGGTGTTTCAAGTTCTCGATGGCGCGGGCGATTTGCAAATCGCGCGCGAGGCTGCTCTGGATGGGCGCCTGCCTGATAATTTGCCGGTTGAATTTGAATATGCCGCCAATGGCGACATCATCGTGCGCACCGCTTATTGTCCGGCGGCGTTTCGTGATGATGAGGGCTGGCGCGAATGGACCGGGCAGGACCGCCAGGCGGCGGCGCGGCGGATGATCGACCAGCTGGCGCGCCGCATTCCGGAATTTTCCGCCAATGTCCGCAAAACAAAAATTGAGGTGATCGGCGCGGCATCGCCGGACCGGCCGCCAATTTTCACAGGGCCAGATTTTGCGGCCGGCATGGAAAACGTCATTATACAGCCGAACCGCCACAATGCGGTCGCGGCGGCGGTGCGGCTGGTAGACAGGATGCTTGCCGGTGAGTGATGTGGAAAACAAACCCGGCGCCGGACGCATTGAAGGCGGGATTGACGCCATCGTCATTGGCGCCGATGCGGAAGGGTTGACGGCGGCGGCCTATCTTGGCCGCGCCGGCTACAACACGATTTTGCTGGAGGCCGGCGTTGATATTGGCGGCGCGGTGTGTGCGCGCGAGTTAAGCCCGGGGCAGACCTATGTCGACGGCGAACATCTGATTTCCATTCTCGACCCCGCCGTCATCGCCGATCTCGATTTGTACCGCCATGGCGTCTCTTATGCTGCGCGGTGTCTTGATACGGCCTATTTCTTTGAAGACGGCGAGACCTTGCAGCTTGGCGGCGATTTACAAATGGCGGCGGCGGCGTTTGACGACGAAGAGACCGGCCCGGCGTTTCAAAAATTCATCACCGACGTGTTTGAGGCGGCCGCGTTTTGCCGTCCGGGATTTGAAGCCGGGCCTGCAAGCGATATTGAAAAGGCGATGCGCGCGGCGCCGCGCGCTTTGGCGGCGCGGTTAAACTTCTTTTCCCTCGCCCCGGCGCAAGAGGTGCTCGACGCCTATCTGCCTGACGGCGCGTTAAAGACGGCGCTGCTGTGCGAGGCGGGGTTTCGCTCCGCCGCCGCGCCGCATGAGCCGTTCAGCTTCATGACGCTGGTGCGCCGCTGGGCGGGCGAAATCGCCGGGCTTCAGGGTGCCTGCGCTTACCCGCAAGGCGGTGCGATTGCGGTGGTGACGGCGCTGCGCCGCGCGGCGCAAGCGGCAAAAGTTGATATTCGCGCCGCCACCGGCGTTGCCTCCATATTGATTGAACAAGACCATGCCGCCGGAGTGGTGCTTGAGGGCGGCGGACAAATTCGCGCGCCGATCGTTGTCGCTGCCGGCGCGGCGCGGCGGGTGTTCATGGAGATGATTGGCGCCGCGACGATCGACATTGAATTTCAACGCGCCATCACCGCCGCTAGGCCGCAGCTTGCCAGCGGGCATTTGCACCTTGCGCTGAAAGGCGTTGCGCGCGATGAAAAAACCCGCGGTCACATGAACCGGCGCCTGGTCTATGCGCCGCCGCGCGAAGCGTTGCGCCGGGCGTTTGCTGATGCGCGCGCCGGCCGCGTGCCGAGTGATTTAATGATTGAAGCGGTGTTTCCGGATGCACTGGATGAAGAGACCGGCGGTGAGAAAATGCAACTCCTCTCCGCTATCGCGCATCCGTTGCCGTTTGACGAGGCCCCGGATGCGGCGCGGCGCGACGAAATTGAAAAAACCATTCTCGCCAATATCGAAAAATTTGCGCCCGACATCGAAGACCGCATCAAAGCGCGCGCGCTGCGACTGGCGAGCGACATTGCAACATCAACCGGCGCGCCGGCGCAAGATTACGCCGCCCCGCCGAGCATCATTGAACAGGTGGCGCTGGCGCGGGTCGCTAGCTCTGCCGGTTATGTCGGCGGGTTATATTTTTGCGGGCGCGAGGCGCGCATTGGCGCGGGGCTTTCCTGCGCCGCCGGCCGCATGGCCGCGAAAGCTGCGCTGTTCGAGGCCAAACGCGGAGGCCGCGCGGCATGATTTTCCCCGCTGAAGACATGATTGTCGATAGCCCGCGCGCAACCCCGCTTTACGCCGCCGCCGCATCCGCGAGCGAGGCCAATATCTGGACCTCGGTCAATGGCTGGTCGCTGGCGCGGGTTTTCACCTCGGTGGAAAAAGAATATCACGCGGCGAAAAACTCTGCCGCGATTGCCGATCTTGGCGCTTTGTCGCGCTGGGCCGTGCGCGGGCGCGAGGCGGCGCAGTTTTTGTCGCGCATCACCACCGCGCCGGCGCCGCGGCTTGGCGTTGGCGAAAGCGCGCGCGGGCTCATCCTCGATGGCGATGGCGGGGTGCTCGATCTGGCGGAAGTCTCGCGGCTTTCGGATGATTTGTTTTTATTGACGACGCCGACAGCCCATGCGCGGCGGTTGCAGCTTGGCGCGCGCGGCGTGGATGCGCTGGGCGAGGATATTTGTGAAGCGGTGGCGGCTATAGGCGTGTTCGGCCCGCGCGCCAACGAAGTTTTGAGCGCTGCGGGCATGAAGATGCCGGGCGAGGATGTCGCCGCTTCGGCGGTGGTGCGCGGTGTTGAAACCGCGGCGCGGCCAATCCAGTTTGGCGCGCTGGCGGGCGTTGAGTTGATCTTTCCCGCCGCCGATGCGTTGACCATCTGGGAGCGGCTGGTGCGTCGCGGCAAGGCCGGGCCTATCGGGCTTGATGCGATGGAAATTTTGCGCATTGAAAGCGGCGCGCCGCGACCGGGGGTGGACTTTGTCGCCGCCGATCATCCGGGTACGGCGACACGGCGCACGCCCGCGGAAATCGGACTGCCGCATTTGGCGCCGCTGGATCGCGGCTGGTACAATGGCCGCCGGGGCCTGCGCTATGTCGCAACCCAGCCCGAGCGGCGCCTGGTGACGTTGTCGATTGACGATGAACGCTCCATGCCGGGGGCCGCCGTTTTTGCTGGCGGCAAGCCGGTTGGGCGCATTACCAGCTGCGCCTGGTCGCCGGCGATCAAGCGGGTGGTGGCGTTCGCCGATGTGGCGCGGCCAGTGGGGGCGAAGGCCTATGAAATCGCGGTTCCAGCGCCGGGCGAGGGAC
>JAADIQ010000041.1 GCA_013151255.1 Alphaproteobacteria bacterium
GTCGGCAAACTTGTCGGCCTGTTGCTCGGCGTGATTGGCTTTTTCGCCTTGCCAGCGTTCGGCATTGACGACGTGCGCCTGCGCGTTGGTGTTTTGTTCTGGTATATGACGGTTGGCGCCTTTATCGGCATGGCTGGCGTCATGACCTGGCATCCAATGCTGAAAATGAAAATGCCATGGTGGTTTATGGGCCCGTGGATTGGCGCGTGGATGAATTTTATCCTTATCCTGATGACCTGGGAAATATTCGCGCCGTTGATGGCTGACGGAAGATTTTGGGGCTTCACCTCGCCCTGGTGGTGCGTGGTTGAAGGCGCAATCGTCGGCTTGGTAATTGGTGGGCTGACAACATGGATTGGCGGCGAAGGCCCGGAAACTGTCCGGGTGATCGAGCGCGCTTAAGGCGCGGGTGTTGCGGGGGCCGCCATGGCGTCCGGCGTCTGGGGTAGCGTATCAGCGCCGGGCGTCTCGACGCTGGGCGTCGCGGCGCTGGGCGTTTCGATATAAATTGACCGCGACGGGAAGGCAAAGCCTGTGCCTGCGCCCTCAACTATTTCTTTGATTTTATAGGCGAAGCGTTCTTTGATCTCGAGCCACTCGCCCCAGTCAGTGGTGCGAGTGAAGCAATAGATCATGATATCAATCGAGGACTCGCTAAACGCGTCAATACGCACGAAGGTTGAAACTTCCGGCGGGTGGGCGAATTCATCACTACCCAGAATATAGGCCTCAATCCCGTCGCGAATCTGGCGCAGCTGGTCCGCGCTGGTGCGGTATTCAACGCCTATCTTCCAGTAAATCCGCCGATGCGTCATTTCGGAATAGTTGGTGACGGCGCTGTCGGAAAGTTGCGCGTTCGGCACATTCACCAGCGCCTTGTCAAACCGGCGCACCGAGGTTGAGCGAAAGTTGATTGTCTGCACCGTTCCCTCAACCACGCCGTCCACCAAAATCCAGTCGCCGGGTTTAAACCGCCGCTCGGCGATAATCAGCAAGCCGCCAATCAGGTTTTTGAAAAAATCCTGGGCGCCCAGCGCCACCGCGACGGAGATGAGCGACAGGCTGGCCAGCACCGGCATCACCGGAATGCCCCAGATGGTGAGGATGGCGACCGCACCGACAAAGACGAAAAACCCCTTCAGCGCTTTGCGCACCCATTGGAGCAGCGTGTCGGTGAAGACCCGTTCCAGGGGCTGCAAAATATAGCCGAACGGATCGACCAGACGGTAAAGCCCCCAGAAAATCGTCATGGCGATCAGCGTCTGGTTGAGCTTTGTCGCGGCCATCGCCGCCGTTCCGTCCAGTTCGAGCATGCGCGCGGCGAGGAAGACGCCAAACGCAATCGGCACGAAGGTGAGGGGTTGCTCCAGCGCATCAAGCACAAGGTCGTCCATTTGCGTCTTGGTGCGTTTGGCGAGCCGCTTCAGCGAGCCGACAATGACTTGCGCCACCACCCGGCGCAGCAAGATGAACACCACCAGAACAAGCGCGGCGATCACCACCCGGTCAACCCGGGCGCCCATAATGCTCATCTGCCAGACGGCGACGACCTGTTCCCAAAATGCAGTTAGTGCAGTCATAGACGCTGACCTAGAGCAGGATCACATTTTGCAGCAGTAGATCCTGCTCTAGATTCTTTGTGGTCGCGTGATCGAACCATAAAACCGGCCTCATCCTGAGCCTGTCGAAGGGCCCACTTTTACTGATCACGCTCTAACGCGGCTTGGGCGCGGCGTCTATCCCGAAACTGCAACGCGTTCCGGAGCCGGCTTTTGCGTATGTGCTTTCGTCCGCGCCTGCTCGATCGCGGTTTCAATTTCCTGGCGCACCTTTACCGGACTGCCAAGGATCGGGAATTTGATGACCGCGACGCCGGTGCCGTGAACGGACAGTGCGCCATAACCGAGGAGGCGGCCAAGAAAGCTCTGATGCAGCATCACTTCCTCGATCTTGTCGAGGGGGATTTCATAAGTGTTGCGAGAGATTAGGCCGGTCTTCAAAGTCACCCGCACGGACGTCACCGCGATGACAGTGGTCCAGCGATGGACGTAGCGTTGGGTGAAGATGACGAGACCGGAAGCAAACGCCGCGCCCGCAAGGATAGTGAAGCTCATGCCAAAGCCCGGCGTCTGACCGCCGCGGGTGGCAAATGCGCCAAGCCAGAACGCTGCGGGCAGGGTGCCAAGTGCAAACCAGAACCAGCTTCGGAAATCATAGGTCCAGTTGAAATGCGCGCGGTAGAGATAGTCCTCGCCCGGCGCCAGCGTGTTCTTCACATACCCCATCACCCACTCCATGGTTGCGGAAGGAAATCCGGATAGTGAAAATATAGTGCGCTATGTGCACAAATGCATCCACCGCTGTGATGCTTGTTTCTCAGTCCCGCTGGGCGGCTAAAGGCTTCGGAGGCGCAGGGCGAAATGTCGCGCTCAAAACAGTGGCCGCAAGCGCCGTCGCCGGGCCATCATCGCGGCCATGAACACAGCCCTCTTGATATCGTCGCTCGCCGGCGTCGCCACCGCCTTCGGCCATAGCTGGCTAGGCGAGACAATGATTTTGCGCCCGCTCTACCGCGAGCGCAAAGACGAGGGCGTGCTCGCGCCAGCCGCAACCCGCCGGGTCCTGCGCGCAGTCTTCCACCTGCCATCGCTAGCCTGGGCGCTAACCGGCATCTTGACCTTCGGCTTCGTCTATCACGGAACCACCCCGCCAATATTCTTCACAGTCTATGGCGCCGCGCTTTACGGCCTTTCGGCCGCAGGAAACCTATGGGGCCTGCGCCGCGTGCATGTGGGCAATGTGTTGCTGACGATAGCGGCGGTTGCGCTGGTGGTTGGGGCTGTTTGAGGGCGTGCGCTTAAGTTTAATTTAGCGCATGTTTTTGGGGTCGGAAGGCCCCCTTCGACCGCTTGCGTGAGGACTTGGAGGGCATTTCCTTCGGCCTTGCTTCCCCTCAGCAAGTGTCATTGCCGGGCTTGTCCCACTGGTGTCCGGTTAAGAAAATCCTCGCACTTTTAGCAGTGTTCAACCCATTATTTCCACGCAGTGTCATCACCGGATTTATTCCGGTGATCCAGCGCAAAAGAAAAGAAACTCAAAAGCTTGCCTGTCTGGATTGCGTTAGGCTTATCGGAATAAATCCTCATAAAGATCGCACCAATCCGGATTTTCCTTCTCAATCGTGTTGAGCTTCCATTTCCGTGGCCATTTCTTCATGGTTTTCTCTCGCTGAATGGCTGCGTTGATGTCGTCATAGTGATCATACCAAACAAGCATGGTTACGCTGTATTTTTTAGTGAAGCCGTCATACGTTCCTTGCCTGTGGTCCCAAACCCTTCCTTCAAGATCAGATGTCACGCCAATGTAAAGCGTGCCATTGCGGGCGCTTGCCATGATATAGACGAAATAATTTTTCTGCATTGAGCGGAACCTTGCCGTCCCTGGATGGCATCTGCAAGCCGCATCTCTCCATTTGTCATTGCCGGAGGTCGATGGTTCCCCTCCATCTCCATTCCGGCAATCTAGGACTGCGTTTGATTTTTGCTGGAGCGCCAATCCAAAGCCCAAAATTGCATAAGACATTGCCCATATCTGGATCACCGGGACAAGCCCGGTGATGACAGGGGAATATGTGACTGCATACCTTTAAGAGCCAGCCACAAGCGCAACCTATTCCTCCCCCGTTCACGGGGGAGGTGGCCCGAAGGGCCGGAGGGGGCTACCCTCGTTTAAATTCATCCTGCTTTCCAAAGCACAAGGCCTTCAAGTCAGATAATTCAACTCTGACGCACCGAAAGTCATCCAGACCAAACGATGCACAAATTGCGTTGTCTTGCTGGCTTAGCTTAACTGAAAACCCTGTGTGGTTTCGAGAGTCGGCTCCCCATTTTTCTAGTGCTCTGAAGTTTTCGTATTCGAGTGCCTGCCGTGCACTTTCGATTTCGTCGTGAGATACGCGCAGGTCGCGCAATCCTTTATTGATGTGGTCAAGCAGCTTTTGACGTTGATCATCATCAGCGGCATTACAAACTTGATCCCAGAAGGATTCGACTATTTCGTCCGGGCCCAATATGACTTCTAATATTTTTTGAGCACTCCGCATCGATTTCATGCCCGGCGGACTACCATTAAAAAAATTGCTACCTCGAAGAGAGCCAATCGTTTCGGTTATCGCGTCGCTATAGTATCCTGCGTCGCTACATCCAGCTTCCCTAATCATGACTTCCAAGCTGCCACCAGTTTTTCTTACCGTGCATAGTTGTGCAAAACTATTGGGAGCACATTGTTTAAAGCGCTTGTGATAAGCAAAAAGTACTTTAGCTGCGTTGTGGACATTAGCATAATAGGCTTTCCATTCATCGAACTGTTCGATGATCTGTACCAGCGCTCCGTCGGCATATTGTTCCGCCTCGCGGTAAAGATGATCGCGAATAGCAAGTCGTACCGACCTTCTATGCTCGTCTTTTCCACAATCTGGCCCCAGAATGTATAGCCACCCGTCCGGGTATGCCGCCACGTATCCTTCGTTCAAGAACTTGTTGGGGTTTTTGCAGACGTTGCATTGGATAAGTGTCTGGTCATCCCATTTCTTATTGTGGGACACTCTTGCGATAACAAATGGTTCGGCTTTATGAGGAGGGCGAACCTTAACGTCGCGCACTGCTCGATGAAGTTCTGGGCGGTTCCCCGCCTTGATCCAGAATTTCCAATCTTGGGTTTGTTCGTCGTACGGTTTCCCAATAAATGGGCCGAAATTATTTATGGCTGAAATGTCAGCCTCCTTACTTTGCGAAGAGATTTACTTTCTGAGTTCTTCATACCTCCATTTTGATAGAACAAAACGGGATCATTAACTCAACAGGTGATTCGCAAAACACTACAACTACGATTTTGGGGCACGGCGTAAATACGTTAGTGCCCGCGCTTCCTTCCACCACGAGGCTTACTCCGCACATTACTAACCGTCCCCTCGCTCTTCTTAATCCGCCCCTCACTCGCCTCCTCAACCCGTGCATCAATCACCGACTGCCTTGCCAGCGGGTCGTCCGCTATCGCCAGCTCGACCTCTTGCAACCTTCTTATCTCATCGCGAACCCGTCCCGCTTCCTCGAATTCCAAATTCGCGGCGGCGTCGCGCATTTGTTTTTCGAGGGCCGCGAGGTGGGTTTTTAGGTTGTGGCCGGGGGCGAGGAAGTCCTGGCTGTCTTCGCCGAGGCTGGCGCCGGCCCGTGCGGCGCGGAAGCCTCTGTGGCCTACAAATGTTTGCCCGGCGGCGGCTTTTTTGCCTTCGTCGTTTGAATTGGCGATGTCGGCGATGGCGGCTTTGGTGCTTTCCGGCGTGATGCCATGGGCTTTGTTGTGGGCGAGTTGTTTTTCGCGCCGTCGGTCGGTCTCGCCGATCGCCCGCTCCATCGAGCCGGTGATACGGTCCGCATAGAGAATAACCCTTCCGTCGACATTACGCGCGGCGCGGCCGATGGTTTGGATTAGCGACGTTTCGGAACGCAAAAACCCTTCCTTGTCGGCGTCGAGGATGGCGAC
Source organism: Alphaproteobacteria bacterium (assembly GCA_013151255.1). Taxonomy (GTDB): domain Bacteria; phylum Pseudomonadota; class Alphaproteobacteria; order Caulobacterales; family Parvularculaceae; genus Hyphococcus. Next base: position 5,542 of record JAADIQ010000041.1, read on the forward strand.
CAGCCGGCATTCGGGAATATCGAGCCCTTCGCGCAGGAGGTTGATGCCGACCAGCACGTCAAATGCGCCAAGGCGCAAATCACGGATGATTTCGATGCGCTCCAGCGTGTCGATGTCGGAATGCATGTAGCGCACGCGCACGCCCTGTTCGTGCATATATTCGGTGAGGTCCTCGGACATGCGCTTGGTGAGCGTGGTGACCAAAACCCGCCCGCCCTGTTTTGCAACCGTCTTGCATTCGGCGATCACATCATCGACCTGGTTTTGCTTATCTCCCGTCACCGGGCGGATTTCAACTTCCGGATCGACCAGGCCGGTTGGGCGGATGACCTGTTCGGTAAAGATGCCGCCGGTCTGGTTTAACTCCCATGCGCCGGGCGTGGCGGAAAAATGCACCGTCTGTGGGCGCATCTTTTCCCACTCTTCAAATTTCAGCGGCCGGTTGTCCATGCAGGAAGGCAGACGGAAGCCATATTCGGCGAGCGTGCGCTTGCGGTTGAAGTCGCCGCGGAACATCGCCCCGATTTGCGGCACGGTGACGTGGCTTTCGTCGCAAAACACCAGCGCATTTTCCGGCAAATATTCAAACAAGGTTGGCGGCGGCTCGCCGGGTTGGCGGCCCGTGAGGTAACGGGAATAATTTTCAATCCCGGCGCAGGCGCCCGTCGCCGCCATCATCTCAAGGTCAAACTGCACGCGCTGCTCAAGGCGCTGGGCTTCCAGCAAGCGTCCTTCCTCAAGCATGATCGGCAAGGTCTGGTTCAGTTCCTTCTTGATGCCAATCATCGCCTGGTTGAGCGTCGGGCGCGGCGTGACATAGTGAGAATTAGCGTAGAGCATGACCTGTTCAAGCGCGCCGGTTTTCTGTCCCGTCAGCGGGTCAAATTCGGTGATCTCTTCAATCTCGTCGCCGAACAGAGAAATGCGCCAGGCGCGGTCTTCGTAATGCGCCGGGAATACCTCAATCATATCGCCGCGCGCGCGGAAACACCCGCGCGCAAACGCATTGTCGTTGCGGCGATATTGCAGGGCGACGAGGTCAGCGAGGAGTTTATTGCGCGCAATCGTCTCGCCGACTTTCAGCGAGAATGTCAACGCCGTATAGGTCTCGACCGAGCCGATGCCGTAAATGCAACTGACCGAGGCGACAATCACCACATCGTCGCGCTCTAACAATGCGCGCGTGGCCGCATGGCGCATGCGGTCGATTTGCTCGTTTATAGAGCTTTCTTTTTCTATATATGTGTCCGTACGCGGAACATAGGCCTCGGGCTGATAGTAATCGTAATAGGAAACGAAATATTCAACCGCATTGTCGGGAAAGAACGCCTTGAACTCGCCATAAAGCTGGGCGGCAAGGGTTTTGTTGGGTGCAAGCACCAGCGCCGGGCGTTGCGTCGCCTCGATGATTTTGGCCATCGTAAACGTCTTGCCGGTGGCGGTGGCGCCGAGCAGCACCTGGTCGAATTCGTCGTTGCGCAGGCCCTGCGTCAGCTCATGGATCGCCGCCGGCTGGTCGCCCGCCGGCTGATAGTCGGCGACCACGCGCAAGGGGTTGGCCAGGCCCGAATGTTTCGGCCGCTCCGGGCGGTGCGGCGTCCACTCGTCCAGCGGCGTCGCCAAGCGCTCATGATAAAGCGCAACGGCCTCGGAAAATTTGCCGCGCACGACATCGGCCGCGGGCGTCGTCGGCGGGGCTTTCGGCCTCTTGGCCTTGGGGTCATATCCGGGGCGTGCAGGCATCAAGCGAACATAATGCGAACGCCGGGAAATGGAAGGGGGAAAGAAGGTGTTTGAAAACCGGGCAGAAAGCGCCAATGTATCTGAAAGTACAATTGGAGTTTTATTTGGGGCTTACAACACAACACTGCCAGCAACTCGCGCATGTGGGCGTCGCCGGGCTTATTCTCGCTGGTGCCGGCGGGTCGCTGGCGACGGCTGCTGTTTGCGGCTCCATCGCCGCGCTGGCGGCGTCGAGCATTTCCGGCATCTGGAAAAGAATTAGCACCAAGGACCCGACTCAGGCCGCCGCTATCGAGCGGGTCGCTAAATTGATCGAGAAAGATCAGCGTTGGGTGTCTGTGTTTGGTCCGGACGATATCGATATGGAAACGGTCACCCGCGCCTGTGACGTGATCGCGAAATACGGCGCCCTCTACTGGCCGCAGCCGGATGCCGTTGCGCGCGTAGTCGGGGCGGAGGGCAAGTGGCCTGACGCCGTCGCGGCCCATGTGGTCGATGCGATCGTAGAGCGCGAACCGTCTGCCGTTTTTCTTTGTGCAAAAACCGGAGAGACGTTTGCCCGGGAGATTGCATTGAAGGCAGTTGCGTCGGCCTTGTCGGCGGCGGTGAGCGAGCAGTCCTATTTCAAAACCTTGCAGCCGGATCTGATGATGGAAACCCTGGGTGTTGTCGGTGAGGTGCGCGCTGACGTTCTGGCGATCGGCGATAATCTATCGAGCTTTGTGCACGCCCTGGGTCAAATCAATCTTGAGCTTTTTCGGCTTGGGATTATCGATGAAAAACTTGATGCGTTGCGTGTGGCGCAAGAGGCGGCGCGCCGGGAGAGCCGGGATGGTCATGAAGAGACGCATGCGCTGCTGCGCCAGCTTCTAGCGCAGCAACAAACTAAACAGCCTGTTGCGTTGCCGGACCCGGCAAGCGAGCAGACATATGTTCAAGCCATTGAAGGCCTGTTAGCCGCATCCGGCGGTGCCCGAAAACGTGCGGCCGAAAAACTCACCGCGACGCCCCCGGACCCTGATGGCGCGCTAGTTGAGTTGCGCCAGCTAGCGGCGCAGGGCGAAGATGGCGTTCAGGACGCGGCTCAAACCTATCGCGAAATTGGGGTTGTTGCATTCTTCACTAATACTCAAGAATCGCTTGGCGCCTGGAAGCGGGTGACGGAACTCGCTCCGGATGACGCCGACGCGTATAACCAACTTGGTCATCTTTATCGTCGTCTGGGCGACCTTTTTGCGGCGGAAAAAGCATATAAGGAAGTGCTATCATTAGGCCATCAGTCAGCTGATAAAATGTTGTTAGCTGTCGCCTATGGCAATCTCGGATTGATCGAAAAGACCCGTGGTAATCTCGATGCGGCGGAGGCCTATCACAAGAAATCGCTAGCGATAGAAAAAGAGCTGGGGCGCAAGGAGGGGATGGCGAGCGATTATGGCAATCTCGGCTTGATCGAAAAGACCCGGGGCAATCTTGATGCGGCGGAGGCCTATCTGAAGAAATCGCTGTCGCTGAATGAAGCGCTGGGGCGCAAGGAGGGGATGGCGAACCAATATGGCAATCTCGGATTGATCGAACAGACCCGTGGCAATCTCGAAGCGGCGGAGACCTATCTGAAGAAATCGCTGGCGATCGAAATAGAGCTCGGGCGCAAGGAGGGGATGGCGAGCGATTATGGCAATCTCGGATTGATCGAACAGACCCGTGGCAATCTCGAAGCGGCGGAGGCCTATCTGAAGAAATCGCTGGCGATCGAAAAAGAGCTCGGGCGCAAGGAGGGGATGGCGAACGCCTATGGCAATCTCGGGGGGGTCGAAAAGACCCGGGGCAATCTCGATGCGGCCTGTCTCTATTGGCGCAAGGCCCATGATCTTTTCGCGCAGATTGGCATGCCGCATATGGCGGAGAGGGTCGCCGCGCAGTTGCGCGATGCTGGTTGTGATGATCCGTCGGGGGAGGCGGGCGCACCGTAATTTTCGATTTTCCGCAAAACCGTGATAATTGCTGCTGAGATGACACTCGATTTCTTGTGGAGGGCGCGATGGTACGGTTGATCGTGATTTTTTTGATGCTGTTGGCGTTGCCGGCGCAGGCCGACGATCTTGGCGCGCTGATCGACGACTATTGGGCCAATGAGATGGCCGAGCATCCGCTGTCTGCGACCGGTGCGGGCAATGCCGATTATAATGACCGCATGCCGGCTGTGGGGCCGGGCGATTATCAACGCCGGGCTGAAGAAGCCGCAGCTTTTGCCGCGCGGCTTGAGGCGATCGACAAAGCCGCGCTCGGCGCCGATGACAGGCTTAACGCCGAACTGCTGGGCTTTATTTTAAAGCACGACATCACTCAAGCGGAGTTTGCCCCCTGGCGCATTCCGTTTTTGGCCGATACCGGGTTTCACACCAATTTTGGCTATGTCGTCAGCTCAACACCGTTCCGTACCGAGATGGATTACGACAACTATCTGAAACGCCTTGCCGGGTTCCCCGCCTATATCGACCAGAATATCGCCAATATGCGCCAGGGGATTGCCGATGGCTTCACCCAGCCAAAAGAAATTCTGCCGAAGATTTTGCCGTCCTTTAAAGCGCAAATCACCGACAGCGCCGAAGCGCACCCCTATTTTGCGCCGTTTGAAACCATGCCGAAGGCAATTTCAAAACGCCATCAGAAAGCCTTGCGCAAACAGGCGCGTAAAACCCTTGAACAAGCGGTGATCCCGGCATTTGAACGGCTTTATGGGTTTATGAAGGACGAATATATGCCCGGCGCGCGCGAAACGCTCGGCGCTTATGATCTGCCGGATGGCAAGGCCTATTACACCGCGCGCCTGCGCTATTATACGACGCTGGACGATGCGACGGCGGAAGAAATCCACGCGCTTGGCCTTCGCGAAGTCGCGCGCATTCGCAAGGAAATGGCGGGCGTCATTGAAGAGACCGGCTTTGACGGGAGCTTTGCAGAGTTTTTGGAATTTCTGCGTACGGACAAACAGTTCTATGCAAAATCGCCCGAAGCGTTGCTGGAGCGCGCGGCGTGGATTGCCAAGGACATTGACGGCCGCTTGCCGGGCTATTTCGGAAAGCTACCGCGCCAGCCTTATTCAGTAGAGCCGGTGCCGGCGGAAATCGCGCCCAACTATACCACTGCGCGCTATATCGGCGCCGCTAAAGACGCTGACCGCGGCGGCCAGTTCTGGGTCAACACCTATGATTTTGAACACCGCCCGCTCTATCAGCTGGCGGCGATGGCGCTGCACGAGGCGGTTCCGGGCCATCATTTGCAAGCCGCGTTGGCGCTGGAGATTGAAAACGCGCCGGCGTTTCGAAAGGAGTTTTACCCGCATGCGTTTGGCGAGGGCTGGGGGCTTTATGCGGAAAAACTTGGGCTTGAGATGGGGGTCTATCAAACGCCCTATGATGATTTTGGCCGCTTGACGTGGGAGATGTGGCGCGCGGCGCGGCTGGTGATCGATACCGGGCTGCACGCAAAGGGGTGGACCCGCGAGCAGGCGGTGGGCTATCTCGCCTCCAATACCGCGCTGTCGCTGCACAATGTCAACACCGAAGTTGACCGCTATATCGCCTGGCCGGGCCAGGCGCTCGCCTATAAGATGGGTGAGCTGACGATTTGGGAGCTGCGCGCCAAAGCGGAAAAAGAGCTTGGCGACGATTTCGACATCCGCGCATTTCACGATGCGGTGCTGAACGGCGGCGGGTTGCCGCTTGAAGTCTTGCGGACGCAGATTGACGCCTATATCGCTGCGGCGAAGCTGGAAGAGAAATAACCATGGCAAACCCTGTCCCGACCTTGGAAACCGAGCGCCTGCGCATGCGCGGATTTACCGGCGACGACTTTCCGTTTTTTCGCACGATGTGGGCCGACGCGGAGGTGACCCGCTACATCGGCGGCAAGCCCAAGAGCGAAGAACAATCCTGGACTACATTCCTGAAGATGGTCGGCCACTGGTCGGTGATGGGGTTTGGCTATTGGGCGGTAGAAGAAAAAACCTCCGGCGCGCTTATCGGCGAGGTCGGTTTTATCGATTACAAACGCCCGATCACGCCGTCGCTCAAGGGCGAGCCGGAAATCGGCTGGGTGCTGGCGCCGGTGGGCTTCGGCAAGGGCTATGCGACGGAAGCAGCCCTTGCGGCGGTGCGCTGGGGCGATGAACATTTCGTCGGCGCGCGGATGTCGTGCATCATAGACCCGCCCCATACCGCCTCCCTTCGGGTCGCGGAAAAATGCGGGTTTAAGGAAACCGCGCGCACCCGCTATGGCGGCGATGAGATTATCGTGTTGCATCGCGGGTAAATTCGGCGCCCCTGTCACATCGCCGGTCCCTGTCTCGTCTTATCTCTAACAGGAGGCTTGCATGGTTAAACGATGGATTGCCGGGTTGCTTGGCGCGATGGCGATTGGCAATGGCTTGTTTATGCTGATTGCCGGACAGCAATGGTATCTGACGACACCGGGCGCCAGTGATACCGGCCCTTACAATTTTCATTTTGTCGCTGATATTGGCGTTGCGTTTCTGGTCGCCGGGATGGGGCTCGCTGCGCGCGCCTGGCGCCCGCGATATTGGCCGGCAGCGCTGACGGCGGCGGGGTTTTTGTTTGGCCACGGGCTCATTCATGTCGCCGGATTGCTAGGCGGGCATGCGCATTACGTCATTTTGGAGTGGGTTGGCATTGTTGCGCCAGCGGCGCTCGCGCTGTGGGTTGCGTTGCCGGAAAAGGGAGAAAGACATGCTTAAACTTCTCGCCAGGCTTGGCCTTGGAAGTTTTTCAAAACAGTACGGCTATGATGTCGGCTATATGCGTTACATGCTGGACGCTTCGCCGGCGGCGTTCTTTAAATTCGCCAAGCTCACCGCGCTTTCCCGCCATAACGACGCGGCGCCAAAAGATGCAGTCTTTACCGCCAAGCTTGTCGGCGCGATTGCTGAAGATTGCGGGCCATGCGTGCAATTGGTCGTCAACATGTCGCGTGAAGCAGGTATCGCTGCGGACCAGATTGAAGCGGTGTTGAAGCGCGACCGCGCGGCGATGAACGCTGATACCGCGCTTGGGTTCCAGTTTGCTGATGCGATAACCCGCCGCGCGCCCTGCGCAGACGAGGTTCGCGATGCGGTCCGCGCGCACTGGGGCGAGGCCGGCGTCGTTGACCTCGCCCTGGCGGTTCAGGTTGGGCGGATATACCCGATGGTCAAACTCGCGCTCGGCTTTGCCAAAACCTGCGCCCGTGTGCGTATCGACGACGCGCCTGTGGATGTTGTAAAAGAGGCGGCGTGACGACGGGCAAAACCCCTGACGATCCCATCGCCGCCCATCGCGGTCGGCTGATGGGGCTTGCCTATCGCATGCTCGGCTCCATCGCCGACGCCGAAGACGTGTTGCAGGATGCCTATCTGCGTTACGCCGGCGCCGAGCGCGAAAGCATCCGTTCGACCGAGGCGTTTTTAGTTACTGTGGTGACGCGGCTGTGTCTTGACCGGTTGAAATCAGCCCGCGCCACGCGCGAGAGTTATGTCGGGCCATGGCTGCCGGAGCCGGCGCCGGGGATGCGGACGCGCTATCGCCGCATACGGCGCTGGAGTTGGCCGAAGACCTTTCTTTTGCGCTTTTGTTAACGCTTGAGCGTCTGTCGGGGCCGGAGCGGGCGGCGTTTTTGCTGCATGACGTGTTCGATACGCCGTTTGCGGATATTGCCGCAGCGCTCGGCAAATCAGAGGCGGCATGCCGGCAATTGGCTACGCGCGCGCGCAAGGCCGTGCGGGAAGAGCGCGCCGGCCGGTCGTCTTCACCGCCCCAGCATCGCGAGCTATTGCAGCGCTTCATTGAAGCGGCGGCAAGCGGCGATGCGGAGCGGTTGCAGTCTTTGTTGACCGACGACGTGGTTGTCTATGCCGATGGCGGCGGCGTGAAACTCTCCGCGCTGCATCCAATCTTTGGGGACAAGAACGCCGCGCGGTTCTTCACCGGGCTGGTGCGCAAGGGCGCCGCGCGCGGCGAAGAATTTAGCTTGCAGCCGACGACGCTGAACGGCATGCCGGGATTGCTTTTATTTGTGAACGGCGCGCTCGATCAAACCGTCAGCATTGATGTCAGCAAAGACCGCATCGCCGCGATTTATGTTGTGCGCAACCCGGACAAACTAAAAGCCGTATCGCCGCAAAGCCTGCATTGATGGGGGCGAATTAGAGCCTGGAAAACGCCTCTTTATACCGCTCGCGCAATACTTGTTTTTGGACTTTTCCCATGGCGTTGCGCGGCAGCGCGCCCGTCCAGAACAGCTTTCTTGGGCGCTTGAATTTGGCCAGTACGGCGAGCGCAGTTTCGATGGTTCTATCGTCAACCGGGCCGTTTTCAGCGACTAAAACCGCGGCGACGCCCTCGCCCATATCTGCGTGGGGCAGGCCGATGACGGCGCTCTCGTGAACGCCAGAAATCGCGTCGAGCACGGCCTCGATTTCCTTCGGATAGATGTTGTAGCCGCCGGCGATGATGAGGTCCTTGGCGCGGCCGATAAGGCTTAACCGGCCGTCCTTGTCGAGCGCGCCAATATCACCGGTGATGAAGAAACCATCATCGCGAAACTCTTGTTTTGTCTTCTGAGGCATGCGCCAGTAGCCTTTGAAAACATTGGGACCTTTCACCTCAACAATACCCGGCTCGCTGGCCGGCAGGGCGCTCCCGGCGTCATCTGCAATGCGCAGCGAGACGCCGGGCAGGGCGAAGCCGACAGTGCCCGCAAGGCGCGTCCCGTCAAGCGGGTTGGAGGCGATCATGCCGGCTTCCGACATCCCATAGCGCTCCAGAATTTTGTGGCCGGTGCGGGCCTCAAAGGCGTTAAATGTCTCATCCGTCAGCGGCGCCGATCCGGAGATGAACAGGCGCATATGCGCGCTCTCTTCCCGGCTAAAACCCGCCTCGCCAAGCAGCCGCGAATAAAATGTCGGCACCCCCATCATCATGCTGGCGCGCGGCAGCTGGCGGCGGATTTCCGCCACATCAAACTTCGGCAGGAAGATAATTTCGCAAGCCGACAACATCGCCGTATGCAGCGCGACAAACAATCCGTGAATGTGAAAGATCGGCAGCGCATGGATGAGCACGTCTTTGGATGTCATCCCCCAAAGCGCGTTCAATGTGATCGCGTTGGAGGCGAGATTGCCATGGCTGAGCATCGCGCCTTTTGAGCGGCCGGTGGTGCCGGACGTGTAGAGGATTGAGGCGAGGTCGTCTTCATGACGTGGCTGAATGTGCTCGAACGGCGCGGCAGCTTCTAGCGCGTCACTCAATGTTCCGGCGCCATCGGCGCCAAGCGTGAAGATCGTTTGAACGCCGGCGGTCTTTGCAATTGGCGCCAGCACATCAAAGTTTGGCGGATCGCAGACAAACACCGATGGCTCGGCGTCATTCAGAAAATAACCTACCTCGCCGGGCGTATAGGCGGTGTTCAACGGCACATAGATGAGGCCCGTGCGCAGGGCGGCAAGATAGAGCGCGACGTTGTCGGGCGACTTTTCAACCTGCACGACCATGCGGTCGCCAGGCCGCGCGCCGGCCGCCATCAGCGCCCCGGCGATGTGCGCCGCGCGCGCGTCAACCTCGCCATAGCTGTGCTGTGCGCCCGGTAAGGTTAAGAACGGTTTGGTCCTGGCGCTGTCAAAACCGCGCTTCAGCGTTGCGTAGAAATTATCGAGACCCATGCGCTGATCAAAGCGTATTTACGGGTATTTTCAAGTAGCTTACGCCATTATCTTCAGGCGGTGGAAAACGCCCGGCGCGCATATTCACCTGCACCGAGGGCAAGATCAGCCGCGGCATCGACAGCAGCGCATCGCGCTTTTCGCGCATCTTCACGAACTCGTCCTCACTGACATCGCCGCCAATATGCAAGTTGCCCGCGCGCTGTTCGGCGACGGTCGATTGCCAGGCGAACTTGTCCCGCCCCGGCGCCTTATAGTCATGACAAGTGAAGATGCGGGTCTCGTTGGGCAGGGTGAGGATTTTCTGAATCGACCGGTAAAGCGCGCGCGCATCGCCGCCGGGGAAGTCGCATCGCGCGGTGCCGTAATCGGGCATAAACAACGTATCGCCGACAAAAGCGGCGTCGCCAATCTCATAGGTGACACAGGCCGGCGTGTGTCCGGGCGTGTGCAAAACCTGCGCATTCATCTCGCCGATCTGGAATGTTTCGCCATCTGCGAACAACACGTCGAACTGGCGCCCGTCGCGACAGAAATCCGCCTCGGCGTTGAAGATATCGCCGAAGGTGTTTTGAATGAGCGGAACCTTGTCGCCAATGCCAATTTTGCCGCCGAGCTTTTCCTTCAGATAGGGCGCGGCCGATAGATGGTCCGCATGGACATGGGTTTCCAAAATCCATTCAAGCGCGAGGCCCTGTCCGGTAATAGTATCGATAACCCTGTCGGCGGAGGTGGTGCTGCTTCTGCCGCTGGCCTGGTCATAGTCGAGCACAGAATCGATAATCGCGGCTTTGTTAGTTTGGCGATCAACCACCAGATGGCTGGCGGTAAACGTGGTCTCGTCAAAAAATGTGATGATTTCCGGGTTCATGGCGGCCCTCTTTTGGCGGTGGATAGCGATACGATAATAGACTGTTTTATGCGCCTGCCGCTAGCTGCGACGACGGTTTGCCGCCCCAGACCGTAGGCTCCAGACTGGCGCTCGCGCCAGCGACACCCCCATCTAGCTTGGCGCGCGCGGCTGGGTTAAAACGCGAGGCGCCGGGAGACGCCTATGTTTGACGAAGACAGCAACGCCAACTCAAATTTCGACCGCCAGCTTGGCGGCGCGATTGATGCGGCGGCGCAATGGCTGGTCGCGGACCAGAAACCGGAAGGCTATTGGGTCGGGCGGCTGGAGTCTAACGCCTGCATGGAGGCGCAGTGGATTTTGGCGCTGTGGTTTGTCGGGCTGGAAGACCACCACCTGCGCCCGCGTCTCGCGGCATCGTTGAAACAGGCGCAGCGCGAGGACGGCGCCTGGCAGATCTATCATGATGCGCCGGCCGGCGACATCAACACCACGGTGGAGGCCTATGCGGCGCTGCGCTCCATGGGAACACCGGCGGACGATCCGGCGATGGAAAAGGCGCGCGCGTGGATATTGTCCAAGGGCGGGCTTAAAAACATTCGCGTTTTCACGCGTTATTGGTTGGCGTTAATCGGTGAATATCCGTGGGAGCGAACGCCGAACCTGCCGGCGGAAGTGATTTACTTTCCGAACTGGTTTCCATTTTCTATTTATAACTTTGCACAATGGGCGCGCGCGACGCTGATGCCGATTGCGGTGCTGTCAGCACGCCGGCCATCGCGTCCCTTTGCGCCGGAAAATCGCCTTGATGAGTTGTTCCCTGAAGGCCGCAGTAATTTTGATTATTCCTACCCGGACAAACCCGGCGCCGATATGATCGATAAGCTGTTCTTATGGATTGACCGGCTGCTGCATTGGGGCCAGTCGGCGGGGATTACGCCGTGGCGCAAGGGCGCGGTGAAGCGCTCGCTTGAATGGATTATCCAACACCAGGACGCCGACGGGGTCTGGGGCGGCATTCAACCGCCATGGGTCTATTCGATGATGGCGCTCTATAATGAGGGCTACGCTCATGACCATCCCAATGTCGCCGCTGCGCTCGGCGCTCTCGACGATCCGCGCTGGCGCGTTGACGTTGGCGAGGCGACGTGGATACAGGCCTCGACCAGCCCGGTCTGGGATACGCTGCTGGCGCTGCTTGCATTTGATGATTGCGAGCTGAATGCGGCCAACCCTGAGGTGGTTGAAAAAGCCCTCGACTGGGTGCTGGACCAGCAGGTCTTAAAACCCGGCGACTGGCAGGTGAAAGTCCCGCAGGTGGAGCCCGGCGGCTGGGCGTTTGAATATAAAAACTATTTTTATCCTGATACAGATGATACGGCGGTGGCGCTGATTGTGCTGTCGCAGTTTCGCGATGACCCAAAGTGGAAAGCCAAGGACATCGACAAGGCGATAGAGCGCGGCGTTAACTGGCTCTTGGCGATGCAATGCAAAGGCGGCGGCTGGGGCGCGTTCGACAAGGACAATGACAAGAATTACCTGACGCGCATTCCGTTCTGCGACTTTGGCGAGGCGCTCGACCCGCCTTCAGTGGACGTCACCGCGCATATTGTCGAAGCCTTTGGCAAGCTCGGTTTTCGCGCCGATCATCCCAATGTCAAACGCGCCATGGACTATATTAAAACCGAACAGGAGGCGGACGGTTCCTGGTTCGGGCGCTGGGGCGTTAATTATATTTACGGAACCGGCGCGGTGTTGCCGGCGCTGGAGGCGATTGGCGAGGATATGTCGCTGCCCTATATTGCGCGGGCCTGCGACTGGCTGACCGCCAAGCAACAGGCCGACGGCGGCTGGGGCGAGAGCTGCGCGTCTTACATGGACCCGGAAATGGCCGGGCGCGGGCCGACCACAGCCTCGCAAACCGCCTGGGCGCTGATGGGCCTGGCGGCGGCGAACCGGCGCGAAGACCGTGAGGCGATTGAGCGCGGCGTTGCGTTTTTGATGGAGCGCCAGAAAGACGGAACCTGGCAAGAGCCGGAATATACCGGCACAGGCTTTCCCGGATACGGCGTCGGCGCCACCATCAAGCTCGGCGATCCATTGCTAACCGAACGCCTGAAACAAGGCCCGGAACTGTCGCGCGCCTTTATGATCAACTACAATCTCTACCGCCATTATTTCCCGCTTATGGCGATGGGGCGGGTACGGAAGATATTGGCGTGACTGGCGGCGTGTACAAGCGCCGCCGCCAATCACTAAACAGTGTCAGTTGCGTCCAGCCATAACGCCGCCATCGACGTCCATGATTGTGCCGGTGATCCAGCTGGCGTTATCGGAGAGCAGAAACTCTATCGCCGCGGCAATATCCTCGACCCGCCCGACACGGCCGATGGGATGGAAGCTGTCGAAGTTTTGCGTCAGGGTTTCTTCGATTTTATCTTCTTCAATAAATGATCTGAATATCGGCGTGACAACAATCGCCGGCGAAATTGCGTTGACGCGGATGTTGAAATCCGCCAGCTCCAGCGCCAGAGTTTGGGTTAGCGAATGAATGCCGGCTTTGGCCATGGAATAGGCCGATGACGGCGTTGCCTTGATCGCCTGCTTTGCCCACATCGACCCGATGGAAACTATCGAGCCGCCGCCATGGGCGCGCATATTCTGTGCGACAGCCTGGGTGATGAAGAACAGGCTTTTGTTGAGATCGTTATATTGATCGTAGGTGTCTTTGCCGTGCTCAAAGAATGGCGTCGGCGCGAAATATCCGGCGGCGTTGACGAGATAGTTGATGGGCTCGCCATCATCATTAATGCGCGCGATGTAGCTATCCACAGCCGCCTCGTCGTAAAGATCGACCGAGGCCGTTTTCACGTCAACGTCTGAGATGTTGAGCACCTCTTGCTTTGCCGCGCGGAGCTTTTCGGCGTCGCGGGCGACGAGGGTGAGGTCGGTCCCATTTTTTGCGAGCCGTAAGGCCGTCGCTTTGCCCATTCCGGAAGAGCCGCCGATGATTAACGCCCGATTTTTCGATGGATTTGACATAGTCTGTCCTTTTAACTGTGAATTACCTATCAGTAGATAGGTAAGCGCTATCTAGCGGTAGACACATCGCCGATCAATCCCTACCAGTGGATAGGCAATTGAAAAACCATCACAAGATGGTGAGGCCTGCGGCGATGTCGAAACTGGAAGAGATCATCGAGACTGCGGAAGCGATGATCCGTGAGCGCGGCTATAACGGGTTCAGCTTTCGTGAGATTGCCGATGCGGTCGGGGTTAAGAGCGCTAGCGTTCACTATCATTTCCCGACCAAGGGCGATCTCGGCGCGGTGGTCGCGCGCGCCTATACGGAGAAGTTCCTGTCGGCGCTTGGCGATCCGGAGGCGATGGGGATAACGCCGAAAAAGCAGATCGAGCGTTATATTGAAGCTTGCCGTTATGCCGTCATCAAACAGCGCAAGATGTGTCTTTGTGGAATGCTGGGGGCGGAAGTGGCGGCGCTGCCGGATGAAGTTGCGCGCGAGACGAAAATATTTTTTGAAAAAAACATTGAATGGCTGGTGAAAGTCTATGCGCGCATGGCCAATGTCGGCGCCGCCGGCGCGCACCGCCGGGCTTATGGCGCCGTTGCGACAGTGGAAGGCGCGATGATTTTGGCGCGCAGTTTAAAAGACCCCGATGCGTTTGAAAAAGCCGTAAAGCAAATCGCGACGTCATGAATAAAAGGCGATAAAGCCCTTATTTATGCTGGAAAGAATTTGCTCCTTATGCGCAATTTTCTGCTAAGTATGGTCGCAAACCCAAGCAAAATAGCCGAAAATAAATCTCTCCGGCAGTGATTCACAAAGCTCCGACTCAGGATAATATCACACCGCAATCACTCAGAAGGAGGGATTGGATGCGCGTGTTTATTATCATCCTTGTACTGGCTTTGAGCCTCACTTTCATGCCGTCATACGGGTTTGTTTAAAGCTGTTTCCAAAACGGCAGTTGAGAAATTTTGTTTTCCAGGGGAAGCCACAGCGTAGTCGTCTTATGATGACGGCGCTGGTGAGGGCGGCGCTGGCAGGGCGCTTGATGGTTTGGGCGCCTCGGCGCCGACCGCCTTGTCGAAGCGCTCGAAATAGTCGCTGTGCTCTGTCCCCATAAGCCGGTCCCACCATGTAAAATAGAGCCCGTAATTGCCGGTGATCTTTTCATGATGCATGTCGTGATGGGTGATGGTTGTGGACAGCCCCAACACAGGGTGGCGTGTCCACCCCTTTGACATCAGCTCATAGCCGGAATGGCCGAGCGCATTGCGCACGATCATCAGCCACATATAGATGAGGGTTGCGATGTCATGCACCGGGACGATAAACGCAAAGAGCGGGATGACCATAAAATTTATCGCCGCCTCGCCTGGATTAAAAGAATAGGCAGTGAACGGCGTTGGATTGTGGGAGCGATGATGCACCACATGGAAGATGCCGAACAACTTTGGATGGTGGATCAGCCGATGGGTCCAGTAGAAATAGGCGTCGTGAAACAGCGCCAGCGCGATGATTGAAAATACCAGATATCCCCAGCCATATGTCCCGACATCGGAGTAGAACTTAAAAACGCCATTGGCGGCGCCCTCAAAAACAAACACGCCCATGAGCATGAAAATGAAGATTGTCAGGGCGGAATAAGCGAGCTCTCGCTGGATTTGGCGCGTGCGGGGGGTGGGTTTGCGGATTTTGCGGGCGCGGAGGCGTTTTCCTAACACCACCCAGATCAGCACGAACACCCCGAGCGTCCCCACGAGGTATCGGATGCCTTCGACTTGGATGCTTGTCGGCGCGCGGCGCGCAACGGCGCCAATGAACCAATCCAAAAACTCCATCATCTGCTCCTCGTCATGATCAATATTGCCGCATTGCTGACAGAAATCGCCTAAGGCGGCTCCGCGACGCTGAAAAACCCTAATCATTTTCGGAAATGGCGAGTGTTTTTCAGTTTTGGGGAGGCGGATTACCACCCAGCGCGCCCTGACGGAAGGCGGTCGGCGTTTGTCCAACACTTTCCTTGAAGGCGCGGTTGAAAGAAGACAGCGAGGCGAACCCGGCATCCATCGCAATGGTGAGGATGGGCTGCGCCGCCTTTTGCGGATCGGCAAGGGCGGCCTTTGCCTCCGCCATGCGGTAGCCGTTCAAAAACGCGCGGAAGTTGCGGTGGCCCATGGCCTTGTTGATGAGGGTGCGAAGCTGATGCTCGGGCGCACCGATTCGCGACGCCAGAGCGCTGATCGACAGTTCCGGCTCAAGAAAGGCTTTTTCGGTCTCGACAACGCCAATCAGCTTTTGGTGCAAGAGCTGCTCTTTCGGAGACAGCGCTTGCCGGGGCGTCTCGGCGGGTTCGGCCGCAGGGTCGAACATCAAGACGTGTTTATCGAGGCGGAATAGCCAAAAAGAGCTCCATAAAATGACCGCAAAGATAAGGCCGTGTTCGATTGTGCTGAACCACAAAGGTTCTTCATGCCACCCGAACCCCAGCTCGCTTCCAATATCGACCAGAAAGAGCGCCGCAATGGCGAAAGCAAACAGGACGCGCACGCGCCTGCGCCCCTCGATGAGGTCGGTCTGCCGCCCGGCCAGCGCGCGATAGACAATATGCGCGACGATGCCAAGGGCCATGACCGACCGCGCATAAGCCGCCCAGGGCGCGGAAATCGGCAGATCAAGAATGAACTCATTGAAGTTAAAGACGCCGAGAATAAACCAGACAATCGCGACGGCCCATTCGAGCCGCCTGAGACGAAACTCGTCGTCGAATAAGGAAAGCGCAAACCACCAGATGAAAATGGCTGTATTCATGGATAGTGCCGACAACCCATAATGCAGCCAGCCCGGAATATACGCAGCTGCTGACGCATCTGCGCCGACGATGTAAATCAGCGAGATGACAAGCAATGCGCCAAAGCGCGCCGGTCGAACGTCCCATGCGTCGCGAACGATCAGCACCAGTTGAACCAGCAACAGCGTTACGCCGGCAAATTGAAAATACAGCTCGAGAATTTGCATGAAGGGGTGGCTATCTTGAAAATGCGCAGCGCTTATATGGGCGCGAATTGGCGCCGGGGTCAAATCAGCAGGCGCGCGCTATCCGCAAACGCCTTCCATCCGGGCGATCCATTCGGCGATGAGCGCAACGCCCTCGTCATGGGTGGTAGAGCGACCGAGCTCTGGCATCATGGCGCCGGGGTCAGTTGTTTCCATACGGAAGACCGTGATTGATTGCTCGGGGTGACCGGGGACGATGTCGAAGGGGCGCCCGCCCGAACCGCTTCCGGCGGCGATGGGTGATTTGCAGCGGCCGAGCGCCGGACCGGCAGCGTCCGGCTCAAGGTCGAGCCCGGATGTGTCCGCCGCGCCGCCCGGATTGTGGCAATGGCTGCAATTGATATCGAGATAGGTGCGCGCCCGCGCCGCAAGCGGCAAGGACTTGTCTGTCCAGTCGGCGGATTTTTGCACTGCCGCACCGTCGGAGACGTTGCCGGTCAAAAGCCCTGCCGCGATCCAGTAATCCAGCTGGTTGAAGGCCGGTGAAAAAGTGGAGGGCTTATTGAGGTGGCGCGCCTTCGGGCCGATGGGCGCAATCTCCTTGGTGTTCGCATTGGTGGCGTGGCAGGCGGCGCATTGATTGGCGTTAGGAACGACATAGGCGAAACTTTCCGCGCGTCCGTCCGGGCGATGCAACGTCAGCGGTATGACCGCGCCGGTGCGTTTTAAAACCGCATCGGTCTGGTCGTCATTCCAGACATAGGGAAGGGCGTTCCACCCGTCGGCGCGGCGCACCAGAATGCGCGTCTCCATCAGGCGGTAACCGCTAAGCGACATGGCGCCGCCTTCAACCGTATGCTCAACGCCATAGGTAACCGCGCCGGTCCACGCATCGCCTTTGATGGGATAGAAGAAAGTTTTTGTAAGGACGGTTCCTACAGGGAAGTCGAACGCGTCATTTGCGGTATAAGTTGCGGCGCCTTGCGGTATCCAGACGGTGCGCAGTTTGAGCGCGTAATCGGTAAAGAGCGGCGTCGCCAGATCATAGGGCGTTACGCCTTCGCCCAATTGCAGCGCGCCGTCGCGGGCGGTCACCATGCCCCAGTCGCTGAGCTGTTGCGGATTACTGTCGCTATGGAATGTCGGCGGCGTCTCTTGGCTGCCGCAGGCGGCGAGCAGCAAAACCAACAGTGCCGCGAGCTTGCGCATTATTCCGCCAGCGGGCCCGTTAGCGTGACTGGCGCCAGTTTCTCCAGCGCGCAATCATGCTCACCCGCCGCGAGGCGCGGGTTTTTAAATCCGTTGGGGCCGTCAAAATTGACTATCTCCGCGCCGTTATTTTGTACGCAAAGGATTTCGGTTAAAGGCAGCGCCGCGCCGTCGCGCTTGTCTGGATTGACATATCCGTCCCACAAAATATCCGGCAGCGCGCCCATGGGGCCGAACATGGCGATCTTCAGCGCTTGCAGGTCGAGCCCGTCCGGGTTTTTGCCGCCGCCGCCCATTTCATTGTCATAGATATAAATCCCCTCCGGATAGGGGTCGAAATCTTCGCTCATGCCGTCTTGCGACAGGCCGGAAGAATAAACGCTGGCGACGATGATGTTCGCGGTCTTGTTGCCGGTGATGCGGTTGCCAAAAATTTCGACCTGATCGTTGGAATTGACCACCACGCCGGAGCCGGCGGGGATGGAGGCGACAGGCGTTCCTTTATGGCCGAAATTTTTGGTGTTGTTGTCAAAAACGTCATTGTCATAGACGCGGGTGCGCGCGCCCGGTTGCTTTAAGTTCGGCATGTTAAAAACCAATATGCCGCCGGTATTGTTGGTTGCGACATTGCCATAGACATCGGCGTCAAGCGTGTTTTCGATTTCAATGCCGGCGACATTATATTCCGCGCGATTGTTGCGCACCACGACATTTTGCGATTGGCCGATATAAAGCCCGGCGTCAGCAGCGGCGATGGCGACATTTTCTTCCATCAACACGTTCTTGGTCTGCACCGGATAAATCCCGTAAGCGCCGTTTGACGTTTTCGGACCGCCAGTCCACTCTGTGCGCACCCGGCGGATGATGATGTTTTCGCCCTTGGTGATTTTTAACGCATCGCCTTTGGTGTCTTCAATCGCTAAATCTTCGATGGTGAAATCGCTCGCGGTGACAATCAGCCCCTCGGCGCCGGCGATCTGGTCTTTGAAACTGAGGATGGATTTATCCATGCCTTGCCCGCGAATGGTGACGCCGTCGACGGTAAGGCTGAGCGAGCGGTCGAAGGAAAATGTCCCCGCAGGGATTTCGATGATGTCGCCAGGCTGGGCGTCCAGGAGCTGCGTCATCAGGGTTTCCTGATAGGATGTATCAGCAGGCGTTGAAGTGGTCTTCTGCTCGCCGCATGCGGCGAGCATCAGTGCGGCGGCGGCAATAATCGCTAGTCTCATGGCTCATCCCTCCCGGAAGTGTGCCGAAACATACGCCATTGCGGGGCAATGCCAAAGTGCGGCGCGCAGCGGTTACGCCGCCGCTTCCACCACGGATTTGAAGAACGCCGCGCCGTCAACGCCGCCGAGCAGCGGCGAGATGACCCGCTCGGGATGCGGCATCATGCCGAGAACATTGCCGGCCTCGTTCAATATGCCGGCAATATTGCGCGCCGAACCATTGGGGTTGTCGACATAGCGGAACGCTACCCGCTCGTCGCCCTCAAGCCGGGTGAGGGTTTCGTCATCGGCGAAATAATTGCCGTCATGATGGGCGACCGGGAAATCGACGAAGGCGCCTTTTTCAAATCCGCTGGTAAACAGCGAGCTATTATTCTCAACCCGCAAGGTGACGCTGCGGCAGACAAAATTGAGACCCGAGTTGCGCAACAACACGCCCGGCAACAGCCCCGCCTCGCACAAAGTCTGGAAGCCGTTGCAGATGCCGATCACCGGCGTTCCGGCATTGGCCTTGTCAATTACCGCGCGCATGATCGGCGATTTCGCCGCCATCGCGCCGGAGCGCAAATAGTCGCCATAAGAAAAACCGCCCGGCAGAATGATAAAATCCGTATCCGGAAGACTGGCCTCGCCATGCCACACCATCAACGGCGCCTTGCCGGTCGCCTGCTCAAGCGCAGCGGCAGCATCGCGGTCGCAGTTGGAAGCGGGAAAGACGATGACAGACGGTTTCATGCGTTAATCCGGTGAAAAATTTTGCCGCTGATTTTTTGGCTTGTCCGCCTTCGCGGACGGGGCAGCGTCGCGGTCGCAGTTGGAAGCGGGGAAGACGATAACGGACGGTTTCATGCCTAGGCCAGAATTTCGATCTGATAGTTTTCCATCACCGGATTGGCGAGCAGTTTTTTGCACATCTCTTCGGCTTTGGCGCGGGCGGCGGCCTCGTCGTTTTCTTCGAGCTTTAGCTCAATCACCTTGCCCTGGCGCACATCCGATGCGCCGGCAAAACCAAGCCCAGCAAGCGCGCCTTCAATCGCCTTGCCTTGCGGGTCGAGAACGCCGTTTTTCAAGGTGATGGTGATTTTCGCTTTCATTTGCTGGCATTGTCCCCATTGTCGCTCACCAGCACCGGCCCTTGGGCGCCGGTGCTCTCGTTCTCGCGCAAAACCCCGAGGCGGCGCGCGACTTCGCGATAGGCGTCGGTGACATTGCCGAGGTCTTTGCGGAAACGGTCCTTATCCATGATGTCGTTGGTTTCCATGTCCCACAGGCGGCAACTGTCGGGGCTGATTTCATCGGCGAGGAGGAGGCGCATCATGTCACCCTCATATTGGCGGCCGAATTCAACCTTGAAGTCGACCAGCTTGATGCCAACGCCGGCGAACAGCCCGGCGAGGTAGTCGTTAATCCGCAAGCCAAGCGCCATCATGTCGTCGATTTCCTGGGGGCTGGCCCAGTTGAAGGCGGTGATGTGTTCTTCGGACACTAGCGGGTCGCCAAGCTTGTCGTCTTTGTAATAAAACTCGATGATCGAGCGTGGCAGCGCCGTGCCGTCTTCCAGACCCAGCCGCTTCGACAGCGACCCGGCGGCGACATTGCGCACTACCACTTCAAGCGGGATGATTTCCAGCTGGCGGACCAGTTGCTCACGCATGTTGAGACGTTTGATGAAATGCGTCGCCACGCCGATGCGCTCCAGCCCAACCATGATGAATTCGGAGATGCGGTTGTTGAGGACGCCCTTGCCCTCAAGAACCGCGTGCTTTTTGTTATTAAAAGCGGTCGCATCGTCTTTGAAATACTGGATGATGGTGCCTGGCTCAGGCCCTTCAAAAAGGATTTTCGCCTTGCCTTCGTAAATCTGTTTTCGGCGGGCCATTTAGATAATCCTTTCAAAGCCTTATGCGGGCCTTTGGAGCAGTCGGAATAGAGCGGCAGGCAGGCCCGGTGCGACTAGGGATACGAGGTCGGCTAAGGTCTCGCTAGCACGCCTCGGGCGGATCGAGAAGCGGGATTTAGGGCTTCTGGACGGCGTTGAAAAGGACTTTGTCAAAATCACCGCACGCCGCCGCATTGCGAAGCCTTCAATCCGCCTATAAGTAACCTTAAATGATGAGCAAGGCGTGATGTTCTGGAGAGTGTTGAATGACGACTTTTGACGACCGCGAAGACAAATATGAGAAGAAATTCGCCCATGACGCGACGCTGCGCTTCAAGGCTGAGGCGCGCCGCAACAAGCTGCTCGGCCTGTGGGCGGCGGAGCTGCTCGGCCGGCAGGGCAAGGACGCGGAGATCTATGCCCGCGAGGTCATCAAGGCCGATCTTGAAGAGGCGGGCGATGAGGATGTTTTCCGGAAAATCCGGGCCGATTTTGACGCCAACAGCATTGACCAGTCCGACCACCAGATCCGCCGTCATATGGACGAGTTTATGTCCGCGGCGATGCAACAGCTCCAGGAAGAGGGCTGAACGAATTTAGGCTTCAACATGACGGTACGGATTGCTTTGCTGCGCGGCGTTAATGTCGGCGGTCACAACAAGCTGCCAATGCAGGCGCTTCGTTCAATCACGCAGGCGCAAGGCGCGAGCGACGTTTCCACCTATATTCAAAGCGGCAATATTGTTTTTCGATCGCCGAAAACCAGCGCGACGTCGATGGCGAACAAGCTTGGCGCGGCAATCCATAAAGAGTTCGGGTTTAAGCCGGATATCTTGATGCTCGATCGCGACATGTTGGGCGCTGTGATCAAAAATAATCCGTTTACCGCCATAAGCAGCGACCCATCAAAACTGCATGTTGTTTTCCTCACGCAGCCCGCTGACAAAAAGCGGCTGAAAGATGTTGAGGCGTTGCTGTCAAATGATGAGCAGGTCAAAGCGGTGCGGTCGGCGATCTATTTTCATGCGCCGGCCGGCATTGGCAGGT
The DNA here is from genome assembly GCA_013151255.1 of Alphaproteobacteria bacterium. Classification (GTDB taxonomy): domain Bacteria; phylum Pseudomonadota; class Alphaproteobacteria; order Caulobacterales; family Parvularculaceae; genus Hyphococcus. The sequence continues at coordinate 27,233 of JAADIQ010000041.1, forward strand.
CGAAAGCCTCGGAAAAGCTTGGCCGCACATTTCCTGGCGGTACGGGGCGAAATTGGCGAACCTGTCTAAAGCTTGAAGAAATGGCGGACGCTCTGGTACGAGCATAATGCGACGCCTCAACCCGTAAATATTGTCGCGGTAACTGTTATTACCTCTAGCGGCGCGCAATTTCCGTGCTTAAAAACAGCAATAAATTGACAAGGAGCTGACATGGCGCGCGTATCAGGGAAAAAAGTAGTCATTACCGGCGGTGCGCAGGGGCTCGGCGCGTGTTTCGGGCAGATGCTGGCGGCCGAGGGCGCGAAAGTTGCACTTACCGACATTAATTTTGACGGCGCGAAAGCCACCGCCGCGGCGATCAACGAAAAGCATGCCGGCGCGGCGATAGCGATTAAGCATGACGTCACCAGTAAGGACGAATGGGTCGAGGCGCTTGGCGCGGCTTCTGAGTTCATGGGCGGGATCAGCGTGTTGATCAACAATGCCGGCATCGGCACGTTTGGCAATATCGAGACCGAGACCTGGGAAAACTGGCGGCGCGCAATCCATCGATGTCGATTCAATTTTTATCGGCACCCAGCTCGCCATGCCGTATCTGAAGGATAACCAGCCCGGTTCAATCATCAACATTTCGTCCGTTGCCGGCATAATCGCTGACGGCAATATGGTCGCCTACAACGCCGCAAAATCCGCCGTGTGGATGATGTCGAAGTCGATTGCGCTGCATTGCGCGCGGTCGGGCTATGATATTCGCTGCAATTCGGTGCATCCGGTGTTCACCCGCACGCCGATTATCGACCCGCTATTGGCGCTTGGCGGCGGCGGCGAGGAGGGTGAGCGGCGCCTGGTCAGGCAAATCCCCCTGCAGCGCCTCGGCGAGCCGGAAGATGTGGGCTATTGCATCTTGTATCTGGCGTCGGACGAATCGCGTTTCGTCACCGCATCCGAGTTCAAAATCGACGGCGGCATCACCGCGCAATAGGGCCGTCAACCCACTTCATGCGGGCGCCAAACGGTCCTCTGTCGTGATGAATGGTTCGTCCCGGTGATTGCCCGGCGGCGGCGAACACTCTAACATTGCTTGGAAATTTTGCCCCTGGCTTTGAATAGTCTAGGGCTCTGTCGCCCAGCCTTGGCGCGCCGCCAAATCAAAAAGGAGACCGCATGTCCGGTTTTTTGATCTTCATCCTGCTCATTGTCGCGATCGTTATTTTTGTCGTTACAATCTACAACCGCATCGTCGCGCTTAACCAGCGCACCGAACAGTCTTTTGCTGATGTCGATGTGCAGCTAAAATTGCGCCATGACCTGATCCCCAATCTGGTAGAGACAGTGAAGGGGTATGCGGCGCATGAAAAAGATACACTCGATGCAGTGATAACCGCGCGCAACGCCGCGCAAGCCGCCCACGGCCCGGCGGCGCAAGGCGCAGCCGAAGGCGTTCTCGGCGCCGCGCTCGGCAAGATGTTCGCCCTGGCGGAGGCCTATCCCGACCTCAAAGCCAACACCAACTTTCTGGAATTGCAGCGCGAGCTTTCCGATGTTGAAAACAAAATCGCCGCGGCGCGGCGGTTCTTCAACAATGCGGTGCAGGAATTTAACACCGCGATCCAGCAAATTCCGGGCAATCTGGTGGCGCCGCTGGGCGGCTTCTCCGCAAAAGAATATTTTGAAGTGCCCGAAGCCAGCCGCGCACAGATTGAAGCGGCGCCGGATGTGAAGTTTTAGCGTTGATGGATAAGAGCCCTTATCCGTTGCCGGAAATTCGCAGCGCCAGCATGAGCGATGCAGAAGAGGTTGCAGACATTCTGGCCGAAGCGTTTAGCACCGATCCGGTGATGGGCTGGATGTATGGCAATACGCAGCCGCAGCGGGTGACCTTTCTGGAACTGGCCATGGGCGTTTATCTGCGCCAGGGCTTTGGTCATGTCGCCGAAGGCGGCGCTGCTGCGTTGTGGTTGCCGGCGCATGTTGACGTAAAATTGCCGTTGATGGGCGGGTTGCGCATGCTTTTTTTATCCCTCTTGCGGAGCGGCGGCCTTGGCGCGTTGAAGCGGGGGCATGTAATGGAGCAAGCGATGCAGGCCGGCCACCCTGAGGCGCCGCACTACTATCTATTCGCTGTTGGCGTACGCCGGAAGATGACGGGTAGGGGCCTTGGTGGGCGCATCATCCGCGAGGGGTTGCGCCGCGCTGATGAGGCTGGCGCGCCGGCTTATCTTGAGAACTCCAACCCCAAAAACACACCGCTTTATGAACGGCTTGGCTTCAAAACAATCGCGCCGCTCGCATTGCCCGCCGGCGCGCCACAGCTTTTGGGCATGATGCGTCCGGTGGGAGCGCCGCAATGAAACTGCTCGGTCTCATCGGCGGCGTCAGCCCGGAATCGACCGTGATTTATTATCGCCTGCTCAACCAAGCAGTGCGGGCGCGCCTTGGCGGCGAGCATTCGGCGAATATTGTTCTTTATACGCTCGATTACGGGACCATGATCCACCATTACGACGCCGGCGACTGGCCGTCTTTTATCGCCGAAGTGGTTAAAGGCGCGGAACACCTGGCCGCCGCCGGCGCAGAAGCGCTGGTGATATCGTCGAACACCACCCATGTGGCAGCGGAAGCGGCGCAAGAAGCGACCGGCCTGCCGCTTATTCATTTGCTCGACGCGCTGACCGACGCCATGAACAGCGCCGGCGCGAAAAAACCGCTATTGCTCGGAACGCCCGTGGTTATGGGCGGCGATCATTATCTCCCGGCGCTGGCCCAGCGTTATGACGGGGACGTTCTTGTTCCGACGGCGGAGGAACAAGCAGAGATTGGCCGCATCATTCTTGATGAGCTGGTGAAGGGAGAGGTGCTTGAGCCATCGCGCGCCGCCTTGCAGGCGATTATCGCCCGCCACGATGCCGACGGCGTCATTCTTGGTTGCACCGAGCTGTGCATGATTTTGTCGCAGGCGCATGTGGCGGCGCCGGTGTTCGATACGACCGCGCTGCACGCCGCCGCCGCCAGCGCCTATGCGTTTCAGGGCGACTGAGCCATGGGCGCCTTCGGCCTGCAAACTCATATCTGGAACAACAATTTAAAGTCCGTCGCCTTGATGGCGGGGTTTCCGGTTCTGCTCTTGCTATTGATGTACGGCCTGGCGGTGGGCTATGTCGCCGTCGCCACGCCGGTTGCGAGCGCTGGCGAAGGCCTTGTCCTTGTGCTCGACCATCTCAAACGCATCTGGCCATTTGCTTTTCTTGGCGCGGGCATCTGGTTTTTTATTGCGTGGATTTCCTATCAGAAAATCATTGACCTCTCGGTCGGCGCGCGCGGGCTGTCGCGCAAGGAAGCGCCGGAACTTTATAATTTGCTGGAAAATCTCTGCATCGCGCGCGGTATTACCATGCCGAGCCTCAACATTGTTGAGACGCCGGCGCTGAACGCTTTTGCCAGCGGCCTCACGGATAAAAATTACAAGGTGACCGTGACGCGCGGGCTGATTGATACGCTCGACAAGGACGAAATCGAGGCGGTGCTCGCCCATGAGCTCACCCATATCATGAACCGCGATGTTCGTCTGTTGATTATCTCGGTTATTTTCGTCGGGATATTTTCATTCTTTGGCGAGCTGGTGTTTCGCAGCATGTTCCGCACCGGCCTGCGCGCCGGCGGGCACACGCGCTCACGCAAAGGCGATAGCCGCGGCGGCGGCGTCCTTATTCTGGTCGCCATCGCCATGATCGTCATCGCCTATCTGCTGGCGCTGGTGATCCGCTTTTCCCTGTCGCGCAAGCGCGAGTTCCTCGCCGACGCCGGCTCGGTCGAGCTCACCCGCAACCCGGACGCAATGATTTCAGCGCTAAAGAAAATCTCCGGCCACTCAAAAATCGATGCGCCAAACGACATTCAACAAATGATGATAGAAAACACCGCGCGTTTTGCGGGCGTGTTCGCAACCCACCCGCCGATTGACAAGCGCATTGAAGCGCTGAAAGACTTTGCAGGTGGTGTGGGATGACGCAGTTACCGGATCACGTCGGCATTGCGCAGGGCGCCTTCAGTAATGTTTCTTGTGTGAGAGACGAGCAATGATTTTTGGCGCCGGCCAGAAACCAAAGCCGATTATGCAGGAAATAACGCCAAACACCTCAAAACCGATTGTGTCACGGAAAACGAAGACGCCAATGGCGATCCCGGTCGCACCCATACCCCACAGAATTAGCGCCACTGCCAGATGTTGGTTTCCACCGTCTTTGCCAATGAGTTGGCCGACAATATCCGCGACAATTTCCAGCAAATCTTCCATAGGATGGAAATTCTCACGCAAGTGTAACCAATGCCTTAAGCGGCAGTTACTGGATGCAGATGTTATCGTTAGGGTCACTGATAAAGCACCCCCGGCAACCATGTCGCGAGCCCCGGGAACAGCGCCAGCAACCCCAGCGCCAATAGTTGAATAAAGATAAACGGCACGGCGCCGCGGTAGATTTGGGCGGTGGAGATTTCCGGCGGGGCGACGCCGCGCAGGTAAAACAGGGCGAAGCCGAAGGGCGGGGTTAAAAACGACGTTTGCAGATTAATCGCCATCATCACGCCGAGCCATACCGGGTCGAGCCCCATGGCCAGCAGCGGCGGGCCGACCAGCGGCACGACCACCAACGTGATTTCGATAAAGTCGAGAAAGAAGCCGAGCAGGAACATGACGAGCATGACGGTGATGACCGCGCCGACAATACCGCCGGGCGCAGCATCAAGCGCTGAGCGCACCGTATCGTCGCCGCCGAGCCCGCGAAACACCAGCGAGAATAACGCCGCGCCTATCAGGATGGTGAACACCATGGTGGTGATGCGCGTGGTCTGGTCAGCGATGGGGCTGAGCACTTTGACATGGTGAAGCCGCGCCAACGCCACCAGAACCGACCACATCGCCGCGGCGAACAGCGCGAAGGCGGCGATGATGCCGGCCATCTCTAGCGCTGAAACAGAGACGCGCCCCAAGCGCAGATCGAGCGTACTGGTGAGCACGACGAGGCCGAAAATCGCGGCTGCGCCGGCGAGAATGGCGGGGCGCCCGGTGACTATGGCCGCCGGCTTATGGCGCAGGCGCGCGCCGGCGATGAGGAGGGCGCCAATGGCGCCAACGCTGGCGGCCTCTGTCGGGGTGGCGACGCCGGCAAGGATGGAGCCTAAGACCGCGATGATGAGGAGCAGCGGCGGCGGCAACGTCTTCATCGCCGCCTTCCAAACCTCGCCGCGCGAGCCAAGCTCAGCCGCGGGGATCGCCGGCGCCTTTTGCGGCTGTGTGATTGCGACAAAAACCTGCCACAGAAGATAAAGCCCGACCAGCATCAGCCCGGGAATGAGCGCGCCGGCAAACAGATGCCCCACCGACACCGTTTCCGGCGACATGTTGCCCTGTTCAAGCTGGGCGCGTTGGTATGCGTTGGAGATAACGTCGCCAAGAAGAATGAGCACAATCGACGGCGGAATAATCTGGCCGAGCGTTCCGGCGGCGGCGATGGAGCCGCAGGCGAAAGATGGGTCATAGCCGCGCCGCAACATTGTCGGCAGGCTGAGCAATCCCATGGTGACGACAGTGGCGCCGACAATACCGGTGGAGGCGGCGAGCAGGGCGCCGACAATCGTCACCGAAATACCGAGCCCGCCGCGCCGCGAACCGAACAGTTTCGCCATCTCGTCGAGCAGCTCTTCGGCGATTTTCGATTTCTCTAAGATCACCCCCATCAGCACAAACATCGGCACGGCGATGAGCGTTGTGTTGGTGACCGCGCCAAATATCCGCTGCGGGAACGGACGCACGAAGCTGAGATCGAAGACGCCAAAGGTGAGGCCGAGGATCGCGAACATCAGCGCCGTGCCGGCGAGGGAAAACGCCACCGGAAACCCGGCCATCAGCATCGCGCAGAGAGTGACGATCATGATGATGTCGAGCCAGCCGGCGACAGCGCAAAGGCAGAAATGCATATCGCCGATGACAAAATCCATCTAGGCGCCCGCCTTTAGGGTTTCGCCGGCGCGCGCGGCGTTGGTGAAGCCGGCCATGGCGAGGAGAATGGCGAAAGCCGGGACCAGGGATTTCAATATGTAAACGCCCTGAATGCCCGAGGTTTCCGCCGAGCCCTCCGTGACGCTCCACGATACGCCGACATAGGGCGAGGCGGTCCACAACAGGAGCAGGCAAACCGGAAACAACAGAAAATAGGTTCCGAGGAAATCAACCAAAGCTTTGTGTTTGGGCGGTGCGTCGCGGTAAAAAATATCAACGCGCACATGATCGTTGGTGAGGAGCGCATAGCCCCCGGCGAGCAAAAAGACGGCGCCGTGCATATAGGTGATGGATTCCTGCATGAAGATAAAATTGACGCCGAAGACGTAGCGCAAAACCACAATGCCGAACTGCACCCCGGCCATCACCAAGATAAGCCACATCACAGTCCGGCCGGTCCGGCGCACGAAGCCGTCCAGCAGCGGCGACAGCAATGCAATGACGGAGGCTGGGCCGCCGGCAATCCATATGGCGCCGCCAAGCACCGCCACTACAGAGAAATATATAAGCAGCGTTGGCACTGGCGGCGTTATGCGCAAGGCCGGCGCCAGTGCGGCAAAGGTAACGCCCGCAGCAACGATAGCGGCGACACCCACAAACCATATCGCGGTGGAACGGGCTCGCCCGTGCGTGACAAGGGCTGCCGCCGGCAGGAACATCAGTGGAAAGACGATGCCCGCCGCCGCCCAGTTTAATATGTCGCCTGCAAGGGTTAGCATGGTTCCAGAACTCCAAAGATTGACTGGATGATCCGTTGATTGCCCCCTTCGACCGCTTCGCGGCCACTTCCCCCGCAAGCGGGGGAAGAAAAAGCTCGCGACAAACTGTAACTTAATTCCTCCCCCGCTTGCGGGGGAGGTGTCACGAAGTGACGGAGGGGGCGAGCTAATCGATAAGCCCTGCCACCGACTTCCCTTGCGTTAAAGAAATAAATCACAGACCCCATAGGTGAATTTATCAAAACTCAAACATTTCACGGCGCACCTGCATGAAGGCTTCGTCGGAAATCCGGCTCCAAGCCTGGCTGCGTTCGAGTGAGATTTTGTAGCTTTCAAACACCCGCCTGGAAATGTCGTCATGGGCGGCGGTTTCTTCCAGCACGTTTTTTGTCTCACGGCCATCGCCGCCAACACATCATCAGGCAGGCGGCGCAGCTCCACCCCGTGTTGGTTGACCAATTGGTCGAGCGCGGTGGCGTTGTGATAAATATATTCCGCAATCGAAAGATAGTTGGCGCGCTGGCAGGCGCCCTGGATGATCGATTGCTCCTGTGCGTTCATCCCTTCCCAGACGCCGAGATTGACGCCGACGCCAAGCTGGGCGCCAGGCTCGTGAATGCCGGGCCAGTAATAATATTTCGCCTGGTCGTAAAACCCGAAGGCAAGATCGTTCCACGGGCCTACCCATTCGGTGCCGTCAATCGCGCCCGATTGCAGCGCCTGGTAAATCTCACCGCCCGGCAGCGCCACCGCTGAGGCGCCGATGCGCCTTAACACCTCGCCGCCAAGGCCGGGCATGCGAATTTTCATGCCGCGCAAATCTTCCAGCGAATTGATTTCGCGTTTGTACCAGCCGGCGAGCTGGTGGCCGGTATTGCCGGCGGCGAAGGGTTTGATGTTAAACTTTGCAGACAGCTCGTCCCAAAGTTGCTGGCCGCCGCCAAATTCTGTCCACGCGGAAATTTCATTGGCGGTCATGCCGAACGGGACGGCGGTAAAGAACGCGAAAGCCGGTGATTTGCCGACCCAGTAATATTCAGCGCCGTGATAAAGGTCCGCCGCGCCGCTGGCGACCGCATCAAAGCTTTCAAACGCGCCGACCAGCTCGCCGGCGGCAAACACCTTAACGCGTATGGCGCCGCCGGACATGTCGGTGATGAACTGGGCGGTGCGCTCAGCCATGGTGCCAAGGCCTGGAAAATCCTTCGGCCAGGTGGTCACCATTTTTAGCTCGCGCGTGCGCACCGTCCCGCCAATATCTTCCAGCCCGGCGGGAACACCGCATTCGCAGCCCGCGGCAAGTCCGGCCATGCCGCCCGCGAGAAGATGACGTCTCTTGATCATGCAATTGCCCCTCAGTGGCCGATGGGAGAATGGTGTCTTGATTCGGCGGCGGCTGTTGTTGCACTGGCATAGCCGATTGTCGGGGCTGCTCAAAGCTATCCGCCTCGGGCGATTCGCGTTAATCGCGCGAGGTTCCAGCAAAACTGAATTTTGCGGATTGAGGGGCCGTTATTAAAGGGGCTGTGCTTAAGAGGTCTGGCGGTCCATTCGGACCCAGCCGGTTGCGGCCAGTCTTTCCAGCGGCTGGAAGTCGGTCTTGTAGTCCATCTTCGGCGAGCCTTGCACCCAATAGCCAAGATAGACGTAAGGCAGGTCAAACTCGCGCGCGAGCGAAATATGATCGAGGATCATGAACCGCCCAAGGCTGCGCGCGGCTTCGTCCGGCTCGAAAAAACTATAGACCATTGAAAGCCCGTCGGTGAGCTTGTCGGTGAGCGCCGTTGCGATCAGTCGCTCATCGCCGGTGGCTTTATCGCGCAGGCGATATTCAACCACCATCGTGTCGACCGCGGTCTCCTCAACCATTGACGCATAATCGAGCACCGTCATGTCGGCCATGCCGCCATCGTCGTGGCGATCGTCGAGATAGCCGCGCAGTATCGAGAACTGTTCACCGGTGGCGCGCGGCTGTTTCACGCAGCGGATGAGATCGGCGTTGCGGGTGAGGATGCGCTTGCGTGATTTCGACATTTTGAAATCGCCGGTGACAACGCGGACCGGCACGCAGGCGCTGCATCCCTCGCAGGCTGGAAGGTAAATAATGTTTTGCGAGCGGCGAAAGCCGCGCCGCGTCAACAGCGCATTGGTTGATGAAGCGCCGGCGCCGCTGAGATAGGAAAACACCTTGCGTTCGCGCTTGCCCGGCAAATATGGGCAGGCCGCCGGCGCGGTGACATAAAATTCACCGCCCTCAAGACCGAAACGCCTGGCAAAATCTTCGTTACTCATAACCCAACCCTAATGCATGAATCTTAGCGGGCAATTAGCAACGGGGCAACAAAACAACGGCGCGCCAGCTATGGCGCGCCGTGCTCAAGCAAAATTGACGCATAATGCTACCTGGCGGGGCCAATTGTCTCTCTTACGAAACGGTCAAGCTCCTTGAGCGCTTGAAGGCGTGTCTCATTGTTGGACATCCAGTGATCCTCCTTATCGAGTTTCACAAATCGGACATCCTTGCGGGCGCCCAGCAAGGCATCGCGCATTTTTATACTTTGATTGTAGGGTACAATCGTATCGTCTGTGCCGTGCATTAAAAGCACCGGGCTTTTAAAATTCCCCGCAGAATTTACAGGAGAAATTGCCGCCATTGCCTCTTTGTCTTTTTGTCGGTCTCCGAGCCAATCTTTCCAATAGGAAATAGAGGAGCTATTTTTTCCCAGGTCAAAGGCAATATCATTCAAAAAGGCTGACACATCCGTAACAGGTGCAATTGCAGCGACACATTTATACAGGTCCGGCGTGAATGCGCCGCCGGCCAAAGCCGCATATCCGCCATAGCTTGCGCCAATGATGCATACGCGATCAGGGTCGGCCCAGCCCTCCGCCACCAGATGATTGACGCCGTCTGTGAGGTCGTCCTGCATTTTGCCACCCCATTCTCCGTGCCCGGCATCGATGTGGTCGGTGCCGAAACCGGCCGAGCCCCGGAAGTTTGGCTGAAGCACCAAATACCCCCGGCTGGCAAAATATTGAGCGCGATAGCTAAACCCCAAACTGGAAAAGGCCTCAGGCCCGCCATGGGGCATAATAATGAGAGGGAGTTTCGAGCCCTTGGTTGCGCCTTTCGGATGCGTGAGGAGTGATGGGATGACCAATCCGTCGCGCGCTTTGTACTCGGTTAAATCGACAGGCATAATATCTGCGTCCGCAATCCGCAGATAGTTAGGAACAAGTTTTCCGAATGCGCGCGTGTTCCGATTTAGCAGAAATGTCGCAGGCGCAGTTTTTGCGCCTGAAACAAAAAATACCAACTGTGAATAATCGTCGGTCCAGTCCGAAAGGATGACAGCATCGTCCGGAAACGAAGATGCAACACGATTGACGGCTTCGTTTATGCCTTGATCAAAAAAGAAATAGGAAGGCTTCATGCCGGCGTAACGAAAACCGATAACCTGATCCCAGGAGTCCCTGTAAACGGCGTTAATGTTACGGTTTTCAGAGTTGTACAACGGCTCCGATAACGTCCCGTCAAATGAAAGTTTGTGAAGCGTTTGCACGGAATATTTCGACAAATTTTTCCAAACAAGCAGGCCTGAGCGGTCTGGTAGATAGCCAACATACCCGATTTTTGGGAGTTCAGACCGTTCCCGGTAGATGCGCTTCCAGACGCCATCTTTGCGCGTGTAAATCTCATAGAGGTTTGTGCTGTCGTCATAGTCTTCGCGCGCGATCACGGTCCCATCTCGGGTGACAGACCAATCAATCGAACTGGAGCTGCCTTTTGTGACAATGGATGCTTTCCCGGTAATCAAATTTCCTCTGACTAAAGTTGATCGCGCTTTTTCGCCTTTCGCCGCCGTCCAGGTCGTAAAAAATGCTTCGTCAGGATTGTCAGTAGGCGTCAGTTGGCCGCCTGCCGTTGCGGCGTAAAATCGATATCTTTTCTCCTTGCTCATCAAAGCCAAGACTTCACCGGTTTCGATGTTAAAACTCATCCCCTGATTGTCTTCGAAACCGCCGCCAAGTTTGGTTGTTTGTGAGGCAAATACGACTACGTGTTTATTAGAAATGAAGTCGAGACGGCGGGCTTTAACCTCGGTCACGTCGAGGCTGCCAATAACCCCGGCGCCGGCTTCAAACACGACCATGATTTCTCTGTCGCCCTGGCGTCTGAAAAATGCGAAACGCGAACCATCAGGCGAAATGTCAAAGCTACGAATTTCAGCGAGCTCGCCATAAGCCTCAATCGGCGGCGCAGCGAGTGCTGCGGTTGAAAATAAAGCTACAATACAAGCTAAAGTATAACGCATTTTACGGCCCCTCATTATTTCCGGTTTAGGGGCGATATTTATCTATTAGGAGCAATTCGTAAAGGCAAAAAATAGACCTGATGGCGTGTGTCAAACCAGACCGAAGTAAAATGGTGCAACTGCTGTATAGACCAGCCAGATCAGGATGATCAGCGGCCCGCCAACCTTGGTAAAGTCGCTGAATTTATAATGACCCGGCGTCATCACCAGGAGATTGGTCTGATAGGCGACCGGTGTTGCAAAAGAGCAATTGGAGCCGAATATTACGGTCAGGACCAATATGTGCTCGTCAATCCCCACCAGACGCGCCGCGCTTACGGCAATCGGCGTGAACAGAACCGCGGTGGCGTTATTGGACAGAACATTGGTGAGGGCGGCGCAGAGAATAAAGAATGCGGAGATGAGGACGGTCGGCCCGTACTGGCCGGCGGTGACCGCGAGGCCTTCGCCGATAAGCGCCGCCCCGCCGGTGCGCTCCAGCGCCGCGCCCATGGCGAGCGAGGCGCCGATCAGGAGATATATCCGCCGGTCTATCGCCCGCGCGGCCTGGCGCACATTGAGGCAACCGGTGGCGACCATCGCGGTGGCGCCGGCGATGGCGGAAATTGCAATTGGCGCGAGACCCGAGGCTGTCGCGCCGACCACGCCGGCGAAGATGAGGGCGGCGATGCGCGCATTACGCGGGTCCGGCAGGCCTTGCATCGACCATTCGAGCATCAAGATATCGCGGTCTGAGCGCAAATTGCGAACGTCGTTGATGTCGCCGAGGATTAACAAAACGTCGCCGGCTTCAAGCCGGATGGTGTTCATCTGCGTCCGGATCATCCGGCTGCGCCGCTCAATACCGACGATGACGCAATCGGTCTGGGTGTGAAAGCCGATCTGGACAATCGAGCGCCCGATCAGCCGCGAGCCCGGCGCGACAATCGCCTCGATCATCGTCAATTGGGTCGAGCGCTGGACCGAGCCGTCTTCTTCGTCGGCGATAGAGGTCTCGGCCATCAGGCCTTCGAGCATATCCGGGTTAGATTTGAGCAGCGAGGTCAGCGCCGGCCGGGTTGCGGCGACGATAACCATATCGCCGGTCTTAAAGGCGAAATCGTCAAACGGCGGCAGGATCGCATTTTTGCGGCGTTGAACCATGCGCACCGTGATGTCCGGCAAATCAACGAACAGGCCCGCCACCGGGCCTTTGCCGACCAGCGGGTGGCCGCGGGTGATTTCGATTTGCGCGATAAAATGTTTGCCCTCGCGCTCATTGATGGCGGGCTGGTTTGGGTTGCTGCGGATCGGCATCAGCCAGCGCCCGACGGTCAACAGATAGATGATGCCGACGCTGGCAAGGATGAGGCCCATGGGCGTTAGTTCAAAAAACCCGATCTCGGTGCCGGTGGTGGCGCGGTAAGATTGCAGCGCGAGAAGGTTGGTTGATGAGCCGATGATGGTGGTCATGCCGCCGAATATCGACAGGAAAGACAGCGGCATCATAAACCGGGCGACCGGGGTTTTGCTCTGCTGGGCAAGCGCCGCCATGATAGGGATGAACATGACGACCACGGGCGTGTTGTTCAAAAACGCGCTGATCACCATGACGAAGAACACCGCGGCGATCACCACGCGCGGACGCTTGTCGAAGGCGCGCAGGAGATATTCGGTCGGATGCTCAAGCGCGCCGGACTGGAACATCCCCTGACCGATGATCAACAGTCCGAGAATGGCGAACAGCGCCGGGCTTGCGAACCCCGACAACAGCGTCTCGGTAGTCAGCACATTGACCCCGTCGCGCGACATCGGCGCGATCAGAAACAGAAACAATAGCGCGACAATCGCCCCGGCCGATATCAGTTCGAGCGGGAACCGGTCGAGCGTGTAAAAGATGATGGTGACGCTAATAATCCCCAGCGTCGCCCACATCTGCCATGGCGCTTCTAAAAAAGTTTCCATAAATTCTAGATTGACGTGACCCGGT
>JAADIQ010000019.1 GCA_013151255.1 Alphaproteobacteria bacterium
GAGAAATACGATGATGATGTCCGTGTCCTGACGATGGGCGCGGCGCTTGACGGCTCAGACAAGCCGTTCTCGGTTGAACTTTGCGGCGGCCTCCATGTTTCGCGCGTTGGCGATATTGCGCTGTTTAAAATCATTGGTGAAAGCGCGGTGTCGGCGGGCGTGCGCCGGGTGGAAGCGCTGACCGGCGAGGCGGCGCGGCAATATCTCGAAGCCCAGGCTGGGCTGGCCTGCACTGCGGCCGATGCGCTGAAAACGGTTCCCGCGCAATTGCCGGAGCGGATTTCGGCGCTGGTCGCAGAACGCAAAAAACTCGAGCGCGACCTCGCTGAGGCAAAAAAACAACTGGCGCTTGGCGGCGGCGGCGAGGCGCGCGATGACGACGTCCGGGAAATCGCCGGCGTCAAATTCACCGGACGCGTGCTTGAGGGTGTGGCGCCAAAAGATTTGCGCGGGCTGGTGGATGCGGCGAAGAAAAAAATGGGCGCTGGCGTTGCCGTATTCATCGGCATCAATGACGGTAAGGCCGCGTTGGCGGTCGGTGTGACGGATGATCTGAAAGACCGTCTCTCGGCGGTTGATCTGGCGCGCGTCGGCGCGGAGGCAATCGGCGGCAAAGGCGGCGGCGGCCGGCCGGACATGGCGCAAGCCGGAGGCCCGGACGGCGCCAATGCCGCCAAAGCCATCAAGTCTATAGAACAGGCGATCGCCAGCTAAGGCGAACGCCTGGTTTTGTTAATTGCGAATGGAGACGTCGCCGCCGCTGGACTTGTTGATATTACGGATTTCCGGCGCCCCATAAATGTCGATGTCGCCGCCGCTGGACGCATTGGCGGTCACTTCTTCACTGGCGAAAACGGAAGCGTCCGCACCGGACGACGCAGTGACGCTGGCGTTGCGACAGCGTAGATTTTCGCCGTCGAGGTCAGACCCGCTCGATACGCTGGCGCTAATATCGTCGCATTGACCGGCGAGCGAGACATCGGCGCCGCTCGATACGCTCACGGAGAATTTGCCTGCATCAATGCCTGTCGCCTGGATATCTGATCCGCTTGAGGCGCGCACGCCTTCGAGCGCGGGCATTGTTATGTAGACGGAAATATCTGAGCGGCGTTTAAAGAGCTTGGTTTTGTTGCGGCCGATATTGAGGGCGCCGTCCTTGTTAGTGATTTTGAGATCGGCCAGCCCGGCGTCGCTACCCTCGGCGCGCACTGAATAGTCAGCTCCCGTCGTAATTTGCACGCTGATCCCGGCAGATGCGCCAACCCGGGAGAACCCGTCAAAGTCGAACGCACGGGTTTCAGCATTTGCTGATGTCCAGCCGAGCACAACAGTAGCGGCCGTGCACAAAAGTGCATAATTGAATTTACTCATGATTTTCTCCCATCGTGTTGCTCTCGACCCTGACATATTCAGCGGTTTGAGAAAGCGAAAAGCGGCAGGGCGTGCTGTTTTTGCGGGCAAACTGCTTCTGGCCAAGGAGGGTAGTCGCCGCCGCCGGTTTGCAACGAATCAAGAGGAGATGTTCGCGTCTGGCCTTGAGACGCAAGCAAAACCGATGGAGATTGCCGCAGCGCCCTCGCATTCGGCTGTTTCCGTCCCGCTAGCGTGAAAATCGTTGCATGTTTTTCACGCGCTGCGCTAAGGAGGTTGATAGCGCCATCGCGCGGGGAGAACACAGTTTTGACTGACCATGGAGAGCCTTCCGACGCGCAGTCGCTGCGACATCCCCAGGGCGCCCCCGGTAGGGGACTGAAAGCGCGACTTTATAAGGTGCTCGAAGCCGGTCACTCACACGATTGGCAGAGCCGCTTGTTTGAAAGCGCGATGGCGGCGCTGATCATTCTCAATGTGATTGCGTTTTCCCTGGAGACTGTACCGGCGATCCACGACCGCCATATGGTTTTTTTCAGACTGTTCGACATCATATCGATTGCAATATTTTCACTAGAATATGCGGCAAGGCTCTGGGTGTGTACGGAGCACCCGCCCTTTCGTGGTCTGCCGCCGTTACGCGCGCGGCTGAAATTTGCCCGCGGACCGTTAATGATTGTCGATCTTCTGGTGATCGCGCCTTTTTATCTCGGATTTTTATTCGCAATTGATCTGCGCGTCCTGCGGATATTGCGGCTGTTGCGGTTCTTCAAGCTCGCGCGGTTCTCGCCGGCCTTCAACACCATGTTGCGGGTGCTGGCGCGTGAGCGCTCTGCGCTGATGGGCGTTTTGATTGTGCTTCTCGGCATGGTCATCATCTCCGCATCGATGCTTTATCTGGCGGAAGGCGACCGGCCGGGCAGCAATTTTTCAACCGTGCCCGAAGCAATGTGGTGGGCGATTGTGACGCTGACAACGGTCGGCTATGGCGATGTGACGCCGGAAACGCCGCTCGGGAAAATGCTGGCCGGCGTCGTCATGGTGAGCGGGCTTGGGTTTTTCGCCCTGCCCATCGGGATAATCGCCAGCGGCTTTATGGAAGAATTTCGCCGTCAGGATTTCATCGTCACCTGGGGCATGGCGGCGCGTTCCAAAGTGTTTGCGCTACTGAAGCCGGAGGAAATCACCGAAGTATTGAAAGTTTTAAAAGCGCGCATGGCGCCGCCAGGATCGGTGATAGCGGTTGGCGGCGAAAAGCCCGGCGCGTTGTTTATGATCGGCTCGGGCGAGGTGGAAATTGTTGATCCAGACCGCCCGGCGCTTGCGCCGGTGCGTCTCGATGAGGGTGAATATTGGGGCGCGCGCTCTTTATTGACCGGGGTGCAGGCGGAAACGGCGACCGCAATTTCGACCTGTGATATGATCGTGCTCGATCAGGAAGATTTCCGGACGCTGTCGCGCACCCGCCCGCAACTGCACCGGCGGTTGCAACTCTCGCTGGCCGAAGTTCCAGACCCGTTTGCGGATGCAGAAACCGTGGAGCCTGTCGAGCCGCCCGCGTCTTAATCGCGTGTGGCTTGCGCGCTGGCGACAATCTTAATCCGTCCGCCGGACGACTTGCTGATATTTACCTGGCTCGGGTTTCCATAGACAACAACATGACCGCCGCTCGAGGCGCCGCCTTTGACGGTATCCAATACGCTGATGACGCCGTGGCCGCCGCTTGAAACATCAATATCGGCATTGTCGCATTCAAGGCCTTTGGCCTCAAGATCAGCCCCGCTCGAAAGGTCAAGCAAGCAGCTTTTACATTTTCCCTCAAGCAGAGCGTGAGCCCCGCTCGACAAATCAATCGCGAAACGCGCAGCATCGATGTTGAAGATTTTTGCACGCGCGCCAGACGAGGCGTCGAGCGCGGTTAATGTCGGTACACTGACGATTACTTTGTAATCCGACTTGCTGCTATGCCAGCTGAGCGGATTGCGTTCGCGTGAGATGTTTAATTCGCCATTGCTGACTTTAATGGTGAAGTCGCTGTAATCGCCTTTGTTGGTCTTGACGATAATCGATTGTTGCGAGCCGACATCGGCGATGAGAATAACGCCGGCGGACATGTCGATACGATCGAATTCCGGCAAGTCGAAGCTGCGCGTTTCTTCGGCAGCGGCGTTCGGCGCGGCGGCCAGAAAACCGGCGGTGAAAAGGCTGGCGGCGAGGACGAACGGTACTGGTCTCATTACAAACTCCGTGGGCGCCTTTGGGGGGTACGCCAGTTGGGCCCCGACCCGTATTCTTGCCATGCGTTGGCGGATTTGGCGACCGGGGATGCGGTAAAGCGCCCCGATTATGGGAGGAAAGGCCGAAAAACCAGTTGTCGGCGCGGGGCAAGCGGGTTTCAGTGCGCCGGTCAACCTGCATGGTCGCGGATGATGGCGATAAACTGATCGCTGAAAGCCTCGGTTTTGGCCGCGCCGACACCGAACACCTCGCCAAATTCAACGCGGGTCGAGGGTCTGCGGGCGGCCATGTCGACTAACGTGCGGTCGGAGAAAATGACAAAAGCTGGCGCGCCGCGCTCGCGCGCCAGCGCCAGGCGGTGCTGTTTGAGCGCCGCCAGCAAGGCCTGGTCGCCAACCGCTGCGGCCGGCGCGGCTTTGCGGGTGCGTCGGGCTTTTCTTGGCGGCGGCGGCGCGCGCATCGCATAGTCGTTATCGCCGGACATCAGCGCGCGTGCTGCTTCGCCGGGTTTTAGCCCGCCATAAGTTGGCTCGGCGATCAGCAGCTTGTCGGCGGTCATCTGGCGGATGAGATGGCGCCATTGTTCGGTGGGGTGATGCTTGCCGGCGGCATAGACGGGCAACGCCTCATGGCCGCTCTTGCGGATTTTCTGGGTGTCGGCGCCGCGCAAAATATCGATGATGTGGACCGCGCCAAACATCGCCCCGCTGGCGACGACAGCGTCAACCACAAGCCGTGCATCGGCGCTGGCGTCAACCCGTTTCGGCGGCTCGCGGCAATTGTCGCAATTGTCGCAAGGGTCGGTCTCTTGTCCGAAATGCGCCAGCAATGTTTGGCGCCGGCAACCGGTTTGTTCGCACAAAGTGGCCAGCTCATCGAGCCGGCGCATCTCCGCGCGCGAGGCGGCATTGTCATCATCGTTGCGGGTAATCATCCGTACACGCCGCCCAACGTCGCCGCCGGAATATAACATCACCGCGCGCGCCGGCGCGCCGTCGCGGCCGGCCCTGCCGATTTCCTGATAATAGCTTTCAATGGAGGATGCGATGTCGTGATGAAAAACGAAACGGATATCCGGCTTGTCGATGCCCATGCCGAAGGCGACGGTGGCGACGATGGTGAGGTCCGGCTCGGTCAGAAAGGCGTTGAGGCGATCATTGCGGGTCTCAGGGTCGAGCCCCGCATGATAGGCGGCGACTTTGTGCCCGCGGGCCTCAAGATCGGCGGCAATCTCCTCGGTGTTCTTGCGCGACAGTGCGTAGATGATGCCCTGTTCGCCGCGATGTTCATCCATCAGCGCGGCGAGGCGGTCCTTGGCGGCGGTTTTTTGCTCAATGGCGATGTCGATATTCGGCCGGTCGAGGTCGTGAACGAACACTTGCCCGCCGGGGCCAAGCAGGCTCCTGACAATTTCCTCACGCGTGCGCGCATCGGCGGTTGCGGTGAAGGCGGCGATTTGCACGCCGGGGAAATGATCGCCAAGCTGGGTCAGCGCCATATAGTCGGGGCGAAAATCATGCCCCCACTGGCTGACGCAATGGGCCTCATCAACGATGATGCGGCGGAGATCTACGCCGCTAAGCGCGGACAACATGCGCGGCGTCATCAGCCGCTCGGGCGACATGTATAAAAGCCGGGTCTCGCCGGCGGCGGCGGCGCGCCAGTCAGCGATGGACGCCTCACGGTCGCGCCCTGAATGGATTACCCCGACGGCTGCGCCAAGCGCACGCAATTGCGCGACCTGGTTTTCCATCAGCGCAATCAGCGGCGACACTACAACGGTGAGGCCGTCGCCATACACCGCCGGCAATTGGTAGCACAGGCTTTTGCCGGCGCCGGTGGGCATGATCGCCAGAATATCGCGGCCATCAAGAATCGCCGAGACGATTTCCTCCTGACCCGGACGAAAGGCGTCAAACCCGAACACGGATTTTAAAATCGCCTTAACGGGTGGCGGCGTTTTGCCTGCGCTATCGCCCATGGGAGGGCTTAAGCGTTGAGTGCGGTCTGGAAGTTTTCGGCGACCTTATCGAGGAAGCCTTCGGTGGTGAGCCATTTTTGCTCGGCGCCAATTAAGAGGGCGAGGTCTTTTGTCATGTGCCCGGCTTCTACGGTTTTGATGATGGTTTCTTCCAGCGTGGTTGCAAAATTCGTCAGCGCGTCATTGCTGTCGAGCTTGCCGCGATGAGCGAGACCTCGGGTCCAGGCGTAGATTGAGGCGATTGAGTTGGTCGAGGTCGCCTCGCCCTTCTGGTGCTGGCGATAATGGCGCGTCACGGTGCCATGCGCGGCTTCGGCCTCAACGGTTTTCCCGTCCGGCGAGATTAACACAGAAGTCATCAGGCCAAGCGAGCCAAAGCCTTGCGCGACGGTGTCTGATTGTACATCGCCATCATAGTTTTTGCACGCCCAGACATAACCGCCCGACCATTTGAGGCAGGCCGCGACCATGTCGTCGATCAACCGGTGCTCATAAGTCAGCCCATGCTCGGCAAATTTTTCCTTGAACTCGGCTTCATACATTTCCGCGAACAGGTCTTTAAAACGCCCGTCATATTTTTTCATGATGGTGTTTTTGGTCGAAAGATACAGCGGGTATTTGCGCTGCAGGGCATAGTTGAAACTGGCGCGGGCGAAATCGCGGATCGACTGGTCGAGATTATACATCCCCATATAGATGCCGCTCGACGGCGCATCAAAGACTTCCTCTTCGATCACGTCGCCATTGGCGCCTTCCCATTTCAAGGTCAGCTTGCCCTTGCTGGGAAACAATATGTCGGTGGCGCGATACTGGTCGCCATAGGCGTGACGGCCGATGATCACCGGTTTGGTCCAGCCGGGGACCAGGCGCGGCACATTGCGGATAATGATCGGTTCGCGGAAGACGACGCCGCCGAGAATATTGCGGATGGTGCCATTGGGCGAGCGCCACATTTTTTTGAGGCCAAATTCCTCAACCCGCGCCTCATCCGGCGTGATGGTCGCGCATTTGATCGCGACGCCGTATTTCAGGGTTGCTTCAGCGGCGTCAATGGTGATCTGGTCGTCGGTGGCGTCGCGGCTCTCCATGCCGAGGTCGAAATATTTCAGGTCGATATCGAGATAGGGATTGATGAGCTTGTCCTTGATCATCTGCCAGATGATCCGGGTCATCTCGTCCCCGTCCATTTCGACGACTGGATTTTCGACTTTGATTTTCTGCATGGAAAGACCTACCGGGGTTGCTTTTGGACGTGGCGCGAATGCGCGCATAATATCTAATGTGTGCGCCGGGCTATAGCATCCGGCGCGCTGAGGTCAAAGGCCGGCAAGAGCAAACAGCGCCGGTGCGGCAGGGATGGGTGAAACAAATGCGGATTAGCAGAACAAGAGCGCGTGAAGGCGTCGAACCGGCGCCGATTTTCGTGCTTGTCGCGCCTCAGATGGGGGAAAATATCGGCGCGGCGGCGCGCGCAATGTTAAATTTCGGGATCTCCGGATTGCGGCTTACCGCGCCGCGTGACGGCTGGCCCAATCCGAAGGCGGCGGCGATGGCGTCTGGCGCCTCGCTGGTGATCGATCAGGCGCAAGTTTTTGATGACCTCGATGGCGCGCTCAGCGATTGCCAATATGTCATCGCCACCACCGCCCGCCGGCGCGAGCTGGCGACGCCCACGCTGACGCCGGAGGAGGCGGCGAGAGAGCTGCGCGCGCGCGTCGGTTCCGGGCAGCGCTGCGCGGTGCTTTTCGGCGGCGAGCGCAACGGGCTTTCCAGCGACGATGTGGCGCGCGCGGATGCGATCTTGTCGATCCCGGTGAACCCGGCTTTTGCATCAATCAATCTGGGGCAGGCGGTGTTGGTGGCGGCTTATGAATGGGCGCGCGCCGGAGATATGGCGGCGATTGAACCGCCGCGCGACCAAGAGGCGCCGGCGAGCAAAGTCGAGCTTGCGCATTTCTTTGACCGGTTAGAGGCTGCGCTCGATGCGGCGGATTATTTCTACCCGCCGGAAAAGCGTCCGGGCATGGTGCGCAACTTACGCGCGGCGTTCTCCAGGGCCGGGTTCACCGAAGCCGAAATCCGCACCCTCCATGGCGCCATCAGAGCGCTGGCGCGCAGGCAAAGCGAGCAATAGGCGAGGCTCGCGCTTTTCTTTCGCGCAAACCGCTGCATACTCGCGCCGGGTTTTGAACGGAGCGGGGTTTTCGTGGCGCAAACACAAGTCCAACGCATTGATAACGCCGCGGCGCTCTCGACGCATCGGTTCAAATATTATGACTTCATGATGGCGGCGTTTGTTGCGATCCTGATTTGCTCAAACCTGATCGGCGCGGCCAAGCTGGTGCAGTTTAGCGAGTGGACGATATTTGGCTGGTCGGTCGGGGTGTTCGGCGCGGGCATTTTGTTTTTCCCGCTGTCTTATGTGCTCGGCGACGTCCTCACGGAAGTCTACGGCTATGCGCGGGCGCGCCGTGTCGTCTGGGCGGGGTTTGCGGCGGTGTTGTTCATGGCGTTCATGGCCTGGGCGGTCGTCGCGATGCCGCCGGCGCCGGGCTGGGACGGGCAGGCGGCCTATGAGGCGGTGTTTGGGCTCACCTGGCGCATTGTCCTCGCCTCGGTAATCGCCTTCTGGGCGGGCGAGCTTGCCAATGCCTTCGTCATGGCGCGCATGAAAGTCTGGTCGGCGGGCAAGCATCTGTGGCAGCGGACAATTGGCTCGACCATTGTCGGCCAGGGCGTCGATAGCCTTTTATTTTACCCCATCGCCTTTCTCGGCATATGGACCACCAGCCAGGTGCTCACCGTGCTGGTCACCAACTATGTCCTCAAAGTCCTGTGGGAGGCGCTGTTGACGCCGGTCACCTATCGGCTGGTGGCGATGCTGAAACGCGCCGAAGGCGTTGATGTCTATGACAGCGAGACCGAATTTACGCCGTTTTCGATCCGCTCGTGAGCCCGCGCCGGCCGGTGAATTGACAGATTGTCGTGCGCAGCCTATAGGCCCAGCCTCGAATAACGGATGGCGTGTGGACCGCCGTTGAGATCGCTCCGGGGATAGGCCTCGGAGCCGGGCCACGTCGATAGTGAGGAATAATGTCCAAGCGCAGCAGCGCCAAGCACAAGCTTGACCGCCGGGTCGGCGAAAACGTCTGGGGCCGGCCAAAATCTCCCGTCAACAAACGCGACTACGGACCTGGCATGCACGGCCAGCGCCGCAAGGGCAAACCGTCCGATTTCGGCATCCAGCTGATGGCCAAGCAAAAGCTTAAAGGCTATTACGGCAACATCACCGAAAAGCAGTTTTCAAGCATCTATGGCGAAGCTGTGCGCCGCCGCGGCAATACCGCAGAGAACCTGATCGGCATTTTGGAAAGCCGGCTTGATGCGATTGTCTATCGCGCGAAATTCGTGCCGACCGTGTTCGCCGCGCGCCAGTTCGTCAATCATGGCCATGTGATGGTCAACGGCGTGCGCACCAACATTCCCTCTGCGCGCCTGAAGCCGGGCGACGTTGTCGAGGTCAAAGAAAAATCGAAGAACATGGCGCTGGTTCTGGAAGCCTTGCAAAGCCCGGAACGCGACATTCCTGAATATATCGATGTCGACCCGAAGAAAATGGCGGCGACATTCGTGCGCGCGCCGGAATTTGCCGAGGTGCCTTATCCGTGCACCATGGAGCCCAATCTGGTCGTCGAATATTATTCTTGATAACGACCAGTCGAGAAATTTTATTTGCAAAAGGCCGCTCAGCTGAGCGGCCTTTTTCTTACTTATATATTTAAAATGATTGTTCTTGCCCGGCTGCGCTGTCGTGGTTGGTCTGCAGGCACTGTGGCTATCTGGTCACATCGATAAAACTATATGCGCCCGCTGATGAGGGGCGCGTCTTCTTGATTGTCATAGGAGCTATGGGTCGCCGCCTTTCGGCGGGGCTTGGCGTGCTTGGCTAAGAACAACGACCATTTGACAGCACTAAGCTGTCGCCGGCTCGCCTTACAAAGGGACAAGCAACTATGAGTGAAAAATGGAATAGGCGAATTGCCAAGTGCGCGCTGCTTGGCGGCACATTTCTGTCATGTGCGTTGGTCGCCGGAAGTGCGATCGCGCAAGAGATTGATGTGGCGACGGACGACCGGATTATAGTTACAGGCTCGCGCATTCTCACCGATGCAGCGACATCCGCGCCGAGCCCTGTCTTGTCGATTGGCGGCGATGACATCGCTACATCGGGTAAGACTGACATTACGCAACTCTTGCGTGAAACGCCGTCGCTGCAAGGCTCGCTGCCGGCGAACTTTTCTGCTTTCAATGTTGCTGACACTGAAGATTCAGATCTTGGCATAGGTTTTTTGAACCTGCGCAGCCTGGGTATTGAGCGAACGCTGGTCTTGCAAAATGGCCGTCGACATGTGTCTGGTTCCGCCGGACAATCCTCTGTCGATATTAACACCATTCCGGTATCGATGCTGGACCGGGTCGAAGTTTTGACTGGCGGTGCGTCGTCAATCTATGGTGCTGATGCTGTCTCCGGTGTTGTGAACTTCATTCTCCGCGATGGCGGCGATTATGATGGCCTGGAAGTGCGCGCCCAGGGCGGCATTACAGGTAAAGGCGACGCCGAGGATGCGTTCTTATCTGTTGCAACGGGCTTTGAGTTTGACGGCGGTCGCGGCAGTACTGTCGTCGGCGTTGAATATACGCGCACCAAAGCGGTGTTTGGTTCGGACCGTTCCTTTGCTGGCTCCGGATTGAGAACGTTTGCGCCCAATAATGCGGCAGTGGCGGCTTTTCTTGGTATTGATCCGAATGCGGACAACACATTTGTTCCTGATTATCGGCTGCCGATCTCGAGCCGGTTTGGAATTATCGCGCTGGGTGATACGGTGAACCCGCCAAGTGCATTCGGGACGGTTGGGTTTGGTGACGGATCTGTTCCGACTATTGGCTCCGCCAATATTCCAGTCGTTCAGGTCTTTGATAATGGCACGCTTCGCCAATTTAACACTGGCGATATTTTTATTGATGGTTTTGACGCTATTGGCGGCGACGGTATTGCCGCGAGCCCTGATGTTGAGCTGCTTTTGCCTAAGACCAGCCGTATCGTACTTAATGCGAACACGAAATATGAAATCGCCGACCGCATAAGTTTCTTCGTAGAGAGCAAATTTGCGTTCACCGATACATTTGATTCAGTCCAGGTGAACGGTTTCAACGATGATATTCCGATTGCACTCGACAATCCGTTCATTCCCGCCGCCCTACAGACGCAAATCGCGTCCTTGCAGGCGGATGGGCTCACGCCCCTCATCGTGATGTCGCGCGATACATTGGATAATGATGTTCGGCCGCTTCCAAATGCTGAACGCACTACATTCCGTATTGTCGGCGGCTTTATGGGAGATTTGACCGACACAATTTCCTATGAGCTGTCGTTCAATTACGGTCGCACTTCTGCGATTACGAGAAACGTGAACACACGTCTCGAAGACCGGTTCTTTGCTGCGGTGGATGCAGTTACGGATCCGGCGACGGGCAATATTGTTTGTCGCTCGGACCTCGATCCGAACGCCGAACCGCCGCTATCGCCATTCCCGCAGCCACGCTCAGGATTTAATACGTTTGATCCGGGTGATGGGCAATGTGCGCCGATTAATCTTTTTGGAGAGAATATGATTACTGGCGCCGGCGCTGAGTTCGCGTTTGTGGACACAATTAGCAGAACCGTTTTGACCCAAGAGGTTTTGCTGGCGAGCTTGGCTGGCGATTCCAGCGCTCTGTTTGAGTTGCCTGCTGGCCCGATCGGGTGGGCCGGCGGTTTTGAATACCGCAGAGAGAAAAGTAATTTCACTCCGGATCCGCTCAATACGGCGGGCCTGACCTTTGGTTCAGTTTCTGCTGGGCCAACACTACCGTCTGGCGGACAATTCAGTGTTTACGAGGGGTTCTTTGAGGCGAAAATCCCGCTTCTGGGGGATATGCAGCTCGTTGAGTTTCTTGAAGCAACCGGCTCTGTTCGTATTTCCGACTACAGCACGATTGGGACGACGACGACCTGGGCTGTGGGCGGACGGTATGGGCCGACCGATTGGCTCACCTTCCGCGGCACCTATTCAAAAGCCGTGCGTTCGCCAAATATCGGCGAATTGTTTTCGCCACAAAATCCGGCAACGATTGGGGCTACACAAGATCCGTGTAATCCGCAGTTTATCAATGCCGGCACATCGTTCCGTGCAGCGAACTGTGCAATGTTTGTTGCGCCGGGCTTTAACTCGACAACCTTTAACTCCGCGTTTGTTTCAGGTCTGGCGGGCGGGAACCCGAATTTGAATGAAGAACAAGCAACAACCATCACCGCCGGGTTTGTGTTCAATCCCACGGACGGCCCGCTTGACGGCCTGACGGTCATTGCGGATTTCTATGATATCAAGATCGTTAATGCGATTGATTCATTGTCTGCCTTCAACATCGCTCAAGCGTGCGTTGACTTGCCGGATATCAACAATCAGTTCTGCGACCAGATATTCCGTGACCCAACGGATGGTTTCATTACTGGTTTTGTTTCCGGGCAGATCAATCTCGGTTCGTTGGAAACGCGCGGAGTTGACTGGAGCGTTAGCTATGCGTTCGACGTTCCGCAAATGGCGGGCCGAGCAGATATGGGCACGTTGTCTCTCAGCTCTGTCGGTACGCGCTTCTTCAGGTTTAATGAGTTCCAAGACCCGACTGACCTCTCAGTATTTGAAGATCGGTTAGGCGCTTTTGGGAGACCTGAGTGGATCGTCAATTTCCGAGCCAATTGGCAGCTTGACGACTTTAGCATTGGTTGGGCCGGGCGTTTTGCGTCTTCTCAACTGCTTCCGGGCATTGATAATTCAGACATTGCAACCAACCCGAATTTCTCTGATCCGTTCAGTACGGGAACTGCGTTTGTGCATGATATCACTATGGATTATCAAATCAGCGATAGAATCAATATCTATGGCGGTGTAAATAACATCCTTGATCGTGATCCTTTCGTCGGCACTCTTTCACGCCCTGCCGGACCGCGTGGACGGTTCTTCTTTATCGGCGTGCAGGCAAACCTGTAGCGTTCCGGTCGCCCTGACTTAACAACGAGAAAAGCCGGAGCGTTAGCTCCGGCTTTTTTTATTGAGAGGAAATTCTGCCCACAAAGGTGATGTCTAAGTCGTCTCGCTTACCATCGCGAAGCGGCATTCGCATCTCCTTATCGGTTTACTCGTCCGCAGTCTGTTCCTTCAAGTCAGCGATCAGCGCATCAATGCCGGCGGGCGGGCCGCCATTATTGGCGATGATAGAGGTGAACTGTTCGAGTTGTTCGATCGCCAGCCAGATATTGTCGGCGCCGACATCAACGATGGTCAAGTGGCCGTCGCGACTGCGATAGACACGCCAATGCACGACCATATGGTCCAACTGGCTGCCGGGCGCGGCGTCGATGATTTCCGAATTGACGATGATGTCGCGTTGCGACCGGTCGACTGAGCCCGTCACCTTCAGCTTCTCGCCGGCATAGGTGGACAGGGAATTCTGATAGATGCCGGTTGCGTATTCTTTAAACAGCGGCAGATAGACCTGCTTTTGTTCCGGCGTGATGCGGCGTGCATATTTGCCAAGCGTGAACAGGCCGACGCGGCGCATGTCGACATATTTGTCGACCAGCTGCCGGATGCCGTCAAATTGCGTATCCTGATCCGGCGCATTGAGATAAGGCTCGGCCTCATCGAGCACGGCCTGAATGAAGTACTCCGTCTCGTCGTCCGCCAGCGCCGGCGTCGTCAACATTACGCCGGCGATCATAGCGACGCCAAGCCGGTGAACCATGGATGTTATGCGCATAGTCTAAGCTCCCTGGTGCGTGATCGACAAAAGTCAAAAACCACGCGGCAAACAAAATCCGGGACAGGAATGGATCAAATCAATCCCGTTCCGGGCGAAATTATTCAAGTTCGTCGAATTCTTCAAAATCGCCGATATCCGGCAGGTCGTCAAAATTGGTGCGCCCGTTGGCAATCTCGCGCTTGCGCGACTGCATGTAAAAGCTGCGGATTGATGCATAAAAATCGAGCGAGTTGTCCTCAATATCCTGCAGCGGCTCGATCAATGGCTCACGCAAGGCGAGCCCGGTGGCGCCGGCGCGGCTATAGCGCAAATATTTTGCAGCGTCCGTGCGAATCCAGATTGCCGGGTCCATGGCGGTGTCGCCGATCGAGCCAACGCCGCCGCGGATTGTGCTGGGCCCGAGGAGCGGCATGAAAAGATATGGCCCCGATGAGACACCCCATACGGCGAGGGTTTGTCCGAAATCTTCCGAATGCTGAGCAATGCCCATGCGCTCGGCGGGATCGCCCATGCCGCCAAAGCCGATAGTGGTGTTGACGACAAACCGGCTCGCGGTCTCGCCGGCGCGTTTGAACTCGCCCTGCAACAGGTCGTTAATCAAAATCGCCGGCGTGCGCGCATTGGCGAGCAGATTGCGCAAACCTTTACGTTGCTTTTTGTGAGTGGTCGCGCGGTAAGCCTTCGCCGCCGGAACCAAAACCGCGCCGTCGATGGCGTTGTTGACCGAGAACATTTTGCGGTTGAAGCCTTCCCAGGGGTCTTTATTGGCGACGTCCTGGTCCGAGGCGGCATCGTTTTTCAGCTCTTCGGCAAAGGCCGCCGCATCGGCTGCGTCCGCAATTTGCGCATGCGCAGCGCCAGCCGTCAAAGCGAGGAGGGCGGCAAAGGTCCAGATCTTAATCGTCACGCGGGTACACTCCATATCAACTTAGAATCGTCGCCGCTTAAGATGGCGAAATCACGGCGAAAAGACAGGGTTAATGCCTGAGGCCCGGTCAACTTTCCATGATTGTCGCCCCAGCGGCACATCTGCTGGCCATTATTTTAACCCACAGGGTGGAAAATAGGATTGTTGCCATCATATAAAGATATCTTTATATGTTTTTCGTTAGAGTAACCAGGCAATGACCATGACCCTAGACAAGACCCTCAGCGTGTTTCGCGCGATCGGCGAAGAGAGCCGTTTGCGGATTATGGCGCTACTTGTAAAGGGTGAGCTAACTGTCAGTGAAATAACGACAATTTTAGGTCAGAGCCAGCCACGGGTGAGCCGGCATCTGAAAATCCTGGCGGATGCCGGGCTGGCGGAGCGCCCCATCGCGAAGGCGCCTGGATGTTCTACCGTATAGGCGGCCAGGCACAGAATGACCGCAGCCTGTCGGCGGTTTTGGACGCGGTGGCGGCGGTGAGCGAAGCCGAAGACCGGATTTTGGCGCGCGATGCGGAGCGCTTCGCCCAGAGCCGGACCGCCCGGGCGGCTCAAGCGGCGGCCTATTTCCAGTCCAACGCAAACGAGTGGAACAAGCTGCGCCAGCTACATCTGCCGGCGTCGGATATCGAGGCGCGGATCGTCAAGCTCGCGGGCGACAGACCAGTCGACACCTTTGTCGATCTCGGCACCGGTACGGGCCGCATGCTGGAGGTTTTTGCCGACCACTATCGCTCGGGCGTCGGCTATGATCTCTCCCACGAGATGCTGGCGATTGCGCGCGCCAATCTGGAGCGGGCGGGGATTAATCATGCGCAGGCGCGCCATGGCGATTTGTTCTCGCTGGCGATGGACGGCGCCTCGGCGGATGTGGTCTGCGTGCATCACGTCTTGCATTACCTCGCCGAGCCCGGCGCCGCGGTGGACGAAGCGGCGCGGCTATTAAAGCCCGGCGGCTGTCTGATCATTTCCGACTTTGCACCGCATGATTTGGAATTTCTGCGCGATGAACATGCCCATCGCCGACTGGGCTTTTCCGATGATGAAGTGCGCGACTGGTGCGCTGCGTCCGGGTTGCAGCTGGAGCAGATTGAAACTCTGTCGCCAGCCTCGGGCGAGAAGAAGAAACTGACGGTAAAAATATGGCTGTGTCGTGCGCCGGCGGATGTTCGCCGCTTGCGCGCGCGCAGTGCTGCGTGATGATGGAGAAGTAAAATGTCAGACCTTCATGTCTCCTTTGAATTCTTTCCGCCCAAGACGCCGGCGATGCACGAAAAACTATGGTCGGCGGTGAACAAGCTGGCGCCGCTGCGGCCGGACTTTGTCTCCGTCACTTACGGCGCCGGCGGCTCAACGCGCGAGCGCACCCATGAAACCGTC
>JAADIQ010000025.1:0-35146 GCA_013151255.1 Alphaproteobacteria bacterium
TTCTGGCGGGCGCGCTTTTCGGACGGTTTTTCGTAGAATTTCCGCCGTTTCATTTCACGAAACGTGCCCTCACGCTGCATTTTTTTCTTAAGCGCTTTAAGGGCTTGCTCGACATTATTGTCGCGGACAAAGATCTGAACCAAGGCGGTACGCCTCCCTTTCAAATAAAAACGCCACGGGACCCAGCCGCGCGACGCGAAAAACCAAACCAGCTCACCACCGCCTGTTTTCTGCAAACGGGTGAGGCGTCGCGGCCTATACCAAAGCGCCGCGAGGCTGTCTATATAGGCGTGTAACATAAGAGGCGCCAGTGATGAATTCGTCAAAAACCGCGGAAAATCATGTAAATTCGGCCCAAATTGACGGTTTTGAGGCCACCCGCCAGGCGATCTTGCCCAAGGCGCTGGAAATGGCCGCTTTTGACGGCTGGACCGCGACGATGCTGGACGCTGCGGCGCGCGAGGCTGGGTTCAGCCAAAACTTGCGCGCGACAGTACGGACGGCTTTCCCGGCTGGCGTCATCGACCTTATCGCCTATTGGTCGGGGCTATGCGATGAGGAAATGCGCGCAGCGATGGCGGCGCCTGAGTTTGCCGGTCTCAAAATCCGCGAGAAAGTCACCTTCGCCGTCCGCGCCCGGATAGATGTGTTGCGCCCTCACAAGGAAGCCGCCCGCCGCGCGGCTGCTTGTTTGGCGTTGCCGCCACATGCGGCGCGCGGCGCCAAGCTCGCCTGGGCGACATCGGATGCGATCTGGCGCGGGCTCGACGACAAATCTACCGATTTCAACTTCTACTCCAAGCGCGCCATCCTCACCGGCGTGTGGACATCGACCTTCGCCCGCTGGCTGGCCGATGACAGCGAAGACGAAGCCGCAACGCACGCCTTCCTGGATGCGCGCATTGAGAACGTCATGCAGATCGAAAAGCTTAAAGCCAAGCTGCGCAAGACCGGCTTTGACCCGAGCGCGCCGATCGCCTTTCTGGCGCGGCTGCGCTATCGCCCCGCGCGCGAAAGCGCGCAATCAAACCCCGCGCGCGAAGGCGCGCAAGCAGACATGCCGCGTGAAGGCGCGTAACCGATTAGCCTGGGTCATTATCGGCAACGGCGTTGTTATTTTCTGCGCTTTGTCTTGGCGAGGAAATCCGGGGCGCAGCCGCGTTTTTTCCGGCAGTTCTCTTCAAATGAGATATAAGTCATCTCGGCTCTTCCAGCCACGCCAATACCTGCGGGCGCCAGCAGCGCATTGATTTTGCCCGGGCGCAGGCCGCCATCGACAGCGTTGAAAATCTCGCTTGCGCGACCATCGCTGCGTGCATCGAAAAACGCCATCAACCGTTCGAAATCATAAGGTTCAGCACTATCGGCATAGAGTTCCGCCATGATTGCATCGAAGGAGCCGGGCTCTGCGGTTGATAACTCCGCATCAAGAATAAGCGCGATCAACGCGCCGGAGCCATAGATCAAAAACCAGTTCTGCCCTTTGTTGAGGCCGGCGTCACGCAGGCTGACGCCCTGGCTCAAGCGTTGACCGAGTTGGTGGCGTGTGACGAAGCTGCCGAGCTGGTGGCGTAACCCTTCGTCATCAAGGTAACCCTGATGATAGAGCTGTTTCACAGTGAGGTAGTCTGTAAATCCTTCAGAAAACCACTCTATCTCGTGGTCGGCGCGTTGAATGGCGCCAATCCAAAGGTGCATCGTCTCATGTCCGAGAACATGCGCCCACATCGGCTTTTCGGTCATGTTGAGCGGCCATTCATATTGGAGGGTAAAGCTGCGCTCAAAGGCGCTCCCATCTGAACTGCTATAGCCGAAATGAAAAGTCGAATAATCCGCCGCTGGCTTGCCGTTAAAATATTCGCCATAGGCTGGCAGAAGATCATCAAGCACGTTGCTGACAAACGGACGCACATCTTTTTCAAGTCGCGGGTCGAATACCGAGGTTATCGACAGGGCGCCAACTTTTTGGGTAACGGCTTCAAATGGACCAATGGCGAACCCGTTATACTGCAAATCTCTAAACGACTTTGCCTTCCCGTGTAAATTTTCGGTTGCCCATGGCGCGGTTAGCGTCCAATTCTCAGGCCCATGAAACTGCACATCCACCGGGCATGTGGGTCTATTTTTTGATGGGGCGATAAAGAATGCCGTGCCGGCAAAATAATAGCCGCCCCCGAATGGGTGGCCGACTTCATCCGCGCCATGGGGCCATTCGATCTCGTCATGGTCAGCCAACAAAGTATAGCTGATGCGCGCGGCGTTTCGTGATGCTTTCCATTCGCCTTCGCCCACATAGGCGATAGTGATGTCTCGCCCCTGGCTGTCTTGTGCGGTGAGACCACGAACGGATTGTGATTGACCTTCGGGGCGTTCGGTCGTCGGCTGGTGCCAAACCCCAAATTCAGTTTGCGGATTTTCGAACGTTGCTTCTATTTTGAATTTTTTATCGCCTAAATAGGCCACATCGTAACTGGCGAAATTTGTCGTACAGCTAACGACTTGCGCGGCTGCGGCGGCTAATATTTCTACGGCAATCATAGTCTATCCCCTATAAATCCAACGCCGCGCCTTAGCATAAAAGCAGGAATCGCGAGCAGAAATGCGACCGTACGCATACGTAGTTTCAACGCAAGAGGTTTGGAATATGTTTGAGACACAGCGTTTGTTTTAAGCGCTCAACGCCACATAAGGGGAAGCTCTCAGCAGGAAATCTGTAAATCAGACTTTTGCGCGAACCCGCGTCACATGTCCCATCTTGCGGCCGGGGCGAGCCTCATGCTTGCCGTATAGGTGAAGACAGGCGCCCGGTTCGACTGCCAGGGACTGCCATGCGCCGGCCTCCTCGCCGATTAGGTTTTCCATCACGGCGTCTGAGTGGCGCCTTGGCGCGCCAAGCGGCCAGCCGGCGACGGCTCTGATGTGTTGTTCAAATTGCGACACGGCGCAGGCGTCGCTGGTCCAGTGGCCGGAATTGTGCACTCTTGGTGCAAATTCGTTGACGATGAGGCCGCCATTGCTCAGTACAAAGAATTCAACGCCGATGACGCCGACATAATCAAGCGCGCTCAAAATCGATGCGGCAGTGGCGGCGGCTTTTTGCGCCGTCGCCTCGGTGATGGCGGCCGGCACGGATGAGGTTTTCAAAATGCCGCCGCGATGCACGTTCTCAATCGGGTCGTAGAGCCGGATATCGCCATCCACGCCGCGTGCGCCGATTATAGATATCTCGCATTGGAATGGCACAAACCCCTCCAGGATAGACGGCGCAGCGCCAACCTCGTCCCAGGCGAACGCGATCGCCTTGTCATAGGCGCCCGGCAAGTCGTGATCTTCGTCGGTGAGCCTTGTCTGGCCCTTGCCGTCATAGCCGAGGCGGCGGGTCTTCAAAATCGCCGGACGGCCAACTTCTGCGAGCCCCGTCTCCAGCGATGGCAGATCGTCAACGCCGCAATAGGCGGCGGTCGCGACGCCAATCTGATTGAGGAAATCTTTTTCATGCAGCCTGTCCTGGGCCTTTTCCAGCGCCCGCGCGCCGGGACGCACGATGGCGCCGTTCTCGGTCAGGAATGAAACGGTCCCGGCCGGGACATTTTCAAATTCATAGGTGACGACATCGACAGCTTCGGCGAAACGGTTCAGCGCCGCCTCATCTGTATACGGCGCATTTGTCATGGCGGCGCAAACATCCGCCGCCGGGCATTGCGCGTCCGGGCAAAAGACATGGGTCTTAAGGCCAATTTGCGCAGCCGCCATCGCCAGCATCCGCGCGAGCTGGCCGCCGCCAAGGATGCCGATAACGCCGCCGGGCTTGACGATGCATGAAGGGGCGTTGGGTGTGGGCATTGCGGCCGGTCAGTCTTCGACGGCTTCAGCGACGCTGGCCGTTTGTTTAGCGCGCCAGTCATCAAGGCGTTTGGCGAGGGCCGTGTCATCGACCGCAAGGATGGCGGCGGCGAACAGCCCGGCATTGGCGGCGCCCGCCTCGCCAATGGCGACGGTTGCGACCGGCACGCCTGCGGGCATTTGCACAATCGACAAAAGACTATCGAGGCCTTTGAGGGTTTTTGTCGCGACCGGCACGCCGATAACCGGCAGCGGCGTCATCGCTGCGGTCATGCCCGGCAGATGCGCTGCACCGCCGGCGCCGGCGATAATGACTTTGAGGCCGCGACTTTTGGCAGTCTTTGCGTAATCGTTCAGACGGTCGGGCGTGCGATGGGCGGAAACCACTTTGGTTTCATAACCCACGCCCAGCGCATCCAGCATTGCGGTCGCACGCTGCATCACCGGCCAGTCCGAGCGCGAGCCCATGATGACGCCAACCGGAATTTTTTGATCGCCAGACATTGCGCGCGCTCCACCGCATCAAGAAGCGGCCTTATAACAGGAGTTCGACGCCCCACAAGCAGGGCTATATAAATGCGGGGAGGGGTGGAAATGAGGAGACGCCGTCTAACAGACGGGGGCGCGATGACGAACGCCTCCTCATACCGGACGCGGGAGCCGGTCGCAGCAGAAGGGACTAAAGTGCAACCTGATCCGCACGATTGAAGATGGGCCCGGGCGCCCAGGGCCTCAAGGGCGAAGCGGCAAAGCGTGCGGGCTTTGCGCTGAATGGAAGTAAGCGATTGAGTGATGCTGTGATTTATTTTCTGTTCTAATAGAATAGGCGCTGCTTGCATGGGAGCCTCGTAAATAAACGCTATTATCTGCTAGGTGGAGAGTGGCAAATTGCGGTAAAATGGAAATTGCCGAATCAGTGTGTATTATGAAAACGCATAAAGGTCTGAACGGATGAAAATTGGGGACGTAAGAACAACCACGCGCACGTCGCGCATCGCTGGCAAGAAGGCTGTTGGCGGCGGTCAGGCGACGTCGTCGCCGGCCTCGCCGGTCGATCAGGTTGTGCTGATGGGCATTCCGAGCGTCGAGCTGACGCCCAAGGTGCGCAGCGCATTGATGACGCTGATGGCTGAGGTGCAGGAGCTGCGCGCCGAGTTACGCGGTGTGCGCGCGCGGATTAGTGATCTGGAAGAGCTTGCTGACCGCGATCCGCTATTGGACATTTTCAACCGCCGCGCATTCGTTCGCGAGCTCGACCGGGTGTTGGCGATGATCGATCGCTATGGCGTGCGCGCCAGTTTGATTTTCGTCGATCTCAACGATCTGAAAAAAATCAACGATGGCAAGGGCCATGCGGCGGGTGATGCGGCGCTCGGGCTGGTCGCCGAAGTCATCACCGCTAATATCCGCCAGACCGACGCGGTTGGTCGGCTGGGCGGCGATGAGTTTGGCGTGTTGCTGTTGCAGTCCGATCAGACGCAGGCGGAAAAGAAGGCGCAAGGATTGTCTGATGCGCTCGCCGGGAAGATTGTCAATTGGCGCGATGGCGCGTTCGGGATCGGCATCTCCTGGGGTGCAGTGGAAATCGTCAAAGGCGTCTCCGCCGAACAGGCGATGGAGCGTGCCGACAGCGCGATGTATGAGGCCAAGCGCAACAGGAATTCCACCCAGTCTTAATCGTGGTCCCCCGTTATACAGACTTGGTTACAATTGGGGCTTCCACTTGACCGCCCAATCCGGGCGTAGCGGGTCGTCTTCAACCTCCTGGATATAGTCGAGCATCTCTTCATACAGCTTGGCCGCTTTTTTGGGTTTGGCGGTGAGAAGATTGTTCAACTCAAACCGATCCGAGCTAAGATTATAAAGCGCCATGGGTTGCTTGTCTTTGTCAGCCAGGAGCTTCCAGTCGCCATCAAGGATGACGTAGTTCGGACCATCTTTATCCGCTGGGAACGCCCAAAATAACGGGCGCTCCCGTTTGAGTTTTTTGCCGTTGAGCAGCGGGGAAATATCTATCCCGTCGATTGTCCGGTCATCGGGCATCGGGATATTCGCCAGTGCGGCCAGGGTCGGCATGATGTCATAGCCGTTGACGGCCGTGTCGGAGACCGAGCCCGGCTTGATGTGTCCGGGATAACGGATGATGCCGGGCACACGAATGCCGCCTTCGTAAAGGTCAGCTTTGCGTCCGCGATAGCCGCCAGTATCGCCATAGAGGTTTACCTCCCACCAGGCGCGCCAGTCCGTTGTCACCGGGCCGTTGTCGCTCAGGAATACGAGGATAGTATTGTCCCTCAAGCCTTGCTCATCGAGATAGGCCAGAAACCGGCCGACCTGGTAATCGAGATGATTGACATTGGCGTAGTATTCCCCCGGCCCGCGCGCTTCCAATCCTTCCGGATAGTCGTTGGAGCCATTGACGACCGGGACCGGGTCGCCCTTGGTGTAGCGTCCGTACTTTTGCAAAAGACTTTCCGGGCTGGCAATTGTTCCATGCGGTTCCACGAAAGGCAGGTAAAGAAAAATCGGCGCCTGCTTATCGCGCTGGTCGAGCCACTGGATCGCCTCGTTAACAACAATCTCGGCGGTGAAGCCTTTAACTTCGCCCAGCGGTTTGCCATTGGCGTAAAAATTTGTCGGGTTGTGCTGATGCGGGATCGGGAAGGCGTGCAGCACATAGGCAAAGTCAAATCCGTGATCGGTAGGTTGCGCCTGATCTTTGCGGTCGAGCCCGCCATTCAGATGCCATTTGCCGATGATCGCGGTTTGATAGCCGTAATCCTTAAACAGCGTCGCAATGGTGATTTCGTTTTCGGAAAGATAGGCGCCCGTGCCTTGTGGTATCCAGCTTTCGATGCCGGTGCGATATGGGGTGCGGCCGGTCAAAAGCGCAGCACGCGACGGCGAACATAACGGCGATGGCGCATAAAACGCAGTCAACCGCAGGCCTTCATCCGCCAACGCATCAAGCACCGGCGTTTCTACAACCGGGTGGCCATAAGCGGCCAGATCGCCATAGCCGAGATCATCGACATAGATAAGGACAATGTTCGGGCGCGCCTCACCGTCGGGAAGCGTCTTCGCCATGGCCGGCGTCGCGGTGATGAGCAGGGCTGAAATGAGCTGCAATAATATCCGCATGTTAGGTCCTCGTGGCTGGTTTAAGGGCTCGGGCGCCATGATATGCAAGGCAGGCCATCAGGCGATGATATCGGGCAGCATGGCGTCCTTGATTTTCTGGATTTCGTCCTTGAGCTGAAGCTTTTTCTTCTTCAGCCGGGCTATAGTCAGGCGTTCATAGGGGGCAGTGCGCTGCATCGCGGTGATCGCGGCGTCGAGATCGCGGTGTTCTTCTTCGAGCATCGCCAAACGGATCGCCTGCGCCTCGTCATTGGCGCCGACAAAATCTTCATCATGGGCTGCAAAGCGTTTGCCTTCGATGATTTTCAAGATTGGCGCTTGAGGGTCTGTAGGGTCAAAAGGCGGTTCGCCGTCATTCATTGCCGGTTCCTTGCTCGCCATCGATAGGCTCTCCAAGGATATTGCCGATCAACGGATGAAGCAATGCGGCGTCGAGGCCTTTCTGGCTGCCGGCCCCGTGCAACGCAGCATAACCATTCAGATTTTTGCGCGCGCGCGTCTGGATGGCGTCGTCGCTGTCGTCTCCGGCTGGGGCGAGGGCGCTGATGGCCAAGTCTTGCAGCAGGCGTTGCTCGACCTTTTCGGCGTCAAGTTCCGCCTGCTTCACATCACTGCGCAGATCTGCATTATCTGCACCCTGTGTTTTCATATAACGGCGCACGTCGCGCAGTTTAGCGGTGACCTTCGCATTCCAACCCGCGATAGCGTCGATTGCCTCAGTGATAACCGGTTCCGGGGCGGCCTCAAAACACTCCGCACACCAACATAGCCACAGTAAAATATTGACGTTGCAGCCAAACCTGTCCTGAAGCGCAAGCAGCTGCGCCTCTGCGTCCGGGCGGCGATAATGCGCCAGCGACCACGTCCAAAAATCATCTGCGTGCGCTTGCGTCATCGGGTTTCCAACAAGTTTAAAGACCATGCGCTGCCGCATTGTTTGGCGGCGAATAAAAGCATAGCAAACTCAATTGCTTGGCGTCCAATACGCAGCGTTGGCCTTAATAAAACGTGATTGAGTATGGTTGATTCGCCTTAACTGACTATGCCGTGACAAGCGCCTGCAAAATGTGGTTATATACGTCACGTCATCTTCAAAAATAAGGAGGTCGACCATGGCAACAAGAGCTCAGATGCAAACGCTGGCTAGGCGCCATCAAGAGCTGGATGCGGAAATTACCGCGGAGATAAAACACCCCGCATTTGATGAAATGCGCGTGTTTGACCTTAAGCGTCAAAAACTCCGCGTTAAAGACCGGATTGCCGAAATAGATTTGGATGTAAAACCGGGTTAGAATTATTTGGCTGACAGGTTGGCGGCGGTCCGACTGTTAGCGTGTATATATTTTCACAAGACCGCGAACAACGATGAGCGAAACGCTTGTAACGGCGGCGCTGGCGGCAGGCGTTGCTGTTTATTTTAGGGCCGTCTAGAGTAAATCCGAGTTAAATTGAATCATGGATTTGCTCTAGATTCTTTGTTTGCCGCATTTCTATCGGATAACCGCGTCACACTTATCCGGAAATGTGCTCTATTTTCAGAGCCGTCTAATTTTCAGAAAGGTATGATTGATGCCCAGCCGATCCGTCATCATAACGGGCGCCGCGCACGGCGTTGGCGCCGCCTGCGCGAAGAAGTTTGCGGCGGCTGGCGACAGGCTGGTTTTGGCGGATGTCAACGAAGAAGCCGGACGGGCGATAGCCGAGGAGTTGCGTGAGGCCGGCGCGGAGGCGGCTTTTGTCCACGCCGATGTCACCAACCGTCTGCACGTCCACAATATTGTCGCCGAAGCGCTCGACGCTTATGACCGGATTGATGTTCTGGCGCATACGGTTATAGAAAAATTTTCGGCGCCCTTTCTGGAAACCACAGAAGAAGACTTCGAACGCATCGTTGCGGCGAATTTGCGCGGGGCGTTTTTGATCAATCAGGCCGTCGCCAAGCATTTCGCCAAGCAGGCGGCAGACGCCGATGCGGGCGCGCAGCCGGGCGTCATCGTCAATATCGGATCGGTCGAAGCGGTGACGGCCGCGGCTGACCATGTCGCTTTTGCTGCCTCGCAAGGCGGGTTGCAACAGCTTACCAAAGCTGTTGCGCTGGCCTTATCACCCCATGGCGTGCGCGCCAATCTGGTTGGCGTCGGCGCCATCAAAGGTGAAATGGACCAGAACACCGAGCAAAAGAAAGTCCGCGCCGCAACGCCGTTAAAACGCATTGGCGACCCGGAAGAAGTTGCTGATGTGGTGTTCTTCCTCGCCAGTGACGCGGCGTCTTATGTCACCGGTCAATGCCTGTATGTCGATGGCGGGCGCCTGGCGCAAACCGATAGCAGCGCTGATACAGAAGCCGATTAAGCGCCCGCATCCCCATTATCGCCGTCGCCCGTATCGGCGAACACTTTGGAGAGGTCGACTTTGTCGGCGGTCTCTTCCGTTGTTGGCGCCGGTTCGGGCGCGACTGTCTCGGCGACAGGCTTGAGGCTTGGCCCGGCGTCGGGATTGGCCGCTTCCAGTTTGGCGCGTTTGGCGGCGGCTTTGCGCACAATGGTGTCGAGATCAATTTGCGTGCACAGGCCAAGGCCCACCGGGTCTTGCGGTTGAAGGTTTGCTGAATTCCAGTGCGAGCGGTCGCGCACCGACTGGATTGTGGTTTTGGTGGTGCCGAGAAGCTTGGCGATTTGCGCATCGGCGATTTCCGGGTGATTGCGCACCATCCAGGCGATGGCGTCCGGGCGGTTCTGGCGTTTGGAGACCGGCGTGTAGCGCGGGCCTTTGCGTGTGCGCTCCGCGACGATGGTTTTGGGCGGGGAAATCTTCAGCTTGTAGTCAGGGTCTTGTTGGCCTTTTTCGATTTCGTCGCGCGCCAGCTGATGCGTCGTAATCGGGTCAATGCCGCGCACGCCCCCGCCAACATCGCCATCCGCCACGCCGCGCACTTGCAGCGGGTGCAGACCGCAAAATTCTGCGACCTGATCAAAGGTCAGCGATGTATTATCGATCAGCCACACGGCAGTGGCAATGGGCATTAGCGGGTAGTCGGCCATCAGCGGTCTCCAAAATTTATCTTCATCCGAGCAGCGTTCCCCAACGGCCAAAGAAATGCGGCCGGCGGCCCTTTCGGGACGCCGCGCTA
The DNA here is from genome assembly GCA_013151255.1 of Alphaproteobacteria bacterium. Lineage (GTDB taxonomy): Bacteria > Pseudomonadota > Alphaproteobacteria > Caulobacterales > Parvularculaceae > Hyphococcus. The sequence goes on from JAADIQ010000025.1 coordinate 10,115, forward strand.
ACGCCCGCAATGTCGGGGAAAGCGCTCGCGTGAGGAACGCGAATGACCGGCCATATAGAACGATTGGGCCCCCGCGCCAAGACGCCTCAGCCGATTTTCAGGACAATTTTCCCGATATGCGCCCCTGATTCCATGCGGGCGTGAGCCTTGGACGCATCTTTGAGGGCGAAAACCTCGTCGATCACCGGCTTGACCTTGCCGGCCTCGATCAGCGGCCACATCGTATCGCGCAGGCCTGCCGCGAGGCGGGCTTTCTCCGCCGGCTGGCGGGCCTTCATGGTCGAGCCGGAAAGCTTGAGGCGTTTGCGCATAATGGCGAGGATATTGATGGGTGCGGTCGCGCCGCGCAGGAATGCGATGGAGACATGGCGCCCGCCGGGATTGAGGCACGCCAGGTTGCGCTCAACGAAGTCGCCGCCGGCCATGTCGAGCACCACATCCGCGCCGCCGCTGGCGCTGATGTCTTTGTCCCACGGGTCTTCTTTGTAATTATACGCAGCATCTGCGCCGAGCCGCAGCGCCGCCGCGCATTTTTCTCCGGTTCCGGCAGTGGCGATAACCTTGGCGCCGATGGCTTTGGCCATGGCAATCGCCATCACGCCGATGCCGCTTGTGCCGCCATGGATGAGCAATGTCTCGCCCGGTTTAAGCGCGGCGTCGTCAAACAGGTTCGCCCAGACCGTAAAGGCGGTTTCCGGCAAGGACGCGGCCTCGCATAACGACAAGCCCGCCGGGGCCGGCAGGCATGAGCCGGCGTCTGCGGTTGCGTATTCGCCATAGCCGCCGCCGGTCAGCAACGCGCAAACCGTGTCGCCGATATTCCAGTCTTTGACAGCGCCGCCAAGCGCGACGATCTCGCCCGCCGCTTCTAGCCCGGGGATGTCGCTGGCGCCGGGCGGCGGCGGATAAAGCCCTTTGCGCTGCAAAACATCCGGCCGGTTGACGCCGGCATAGGCGATGCGAATGAGCACTTCGCTTGGGCCCGGCCGCGGCAAGGACCGTGTCGCCAGTTTAAGCATCTCCGGCCCGCCGGGCTCGGTGATCTCAATGACGGCCATGGTTTCCGGCAAGGCGCTGGGTTCTGCGTGCATAAGAAAATCTCGTTTTGTCTCTGCGAATATTGAACTAGCGGACGGAATTTCGCAAACTGCACCCGACAAGGAGGAGCACGCCGATGGATGATGTACCGCTAAACGAAAAGCCGGATCTCGCCTTAGCCTATCTCGTCAAGCAGGACCTCTATGCGCTGTCCGTTGGCGATCTGGAAGAACGCATCGACGCGCTAAAAGCGGAAATCAGCCGTTGCGAGGCGGCCATGAAGGACCGCGGCTCGACCAAATCGGCAGCGGACAAGCTGTTTAAGATTTGAGATCGGGGGCTTAGGGCTTAATCCTCCGGCAACGGAATAAATTCTGTCTCGCTCGGCGGCAGCATAAATACTGTGTCCTTGAAACCTTTTTCCCCCGAGGCATTCCAGTCGGCCTTGGCCTGATCAATGCGTTCCTGCGTCACGGCGACAAGGTTCCACCAGATCAGGCGCTTGCCAAGCGGCTCGCCGCCCAGCAGCATCAATTTTGACGCTGCGGTTGTGGTGATGCGGGGGGCTGAGCCCGGTTTAAACACCAGCATGGTCGCGTTGCTGAATGCCTGGCCGTCAACTTCAACGCCGCCTTCGGTGATATATATAGCGCGTTCAATGTGATCGTCCGGCAGCGGAATGTCGGCGCCGGGCGCGGCTTCGACACCGAGGTAAAACATCTCTGAAAAAGTCTTGACCGGAGAGGTCTTGCCGAAAGCGGTTCCTGCAATCAGCCTCATGGAGACGCCGTCCTGTTCGATCACAGGCAATGTCGTTTTGGGGTGATGGTGGAAGGCGGGCGCCGCCTCAGCCGCGTCCTCGGGCAAGGCCAGCCAGCTCTGAATGCCGTGAATTTTCTGCCCCGCCGCCCGGCGCGCATCATCGGTGCGTTCGGAATGGACAATCCCGCGGCCGGCGGTCATCCAGTTGACGTCGCCGGGCTTGATCACCTGATCAAATCCCAGGCTGTCTCGATGGCGGATCTCGCCGTCGAACAGGTAGGTGACTGTCGCCAGGCCAATATGCGGGTGCGGGCGAACATCGATGCCAGTCCCGGGGGCAAATTCAGCCGGGCCCATTTCATCAAAAAACACAAACGGGCCGACCATGCGGCGCTTGGCGTAAGGCAGGACCCGCCCGACCGTAAACCCGCCGAGATCGCGTGTGCGCGGTTTGATAATATTTTCGATCGAGCTCATTGGCGGCAATCCTTATCTCTCGGTCCCGTGATTTGGCGTTGGCCCGATACGGTCATATCATGGGCGCTGCTTAAGAGCGATCATAGGGAACAGACCATGGCGTTTAAACCACTGCTTATCGGACTTTGTTTTGTCAGTGCGATTATGTCGACGGCGAGCGCGGCGGATTATCCGCCGTCTTCCGAGGCGACGCAGGAGACACTGAAACAACTGATCGCCAGCGACAAACGCCCGACAAAACAAAAAGCCCGCGATAAATATCGCCGCCCGCTCGAGACGCTGACCTTTTGCGGCATTGAACCGGAGATGACGGTTGTTGAAATCTGGCCGGGCGGGCAGGGCGCCTGGTATCGGCGCATCGTCCGGCCGCTGGTCGAGAATGGCGGCGGCGCCTATTATCCGGTTGGCTCCAGAAGTCGGTTTCCTGAAAAGGTCGATAAGGTGCCCTATGGCGAGGCCGATATGGTGCTGGTGTTCCGCGCCCATGGTTTCATGATTTATAAGCAACCCGCGCAGACGCATGTGAATGCGGTCTTCGACATGCTGCGTCCCGGGGGCGTTTTATGCATTGTCGATCACGCGGGCGATGAGGCGATACCGCAAGACCCTGAAGGCGATAACGGCTATGTTAATGAAAGCCATTTCCGCATGCTGGCCGAGCGGGCGGGTTTTAACTTCATTGCGGCGTCAGAGCACAATCGCAACTCGAAAGACAACAAAGACCATCCGCGCGGCGTCTGGTCCCTGCCGCCAGCGCTTTCCGGGACGCTGCCGCTGACGGCAGAGCGCAAAAAATATCTCGCCATCGGCGAGAGCGACCGCTTCACGCATAAATATTATAAGCCAGAGGAATAGGCGTTATAAGTGGGCGGTCATGACGATCTTTTCCGTCAACTGACGGATATCCTCTTCGGCGGCGGCGATTGAGGAATCGTCTCCTGGGCCCATGCCGATAAAAAGCTTGATGCCTTCTTCAACGCTGGAGAGCTGGAGTGTCGCGCGGCGTATCTGCGTGTCGTTCAATTTTGGATTGGCGGCGCGTACAAGATAATAGATGAAGCGTCCAACGGCCTGATAGTAGCTGCGGATTTTGTGTTTCACATCCTCATCGCAACCGGCATATCCCCACATATGGTAAAAAAACCGGTGTGCGTGACGGGCGTTGCGCACATAGGATTCCACAACATTGAGGAGAATCTGCAACGGCTGATTTGGGCTCGCCTGATATTGCCGGATGTGGTCGTCTAAATAGTCGGCAAGCACTTCCTGCAACATTGCGTCGAGGAGGGCGCGCTTGGTCGGAAAATGGTAGGTCAGGTTGCCAACTGCGATCCCGGCGGCTTCTGCGACATCGCGCTGGGTCAAACCTGCGTGACCGACCTCGATAAAGACCTGGCGCGCCGCCGCTATAATTTTTCGTATGGTTTCACCTGCTTTTGCAGTTTTTCCAGTCGCGAGAAGTATAGTTGGGCGATTACTGCGCAGTTCTTCAAGATGCGCAATAATCACGTCATTGGTCACGCGCTTTTCAGCATCTGGTTGCGGCTGCAACATTAAAAAAATAGCCCCCGGGTGGTTGACGCCGCTGCAGCTTAGGCTTACATGACCGCCGCTTTAGGACTATAGACCTAAACAGTTTATGGATACTGGACAAGGCGTCCGACAAAGGTTTTTATCTGATCACCAGATTCGCTGGCGATTAGGCGACAGAAATCCCGGTTGTGTGGCGATCTCCCCCTGCTGCACGTCTGGGGGGCCGCAGTGAGGAAACTCGCTGCGGCCCGTTTTTTATCAGCCGCGCATTCAGTTTTTATGGCTAGATTACGCACCGTTAAGTGGAGGTTCGATGTCGTTGCAACCAGTTTCCCACATCCTCCAGCGCCCGCGCCGAGATGGCGCGTTTTTTCGCGGCGCCCTTCTCCTTGCCCTTGAGCCGTCGCCCGGTCGCGTCGGTCTTTGGGACCTCGATGGCCGGAAATAGCCCGAAATTGATGTTCATCGGCTGAAACGCCTTTTTGGAGCCGGCCCCGCTCGACATATGCCCGCCGGTGATATGGCGGATGAGGGCGCCCAGGGCAGTAGTCTCCGGCGGCGAAGGGATATCAGCGCCGTGCGCGTCCGCCGCCGCAAAGCGTCCGCAGAGGAGCCCAATCGCTGCGCTCTCCAGATAACCCTCAACCCCGGTAATCTGCCCGGCAAAGCGCAAAGCCGGGCGCGCCTTCAAGCGCAACGCCGTATCAAGTAGTTTCGGTGAATTGAGGAAAGTATTGCGGTGGATGCCGCCGAGGCGGGCGAACTCAGCCTTTTCAAGCCCCGGGATCATCCGCCAGATCTGCGCCTGCGCGCCATAGGTCAGCTTGGTTTGAAACCCGACCATATTGTAGAGTGTGCCGAGCGCATTGTCCTGGCGTAGTTGCACCACCGCATGGGAGCGCTCGCCAGTGCGCGGATTGGTGAGGCCGACCGGTTTCATTGGGCCAAAGCGCAGCGTCTCCGGTCCGCGCTCGGCCATCACCTCAACCGGCAGGCAGCCCTCAAAGTAGGGAGTGGATTTCTCCCACTCCTTAAACTGGGTTTTCTCGCCGCTGTTCAGCGCCTCCAGGAAGGCCGCATACTGAGCTTCATCCATCGGGCAGTTGATATAATCCGCGCCGTCGCCGCCGGGGCCTTTCTTGTCGTAGCGCGACTGGAACCAGGCGGTGTCAAAGTCGATGCTCTCTTTGTGGATGATCGGCGCGATGGCGTCGAAAAAGGCGAGGGCTTCCTCGCCGGTAATCGCGTGGATAGCCTCGGCGAGCGGCGCTGAGGTGAGCGGGCCGGTGGCGATGATGACATTGGCCCAGTCCGCTGGCGGCAGGCCGGCGATTTCCTCGCGGCGGATTTCAATATTGGGATGGGCTTCAATCGCCGCTGTGACGCCGGCGGAAAAGCCGTCGCGGTCGACCGCCAAGGCGCCGCCGGCCGGCACTTTGTGGGCGTCGGCCTCGCGCATAATGAGCGAGCCGGCCCGGCGCATCTCTTCATGCAAAATACCGACGGCGTTATTTTCGGCGTCGTCAGAACGAAATGAATTGGAACAGACCAGTTCGGCAAACCCATCGGTCTGGTGGGCGTCGGTCTGGCGCAAGGGCCGCATCTCATGCAGCACTACGCCCGCGCCCGCATTGGCGGCCTGCCAGGCGGCTTCCGAACCGCCAAGGCCGGCGCCGATGATGTGGATGGGATTATTCTGGGTCATCAAAACCACTTCTAGCGGTTTGTTTTGCAAGCGCAAACCGGCCTCGCAACAGATTTGCGATTGCCGGGCCTTTATTTAGCCTATAGCTTGGCCAGTTCGGGGAATGGTTTGGGGTTTTGAGGGGCGATCAGCACATGCAGTTGCGTATTCTATCGATCTTGGGCGAGGCTTTAAACTTCGGCGGCCGCCGCATGGCGACCATCATGCGGGTTTCCTGGCTGGCGGTGGTGCTTCTCCTGATCGTCGATATGGCGAGCGTTTACGCCTCTTTGTCGGTGATCGCCGGGCGCGTGATTACCTTCGCTGAAGTCGGGTCATTTCTTTCCGCCCAGAAATTGCTTGCACGCTACGCAGCGCAAGGCTGGGGCGCGCATGGGGGGCACATGGCGGCAATCGCCGGCGTCAGCCTTTTGGTTCAGGTGATTTTGATCTCAACTTTTATGGCGCCGCTGATCCGATGGGCAGGTCTTGGCGAGCGCCCGGGACCAGGTTCGGTGCGTCTGCCCTTCGGCCCGGACCAGTTGCGCTTTCTCATCAGCTCATTATTCAGCGCATTGTTTGTCGGCGTAATAATTTTATTGCCGATTATGACGACGTCGTTTTTTACGCTGAAATATATTGTTGCAGCGATGTCGCAGACCATGGCGTCGTTCCCGGACGCCGATAGCCTGCACACCATCAAGCTGATTACCGCCGAGGAAGGGCTGGTTCAGCGCGGGGCAGAGTGGGTGTTTGGGTTCGCGGTCCCGCTCGCGGCGGCGGCGCCTTTCGTGTTGTTGACCTGGCTGGTGACGTTTTTCCATTTTAGCCCGCGCAACCGCCCGAATGCGACCGGCAAGCCCAATTGGGTTTTGCGCGCGGTGGCGACATTTGGCGTTGTCGCGGTGATTTTCGGCGCGGCGGTCGTTTTGCTGCGCGCACCGGTTATGCAAGTCTTGAAATCGGCGTCGGCGGCCGGGGGAGCAGCTGATCTTACCGGGGCGCCGGTCAATGTCATTTTGTTCATTGTCACTGCGGGCTTTTTGCTAGTGACGTATATCAATTTGCGCCTATACCCCTATCCCGGCATCGCCGTTTGCCGGCGCTCGCTCGGCCTTGGCGGCACGCTGCGGCTATCGCGTGGTTGGAATATAGTTCGTATGCCAATCATCCTGCTGGCGGTTGCCGGATTTTTCTTCATTCTTCAAATCATTATCAATTCGCTTTTTCTCTCCACGCTCATACCGCAAGTTATTAACTTGCTTTATCAGGCGGTGCTGGTGTCGACTAAGCTGGTCAATAGCGGGGTCGGCGCCGATTGGGTGTTGCCGCTGTTTATCTGGATATGGAACGGGATTAAAATCCTGGCCAATGTGTTCTGGGCGTTCTTCTCATATGGGGTTATTGCCGGGCTCTATGGACGCTTATATCGTGACAGCGAAAGCATTGAAGGCGTTAACTAGCGCATCAGGCGATTAATAGGAATCGCCCGACGCTCTAGATTGTTTGTTGCGCACCGGCCCGCGCGCGAAGGCGCGCAGATCATAACTCGACCGCCTTCGCGGTCGGGGTGCGAAAAACCGGGTTCCACTTTTTCGCCGGCGCTCTAGCGCATGCCGGACTTGCATACGCTGTTAAGGATAACCCAAAACACCGGCCGAAAGACGGCCAGCGCTTTCCCGCACAGGTTGCTGGCATAAGGGTTGCTCAGGAGGACCTTGAGAGACTGTGTTTAAACAGCGCAATGACCATAATGCGGCGGGCATTTGCTTGCCACGTCGCTTCTGGGGCGGCATCTTGCGCAAAACGGGTATTGGCGGGACATGACGGTGGTTAAGACCGAAGACAAAATTCAGGGTAAAATCTCGGGCGCGTCGACATTCGTGCAATCGGAGATGTTTGGACGCACCTTCAGCGAAGGCATGAGCCTGGTTGAAGAGACCGCCAATTACCTCGATGGGGAAGGGCGCACGGCGTCCAAAAGCCTCAGCCGCGATGCTGCGCTCAGCTATGCCGGCGCCTCGATGCGGTTAACCACCCAGCTGATGCAGATTGCATCCTGGCTGTTGGTGTTGCGTGCGGTGCGCGAGGGCGAGATGGCGCTCAATGAAGCGGCGGAGCCAAAATACCGCCTTGACAGCAGCGATGAGCCGGAGGCCAGTCTTGCCGGCGAGGGACTGCCTGAAGCCTTGATCGGCCTGGTTGAAGAAACCCGCCAGCTCTATGGCCGTATCCGCCGGATTGACGCCGGGCTGTTTCCGACAATGGATGAGAAGACAGTAGGCGCCGATGCGGCAGCCCAGCAGGCGGCCCTGCTCAAAGCATTTGGCGGCGCAACTTAAGCGGCTTTAGTTATTTTTCTTGAGGCCGAAAGCGCCAAATTTCTGGTTAAATTTCGAGACCCGGCCGCGGTCAGAAATCCGCTGCGGTCCGCCAGTCCATGCGGAGTGGCTGGTTGGGTCGATATCGAGATTGAGCGTCGCTCCGGGCTCGCCATAGGTCGAGCGGGTTTCATAGCTGGACCCATCGGTCATCACGACCTTGATCATGTGATAATCGGGGTGAATGTCTTTTTTCATCTCGGCAACCCTTTGCCCCGCCAGGGGCCAATCATACAGCAATAGATCAGGCAATACGCATATCGCCCAACAAGAGCCGGGCGTATACGCGCGATCAAGCGTGTTCGCAACCCCGTGAGCGGAGGTTTTCACGCCTAGCGGGCTGCTCGCGATGATGTTATAGGCTGACGCCTGAAAACCCGCCGGACCGCTTCAACAGTTCCCTCTCGCTCAGGTATTTGGCAAATACAGTATGCGTCTCGCCGCCTTTATCATTGTCTTATTGGTCCTTGCGGGCGCGGCCGTTTACGCTGCCTTGAATTCGTTTAACTATTTTGACCACATCGAGCGCTCTTTCGCCGGGCAATGCACGCCTGTCACCGGCATTGCCGGGCCGGAAGATATTCAGATCGACGCTGCCCGGTCGCGGGTGTTTATCTCGTCGCGGGACCGGCGAACGAAGGAGAGCCGCGGCGCGATCCATGTGTTTGATATTGCCAACCCGCTCAGTGCGGAGGGGTGGCGCGACATGACCATGGGCCGCCCGACCAAGTTCAAACCCCTCGGGCTCGACTATTATGAAGATGATGACGTGCGCCGTCTGTTCGTGGTCAACGAGGCGGGCAAGTCGGTTGAGATGTTCGACGTCAAAAATGACGGCATGCTTGTTCATCTTGAGACATTTTCCGAGCCGCGCCTCACCAGTCCCAACAATGTCGTCGCTGTCGGCCGTCGCAGCTTTTATGTCACCAACGATGTTCAGCCCGGTCGCAACACCCGGATTGGCCGCATTCAGTTTCTGACCCGGCGGGCTTCCGGCCAGGTGTTCTTCACCAACGGCGCCTCCTGGCGGGTGGCGGCGGAGGGGTTGCGCTTCGCTAACGGGATTGAGGCGAGCGCCGATGGCGCGCGTATCTATGTCGCTGAGACCGCGGGCGGCGCGATTAAGGTTTACGACCGGGACCTTGAAACCGACGTGCTCAGCCTGGTGCAGACCATTCGTCTGGACGCCTCGCCCGACAACATCACTGTTGATGATGCGGGCGCGCTGTGGGTCGCCGCCCTGCCGCAGCCTTTGTCACTGCCGGCTCATGCGGGCAACCCTAAAAAATACGCGCCGTCGGAAGTGATCCGTATTGGCGCTGACGGCGCCCCGCGTACCGTCTATCGTGATGACGGGCGCGAGCTTTCCGCCGCCACAACTGCCGCCCGGCTTGGCGGGACGCTGATCATTGGCGCGCTTTATGATGAGAAATTTCTCATTTGCGATTTGCCCGCGGGCGAAATTTAGGCCAAAGCGGGGGCCATGAACTACATTTCCACGCGCGGGCAGGCGCCGCTTGCCGGGTTTGAAGAGGTGCTGCTGACCGGCCTGGCGCCGGATGGCGGGCTTTACGTGCCCGAGGCATGGCCGGCGCTGACGGCCGATGACATTGCTGATTTTCGCAACCGCCCTTATGCCGAAGTCGCAGCAAGGATTATCGCGCTGTTTACCGGCGAGGCTTTCAGCCAGGCGCAGCTATTGGACATCGCGGGCGCCGTCTACGGACGGTTTGACCACGCCGACGTCGCGCCGCTGACCAAGGTGGGCGCTGAGGACTGGATCCTTGAACTCTATCATGGGCCGACGCTGGCGTTCAAAGACTTTGCGATGCAGTTTCTCGGGCGGCTGTTTGACGAGGTGCTGGCGCGCCGCGGCGAACGGTTGACGATTATCGCCGCCACCTCCGGCGACACCGGCGCGGCGGCAATCGATGCGTTGAAGTCCTGCGCCCATGTGGATGTCGTAGTCCTCCATCCCGAAGGGCGGGTGACGGATGTGCAGCGCCGGATGATGACCTGCGTTGACGCCGCTAATGTTCAAAATATCGCCGTCGCCGGCTCGTTTGACGATTGTCAGGCGATTGTCAAAGAGCTGTTCGCCGATCGCGCGTTTGTAAGCCAGGTGCGGCTCGGCGGGGTGAACTCGATTAACTGGGCGCGCATCGCTGCGCAGACGGTTTATTATTTCACTGCTGCCGCAGCTGTTGCCGAGACGGGCGAGGGGGTGAGCTTCGTCGTGCCAACCGGTAATTTCGGCGATATCTTCGCCGGCTATGTGGCCAAGAAAATCGGCCTTAATATCAACCGCCTGGCGGTCGCCACCAACGCCAACGACATCCTTCACCGGGCGATGACCAGCGGCGATTATGCGCCGGCAGGCGTCGCGCCGACGCTATCGCCGTCAATGGATATTCAGGTGGCGAGTAATTTCGAGCGACTGTTATTTGAAGTTATGGGCCGCGACGCCGATGCGCTGCGGGTGAAGATGGATGGTTTTAAACGAGACGGCGCCATGCGCTTGAGCGCCGGCGAGCGCGAAGCCATCAGCGCTGACTTTTTATCCTATGCGACGTCGGAAGACGAAACTATTGCAGAACTAAACCGTCATTTCGAAGCCACCGGCGCGCTCATAGACCCGCACACGGCCGTGGCGCGCGTAGCCGCGCAAGCGCTTCGCCAACAAGGCGCGCTCAGCGGCAAGGTCGTAACCTTGTCGACGGCGCATCCGGCGAAATTCCCCGACGCGGTGATGCAAGCGACCGGGACGACGCCGAAGCTGCCGCTGGCGCATCGCGATTTATTTGACCGGCCGGAAGTGATGACTAACGCGGCAAACAATACCGACGCAATCAAGCAGGCGATCCTCGCCAGCATTGAACAGAAAGCTTAAAATGAGCCAGTTGCACAGTCTGAAAAACGGCATTCGCGTTATCATCGATCCGATGCCGTCGCTGGAGACGACGGCGCTCGGCGTCTGGGCGCAGGCCGGCTCGGTCGATGAGCGCGATGAAGAACATGGCATCGCGCATCTGTTGGAGCATATGGCGTTTAAGGGCACCAAACGACGCAGCGCGCGGGCGATTGCCGAGGAAATTGAAAATGTCGGCGGCTACCTTAACGCTGCGACCAGTCATCAGCGTACGGGCTATTATGTTCGCCTGCTGAAGGACGATATCGCGCTTGGCGTCAATATTATCGCCGACATCCTGCAAAACCCGGCCTTTGACGAAGGCGAACTTGAAAAAGAAAAAGAAGTCGTGGTTCAGGAAATCGGCGAGGCGGCCGATATGCCGGACGATGTGGTGTTTGAGCTGCTGCAGGAAGCAACCTGGGACGGCGATCCGTTATCGCGGCCGATTTTAGGCACGCCCGCATCGGTGCGCGCACAAAACCCGCAATCCCTGCGTGGTTTTATGGAGCGCTGCTATCGCCCGGAGACGCTGATTATTGCCGTGGCGGGGAAGATTGATGCGGATGAATTTCTGCCGCTGGTGGAAAGTCAGTTTGCTGACTTTGGGACGCAGGGCGAGAGTCCAAAGCGTTCCGCACCGGCTTTCAAAGGCGGCGTGCGCCATGATGCGCGTGATATCGAACAAACCCATCTGGCAGTCGCGCTGCCGGGGGTTTCCTCGCGCGACGAGGATTTTTTCGCGACCCGTATTTTCGCCGATGCGCTTGGCGGCGGGATGTCGTCGCGGCTGTTTCAAAAAATCCGCGAGGAGCGCGGGCTTGCTTATTCGGTTTATGCCTTCGCCGACGGTTATAATGATTGTGGTCTGATTGGCGCCTATGTCGGCGCTGACGCCACGCAGATTTTGGAAGCAGCGCAATTGATCCGTCAGGAAATTGAGGCGATGGCGGCGAGCGCCAGCCAGATTGAAATCGATCGTGCCCGGGCGATGTTGCGATCATCGCTGATGATGAGCCTGGAAAGCCCGGCGGCGCGCATCGAGAGCGCTTCAGGCCAGATGATGGCCTTCGGCCGGGTGTTGACGCCGGAAGAAATTACCGAGCGGCTCGGCGCCGTCACGGCAAGCGATGTTGAGCGCTGCGCGGCAAGAGCGCTGGCGGGCGGCGCATCGATTTCCCTTGTCGGCGCGGGCGAAGCGTCAGAGGTCGCGGCTGTTTTCTAAAACAAACAGGATTTTTTTCTCAAGGATTGGCGCCAGCTTGCTGTTCTCCTAACGGGACCGTAATCTCTCGCCAACTCACCCAGTCAAGGATTGTTCCATGTCCCATCGCGTCGCCGCCGTCAGCATCCTCGCACTATCATTCGCCCTTGCCGCCTGCTCGCAAGAACCGGGCGCCGCATCCGGCTCGGCGACGCCAGAACAAGCAGCGGCGCCCGTCTATGCTGCGCCGACGGAGCAACCGGTCGATCCGTTCACCTACGCCAATTACCGCCAGATCCGTGTGCGCCATGTCGACCTCGACCTTGACGTTCTGTTCGATGAAAAAGTTCTCGACGGTGTTGCGGTGCTCGATCTTGTCTATGTCGATAGCGCCGCCACCGTTTTGGTGCTGGATGCAAACGACCTCGACATCAAATCCGTTGAGGCCAACGCCGACGGTGCATGGAGCGCGGCGCCCTATACGCTTGGTGCGGACGATCCAATCAAAGGCTCGGCGCTGGAGATTGAGCTGCCAGATTCGGCCAAACAGGTGCGCATTACTTACCGCACCAGCCCTGAGGCGGAGGGCCTGCAATGGCTGGCGCCGGAACAAACCGCGGGCAAAGCACACCCGTTTTTGTTCAGCCAGTTCCAGCCGCTTTATGCGCGCACCATGGCGCCCTTGCAGGACACGCCCGCCGTGCGCATCACCTATTCCGCAAAGCTCAGAACGCCTCCGGAACTGATCGCGGTGATGAGCGCCGCGCAAGACCCGGACGGCGTGCGCGACGGCGATTATTCCTTCGATATGCCGCAACCGATTCCGGCCTATCTTCTGGCGCTTGCGGTTGGCGACTTTGGCTTCAAAGCCATCAACGATCATATTGGTGTCTATGCGGAAGATTATATTCTGGATGCCTCTGCGGCGGAGTTTGAAGACACGCCAAAGATGGAACAGGCGATTAACGACCTCTACGGGCCTTATAAATGGGGCCGCTATGACATGATTGTGCTGCCGCCGAGCTTTCCGCGGCATGGAGAACCCACGGCTGTCCTTCCTGACGCCGACGCTCATCGCCGGCGACAAGAGCCTCACCAATGTTGTCGCCCATGAACTTGCTCATTCCTGGTCGGGCAATCTGGTCACCAATTCAAGCTGGCGCGACGCCTGGCTGAATGAGGGCTTTACGTCTTATGTCGAGAACCGGGTGATGGAAGTGCTGTATGGCGAGGACCGCGCCGTGATGGAGCGCAGCCTCGATCTTGACGCGCTGAAACGCACAGTCGCCGAGGCCGACCGCCCGGAATTGACCGCGTTGAAAATGCCGGCCGATATCGCCCATCCCGACGATGCTTTCAGTCAGGTGTCTTACGCCGGCGGCATGTTTTTTCTGAAATTTCTGGAGGAACGCTTCGGCCGCGAGGCGTTCGATGCGTTCTTGCGCAGCTATTTCGATCATTTTGCGTTTAAAAGTATCACCACGGAAGATTTCCTGAATTATTTTGAGAATAATCTTTGGACGGATAACCCCGATGCGGTGACCAAGGAAGAAATCGACGCCTGGGTCTATGAGCCCGGCATACCCGATACAATAGAGGCGCCCAGTTCTGATGCGTTTGCGAAGGTGTCAGCGCAACAGACGCAATGGCTGGCCGGCGAGACTTCCGCCGCTGAGCTAAAGACCAACGCATGGTCAACCCACGAATGGCTGCATTTTCTGAATGCGCTGCCGGGCGATTTGAGTGTGGAACAATTCGCTGACCTCGACGCCGCCTATGGTCTCTCCAACAGTCAGAACGCTGAGATTGCGTATGCATGGTATATGAAAGCGATTGCCGGCGGCTATGAGCCAGCCATAGCGCCGCTTGAGCGCTTCTTGATGTCGGTGGGGCGCGGCAAATTCATCTATCGGCTCTATACGGCGCTGATAGAAAATGACCGCCGCGAGTGGGCTGCGGACGTCTTCGCCAGAGCTCGGCCCGGCTACCACCCGATCGCCCAGCGGCGCATTGAAGAGATTTTTGCCGAGGCGGATTAGCCTACCGGGCAAACCATGACGTGGCCGTCAAACACTGCGCCAACGATGAGCGTGTCGTCCCAGACCGCGCCGACTGACGAGCCGTTGATTTCGCCTTTGGTGGATATGAACACATCGCGATTGTCGCCGGTTTGCGGGTCGATGCGCACGACATGGGATGGCGCAATTTCCGCGGCGTCCTTGGCGTGGGCGAGGAACTCAAAAGCCTTGGTGTGGCCGGCGACCCATAAGGCGCCGTCTTTGGCGATCTCAATATTGTCCGGCCCGGTATTGACCTTGATGACGCCGCGCTTGTTCAGGGCGCCAGATTGGATGTCGCGATCAAACACGGCGATGCGGCGCTCTAGAAACTCCGCCACATAAACAGTCTTTCCGTCTGCGGACATATTGACGCCATTGGCGTAAGTCATGTGCTTGGCGGCGATAGAGCCATCCTTACCGTCGTAATAGACAACGCTCGAAAACGGCAACGCCATATAGGCTTCTAGCGTCGCCATCACGCCGTCTTCATAGCCGCGATCATTGGTGGCGTAGAACTGGCGCGGGCCGACGCCGAGAACATCGTTTGGCGAATGCATCGCGTCAAAAGAAACGCTGTCGAGATGGGTGAGGGCGCCGGCCTCGCCGACCTCGAAGATTTCGACGAACTCTTCGCCCGATGGCGGATGATTGACGACGAACAGGCGCTTTTCACCATCCTCGCCGCGCCACAGGCTGATGCCGTGGGGCAGAAACCCTTCCATCGGCGGCGACACAAGCGTGATGGTGTCCGAGCCGTCGAGGCTCAACGTGTAAATTCCGTTTTTCGGGTTAACCCCCGCGCCGCCGCTCTCGTTATACCAGCCGCGCCGGTCGGCAGCGGAAATGAAGGCGAGGCCGAGTTCAGGATCGATGGTGACGTCTTCGGTTCCCGGCGCAACCTCAACCCGGCGGCATTCGGCAACCAGCGTCGGCTCAAGATCGACCAGCGCGCCTGAGGCGGGGATGATGTGGACGAGGAACCAGCCAACAGCGCCAAGCAACGCCGCGGCGACAACATAAAAGATTAAGCGCATGGATAGTGTCCCTCCCGATAGTGTGGTGAAACCGTGTCAAATTTGATTGGCCTATGCAAGCACCCTATGCTGTTGGCGAATAACTGTTGGGGCGCGCCGATGAATTCCGTCATATTTTGCAACTGGTTGGCTCGTTCGTCTTTCGTGTGGGGCGCCCGCTAATGGCCAAACACATCATCGCCACGCCGCGGCGGCTGCCCGATGCGCTCGCCGGCATGTTGAAAATGAAATATGACGTTCGCGAGCCCGAAGGCGCCACGATATGGGGCGAGGGCATGTCGGGCGCTGATGAGTTTGCCGCGCTGGCCGACGGCGCGGATGCGATCTTCGCCACCGCCTTTGACGAGTTGGATGCGGGCGTGATCGCCGCCTTGCCGGCAAGCGTGAAGTTCATCGCCTCCATCGGCGTCGGCGTCGATCATATCGACCTTGAAGCCGCATCAGCGCGCGCGATAGCCGTCTCCAATACGCCGGAAGTCACCACCGATTGCCTGGCGGACGCGACCATTGGACTGATCATCGCCGCCTGCCGGCGTTTTCGCGAAGGGCTCGACATTGCAAAGACCGGCGAGGGCCGGGGCATGTTGACGCCCGATAGCTGGGGCCAGCGCGTTACCGGGCGCACGCTCGGGATTATCGGCATGGGCAATGTCGGTCGCGCAGTCGCCAAGCGGGCGCAAGGCTTCGACCTCAACATCATCTACACAACGCCGCGCCCGACGCCGGAGATTGACCAGGCGTTCAATGCGCGTGCGGTCGGGTTTGAGGAACTGATCAAAACCGCTGACATCATATCGCTACATTGTCCGCTCAAAGAGGAAACCCGGCACCTTATCAATGGCGATGTTCTGGCGCAGATGAAACCGTCGGCGGTGATCATTAATATTTCCCGTGGGCCGGTGATTGACGAGACGGCGTTGATCGAGGCGCTGAAGTCAAAACGGATATTCGCTGCAGGGCTTGATGTGTTTGAAACCGAGCCGGGAGAAATCAGGCAAGAGTTGCGCGATTTGCCAAATGTGTTCTGCCTGCCGCATATTGCGTCTGCAACATGGGAAAGCCGCGCGGCCATGGCACAACGGTTGTTGGCGAATATCGACGCGTTTTTTGAGACCGGCGCGCCAATCGACCAGGTTATTTGAAATACTATGCGGAGTGAGAATGTCTAACAATTCGCAAGCCTTGGTTGAGCGCTTTTACTATGAGGTTTGGAACCAGGCTGATGAGGATGTTGCACGCGCGATTTTGACATCGGATTTTCAGTTCCGAGGCTCGCTCGGCATGGAGCACAATGGCCCGGACGGGTTTATCACCTATATGCGCAGCATTCACGCCGCCCTTGGCGATTATCAATGCATTATCGAAGACATCATCGCGGGCGATAACCGCGTCGCCGCGAAAATGTGCTTTCGCGGTATCCATAGGGGGCCGTTTCTGGGCGTCGCGGCGACTGGCGCGGAGGTGCAATGGGCGGGTGCGGCGTTCTTTACGATGCGCGAGGGCAAAATCAGCGCGCTTTGGGTGCTCGGCGATATTGACGGGCTGAAGCAGCAGCTTGCGCATGCGGCGGCGCCATAACCATGGCGTTATCATCAAAACCGTCCTCTGTTCTGGTTGTCGGCGCTGGCGGCGTGCTCGGGCGTGCAATTGTCCGTATACTGCGCGCACAGGGCGTTGACGTTGTCGCCGCTTTTCGAACGCGCCGGGCGGGGCTTAAACAAACGCTCGCCGGATGGGGCGCCAAGCCGCTTCAGCTCGACATTGACGATAGCGATGCTACGCGCCGGGCGCTCGGCGAAGTTGACGCCGCTGTCTTCACGCCCATCCTGACGGTCTCACAAAGCACGGCGGCGCTGCTCGGGGCGGGCCAACGCGCGGTGTTTTTCTCCAGCAACAATGTTGCTATCGACCCGGAGGCGGAAGTCTATGGGCGTCTCGCCAAGGCGGAAGAAGTGGTGTTGAGCGCTGCGCCCGGCGCGGTGATTTTGCGCCCGACGATGATCTACGGCTATCCGGGCGACGGCAATATCAGCCGTCTGATCCGGTTCGTGCGGCGCAGCCCAATCCTGCCGTTGCCGGGAAATGGCGCCGCCTTACAGCAGCCGGTCTATTACCGCGATCTTGCAAAGGCTGCGGCGCAAATGGCTCTGGACGCGGCGCCGTCTGCGCGCAGCTATACCGTCGCCGGGCCGGAAGCGGTTTCTGCCCGCGCACTTTATGATGCTGTCGCGCATGCCGCTGGCGCCAGGCCCTTCATAGCGCCAATGCCCTTCGCAGCGCTTGCGCCACTATTGCGCGGCGCGGAGGCCATCGGGGTGAGGCTGCCCGTCAAAGCCGCGCAACTGGCGCGCGCGGCAAAGGATAAATCCCCGCCGCCAGAGGCTGCGCTGATATTGGGCGAAACCAGCCTGGCAGAAGGGCTCGCCGCGCTCACCGCCGCCCTTGACGACGGCCTGCACGGCGCCTAGCTATGAGCCTAGCCTGATGGCTAATAACAGGAGACTTTCGCCATGACAGCCAACCCGGTAGAGGCCGATATCAAAGCCAAAATTGACGCCAATCCCGTCATGTTGTTCATGAAGGGCACGCCGCAATTTCCGCAATGCGGATTTTCATCAACGGTTGTGCAGATCCTCGACCATCTTGGCGTCGAATTCGGATCGGCCAATGTTCTGGAAACCGACGACTTACGACAGGGCATCAAGGCCTATTCCGACTGGCCGACCGTGCCGCAGCTTTACGTCAAAGGCGAGTTTGTCGGCGGCTGCGACATCGTCCGCGAAATGTTTGAAAAAGGCGAGCTTAGAGGCTTGCTTGAAAGCAAGGGCGTTGCGCCTGTCGCGCAGAACGCAAGCTAGGTTTTCTTCTTCGCCCGTTTGCGTTTTGGCAGCGGACGCTCTTCCTCGATATCGTCAATGGCTGACGCATCCAGCATGCGCGGCGCGCGCATCAGTGCTTCAGCGATTTGGTCCTGTTTGGTGAAACGCAGGCGCCTGAACAGCACATCGGCGCGTGCGCTGCGCGAATGCGCGGTTGACGCCAGACGCTGGAAAATATCCTGCGTGGTCAATTCAATTTTACTCATCGCCGCCCCGGCTCTGTAGTTTTCCCTGCCTGAATGGTGATTCGAATTGGTTAATGAAATATTAACCATGCGCTATTGACGCCCCCAAAAGGCCAATAAATTCGCCGCTGCTCGGGAAAATCGACAGCCTGCTCAGATTGCGCTAATAAAAAGGAAACTGAGGAGTTTAATATGGCCCCGCTGTCCGAGCCGCTTTCGGCGCAACCCCTTGAACATTTCGATGTTCTGATCGTCGGGGCAGGTTTGTCGGGCATAGGCGCCGCCTATCATCTTCAGGACCGTTGCCCGGGGAAATCCTACGCGATCTTAGAAGGCCGCGGCGCCAGCGGCGGCACCTGGGACCTGTTTCGCTATCCGGGCGTGCGCTCCGACAGCGATATGTACACGCTCGGCTATCGGTTCCGCCCCTGGCGCAAGGCCAAAGCGATCGCCGACGGGCCGTCTATTCTCGACTATGTCCGCAAAACCGCTGAAGATTATGGCATCGACAAGAAAATCCGCTTCAACCACTGGGTGACGGATGCGGCCTGGTCGAGCGCGGATGCGCGTTGGACAGTCACCGCAATGCGCGACGGCGAGGAAGTGCGGCTGAGTTGCAACTTCCTGTGGATGTGCTCGGGCTATTATCGCTATTCGGAAGGCTACACGCCGGAGTTTAAGGGCGTCGATGATTTCAAAGGCCGCATCGCCCACCCGCAGCACTGGCCGCAGGATTTGGATTGCACCGGCAAGCGCGTCATCGTCATTGGCTCAGGCGCCACCGCGGTGACGCTTATCCCGTCGCTGGCGGATAAGACCGCGCATATCATCATGCTGCAACGCTCACCGACTTTCATGTATTCGATGCCGGCGGAAAGTCCGTTTGCGAACTTTTTGAGCCGGTTCCTGCCCGCCAGTGTGACCTATACAATCATGCGCTGGCAGCGGGTGATCTTGCAGCAATTCTTTTTCAAAATGGCGCGCGCGCGACCGCAGAAAACCAAAGAAAACCTGATCGAGATGACGCGCTCAAGACTGCCGAGCGATTATGATGTCGAAACCCATTTCACGCCGGACTATAATCCGTGGGACCAACGCCTGTGTCTGGTGCCGGACGATGATTTGTTCGAAGCGATTTCAAGCGGGCGCGCTTCGGTGGTTACCGATGAAATCGAGACGTTCACCGAAACCGGCGTCAAGCTGAAATCGGGCAAGGAGCTCGACGCCGACATTATCATCACCGCGACGGGATTGATCTTGGAAGTTCTGGGCGGCGCCAAAATGTCGGTTGACGGGCATGCGGTGAATATTGGCGAGACGTTCAGCTATAAGGGCATGATGTATGACGGCGTGCCGAATATGGCGTCGGTGTTCGGCTACACCAACGCATCCTGGACATTGCGGGCCGACTTGATCAGCGAATATATCTGCCGGCTGATCAACCACATGGACAAAAACGGGTTTGCGCAAGCCGTGCCGCATAACGATGATCCGGCGATGGAAAAACACCCCTATCTCGATTTTTCATCAGGCTATGTGAAGCGGGCGGAAGACACGCTGCCAAAACAGGGGTCAAAGCCGCCCTGGCGCCATCCGCAAAATTACGCCGCCGACCTTTTCGGCCTGCGCTATGGCAGACTGGAAGATGGGGTGATGGAATTTAAGCAACACTCTGCCGCAGATGCTGACGCAGAGGGGCGCGACCGTTCGCGCATTGCCGCCGAATAGGCCATGCCAAGCTCCAATAACCGGTTGAAAACATAAATAAAACGCCGCTGATGATATATGTAGCAGTATGGGAGCGCGAACCCGCAGCCTAGTGATCTCGGTCTAAGAACAGCCAGATTCCACTTCCCAGGGCGCATTTTATGCTAGTAGATTGAGTCTTGGAAAAAGTCCGGCGATCACCGCATAAGACCCGCTACATAGGAGCCAATCCATTGACCGCATATCCTGTTCCGTCAATTCGACTGCTGACATACGCTTGCATAAGCGGGGTGTTACTCAGCGTTGCGAGCGGCGCCGCTGCTCAGGAAACGCCCATTGTACAGCCGGGCCCGCCGGGCGATCCATCGCGGGAACTCAGCGCCGAACAGGCAATCAAGATTGCCGACAATAGCTATTCGCCGGACGATGCAGCGTTCATGCAAGACATGATCCCGCATCACAACCAGGCCGTTCAGATGGCTGCATTGGTGGCCGATCGCACCAACCGCCAGGAGCTGCTCGATGTGGCCGGGCGCATTGACGCCTCGCAGGCCGATGAGATCAAGTTTATGCAGCAGTGGTTGCGCGCGCGCGGAGAGACGCCGCCGGACCCAACCGCCCATGATGCGATGCGCACGTCCCATTCGATGGCCGGCATGGCCTCGCCAGAACAGATGGCCCAGCTTGCCGGCGAGAAGGGTACAGGTTTCGACAGGTTATTCCTTGAGCTGATGATTGAGCACCATAAAGGTGCGGTGAAGATGGTCAAGGAACTGCACAAACAACCGGGCTCGGCATATGATCCGATATTGTTCGAGTTCACCAATGACGTCGTTAATGATCAGACCGCCGAGATTGAGCGCATGGATGCGGTGTTGGTCAGTATCTCTACCGATGCAAGGGCGAACCTGGCGGCAGGCTACAAAGACGCCGGCCAGGCCATTATGAACCTGGAGCTTATTGCCTCGCTGCCCAAACCGCCCGGATTTTTCGATCCGCAAAACCCCATCGGGCTGGCCCCGGCAAAACCGCAAAAAGATTCCGATAAGCCGGCCAAAAATGATGATGACAAGTGGAGCAAACGCTCGCCGCTGTTAAGTTTTTCCAATACTGACATGGCGTTCTTCGGCGACAAGGTGGTGGTCGGCAGCTATCATGGCTTCAACATTTATCAGCTGCAAAAAGATGGCGTGCCGAAACTGTTCAGTTCGGTGGTCTGCCCGGGCGGGCAGGGCGATGTATCCATTGTCGGCGATCTTCTGATTATGTCGGTGGAGCAAACCCGCGGCCGGGTTGATTGCGGGCTGCAGGGCGTCGGCAAGGACATCAGCGCTGAGCGCTTTCGCGGGCTTCGCATCTTCAACATTAGCGATCCCGCACGGCCGGTTCAAGTCGGCCAGGTCCAGACTTGCCGCGGCTCGCACACGCATTCGGTTGTCTCCGGTCCCGGCAAAGACGGCAAGATTATCGTTTATAATTCCGGCACTTCATCCGTACGCAAAGGAAAAGAGCTGGCAGGCTGCGTCGGCAACATTCCTGGCGATGACAGAACCGCGCTGTTCCGCATCGACGTCATTGAGATCCCTGTCGACGATCCGTCCAAGGCCCGCATCATCGACAGCCCCGCCGTGTTCGCCGACCCAAAGACCGGCAGGCTGGCGGGCCTGTGGCAGGGCGGCGATCATGGCGACGATACGCAAAAAACCAATCAGACCAACCAATGCCACGACATCACCGTCTTTCCAGAGTTAAAGATTGCCGCCGGCGCGTGCTCGGGCAATGGCATCATCTTCGACATTTCCGATCCTTTGAAACCCAAACGCATCGACGAGGTCGTCGATAAGGGCTTTGCCTATTGGCACTCAGCGACGTTTAACAATGACGCCACCAAGGTTATCTTCACTGATGAATGGGGCGGCGGCGGTCGGCCCCGTTGTCTCGCTTCCGACCCGAAGGAGTGGGGCGCGGACGCCATTTACGACATCGTCGATGGCCAGCTTGAGTTTAAAGGCTACTACAAGTTGCCGGCGCCGCAGGTCGAGCAAGAAAACTGCGTCGCCCATAACGGTTCCATCATACCGGTCCCCGGCCGCGATATATTCGTGCAGGCCTGGTACCAAGGCGGCCTGTCGGTGATCGATTTTACCGACTCGGCCAATCCGGTGGAGATCGCCTATTTCGACCGCGGCCCCATCCATGAGAAGCGCTTGGTCGTCGGCGGATATTGGTCGACTTATTGGTATAACGGCAAGATCTATGGCTCCGAAATTGTGCGCGGGCTGGATGTGATGGCGCTGGCGCCGAGTGCGTATCTGAGCGAAAATGAAATCGCTGCAGCGGCGATCGCTGATCAGGGCGGGTTGTTTAATCCGCAGCAGCAGTTCCGCGTGACCTGGCCGGCGGAACCCGTTGTCGCCCGTGCGTATATCGACCAACTTCAGCGAAGCGAGGCGTTGTCGCCATCGTTGGCCACGGAGCTGACCACAACGCTGGACAGCGCAGCGTCGCGACTTGAGGACGGCGGGCGCGATAAGGGCCTGGCGAAGAAACTCAAAGCGCTGGCGGCGAAAATGAAAGTGGATGGCGCAGACGCCGCCACAACAAAACGCCGCGCCGCGCTTGGCGAGACATTGAAAGGAATTGCAGCAAGGCTACGCTAAATCATCGCAAGCCGGGAGCGCGGAGCATAGTGCGATAAGATCGCGCCTCACGGCTGGCTGGCGAGAGGTCAAGGTTGAGGGCGAGCGCTTCGATTTGCTCGCGCAGCCCGTCAAGAGCCTGTTCGTCATCCGTCATTGCGGCGATTTCAACAAATTGGCCAAGCCCGGGAACTTCATCCAGGGTGACATGCAAGGCTGCAAGAAAATAAAGATCGCGCGCTTTCTCTACGCGCAGAACCTCAACAAAACCGAGCGATGTCAGCATTTCAACGGCCTTGTCTGCGTCATGTAAATCCATTGCGACACACCGGTCGGGGCCGGGGCCCTTGCTGATCCACAACACGCGGCCGGATGGCGCCATGCTTCTCAAACACACGGCCTGATCGTTCTCGGCGAGGCGCCTATCGTCCATATCGAAGTAAATATCGGTTTCGTGATTTTCCAGCATGAAGGCGACGCCGCCAAGTTGCATGATCTGGTCACGAATATGGGCGAGATTTTCAACCCGGTATTTATGCTCTACTTCGTACCGGCCTTGGAAGTGCTCGCCGGGATCGCACAACATGCCTTTGCGTTGCAGATCCGATCCGCTTCCCATGGCTAGGACTTCACCTTCACATAACTACCCGGCGCATCCTCTATCACTTTAAGCTTGCCGTCGCCGGGGGTGCGGGCGGGGGCCTTGCCATCGCTCACCCGGTTGAGCCATTCGATCCAATAGGGCCACCACGAGCCGGGGCGGCGGTCTGCGCCGGCTTTCCAGTCCGCGATTGTCTCGGGCAGCTCGGTATTGACCGAGTGATGATATTTTTTCTTGTCCGGGTGGTTGACGACGCCGGCGATATGGCCGGAGCCGGCGAGCATATAGGTGACGTTATGGTTGTCTTTGGAGGCGAACAGACGGGCTGAGTTGTATACGGAGTTATGGGGCGCGATGTGGTCAGTCTCGCCAGCCTGCATGAAAATCGGAATATCAACATCGCCGAGATCGAGGGCCTCGCCGTCGATTTTCATCTTGCCTTTGGCGAGGGCGTTCTTTTGATAGAACTCGCGCAAGTAAAAAAGGTGTACGTTTTTTGGCATCCGCGTGGCGTCGGAGTTCCAGTATAACAAATCGAACTTCGCCGGACTTTTGCCCTTCATGTAATTGTCAATCACGAACGACCAGATGAGGTCGTTCGACCGCAGCATGTTGAAGGTGTTGGCCATGGCGCGCCCTTCAAGCACGCCGCCGGCCGCGTCCATCTGTTTTTCAATAGCGTCCAGTTGTTCGTCATCGACGAAGAGCAGGAGATCGCCCGCTTCGGAAAAGTCCGCCTGGGCGGTGAAGAAGGTTGCGGAATTCACCCTCCGGTCATCTTTTTTGGCCATCAGCGCCAGCGTCGTCGCCAGCGTCGTGCCGCCGATGCAATAGCCGATCGCATCGGCTTGCGGCTCGCCGGTCGCTGCTTTCACCGCATCCAGCGCCGCATAAACGCCCTGATGAATATAATCCTCGAAATTCTTGTTTTTAAGATCAGAATCCGGATTTACCCATGAGACGATGAAGACCGTGCGGCCCTGATCGACCAGCCATTTGATGAATGAGTTTTGCGGTTGCAAATCAAGGATATAGAACTTGTTGATCCAGGGCGGGATAATCAGCATCGGCTGTTTGGCGACTGCCTCCGTGGTCGGCTGATATTGGATGAGCTGTAGGATTTCATTTTGAAAGACCACCTTGCCCGGGGTGGTGGCGATATTCTCGCCGAGCTTGAAATGATCCAGATCAGCTTGCCGGATCGCCAGCTCGCCATGACCACGGTCAATGTCTTCCAGCAGGTTCTCAAGCCCTTTGAGAAGGTTCTCGCCCTTGCTGGCGATGGTCGCCTCGACCACTTCGGGGTTGAGCACCGCGAAGTTGGTCGGCGCCAGCGCGTCGATAAATTGTTTGGTGTAAAACTCCGCCTTAGCTTTTTCGTGCGGGTCCATGCCGTCAAGCTGCGCGGTTGTGGTCTCCAGCCAACGGGCAAAAATCAGATAGGATTGCTTGACGTAATCCAGCATCGGGTTTTCATCCCATGCCGGGTGGACAAAGCGTTTGTCGCCTTGCTCGGGCGTGATCGCCGGCTCAACTTCTTCTCCGGCGAGGCGCCGCGACATGGTGGCCATCAGCTTGGCGTAATCGCCCCAGAGGTTGAACTGGCGCTGCATGACCACGCCGGGATCGGCCGCCAGACCCTTCATCATCTCCTGAAACGCCTCACCGACATTTAACGGATCGGCAGGCAGCTCGCCGCCAAGCTTTTTGATCCCTGGATTATTGGCGAAAAACGCCCGAACCACTTCCTGACTTTTGCCGGAAATCTTCGTGA
Source organism: Alphaproteobacteria bacterium (assembly GCA_013151255.1). Lineage (GTDB taxonomy): Bacteria > Pseudomonadota > Alphaproteobacteria > Caulobacterales > Parvularculaceae > Hyphococcus. The sequence goes on from JAADIQ010000025.1 coordinate 34,981, forward strand.
GATGTTCGGCCAGTGCGTCAAAATCCTCATACAGCGAGGTAGCTTTGGACGCCGCCGCGCCATTGTCCTTGGACGCCGCCGCACCATTGTCTTTGGGCGCCGCCGCGCCATTGGGTTTGGGCGCGCCAGCCGGCGCCCCGGCGGCGGCTTTCGCCTTAGCCTTCTT
>JAADIQ010000025.1:35198-45903 GCA_013151255.1 Alphaproteobacteria bacterium
TTGTCTTCTGCTTGCTTCATTGGGCCAGTTGGGGTTCTAAAGGGGGATGATGGCCGACTATAGGCGGCTCTGGGGCCGGGTGTAAGACCGAATGGTAAAAGACCTCTTTGTGTTCGCAGCCGCGCTCCTGGTGATCGGGTGTTCAAGTGATCAATGGCGCCGTCTGGCGCCGCCGGGCATCCTTAAATATGAGGAGCTGGCCAGCGAAAAACCACCCAATCCGGTGATTGAAGAGGAAATTGCGCAGCGCAAAGACGGCGAAAAGACGCGCTTTCCTAACCTCTCGGCGGCGCCGTCGCGCAGCGACCTTCCAGCTGAGCGTAGCCAGGATGAACTTAAAGCCGAGATGGACGCGCTGGCGACGGCGCGCGACACGCTCGCCGGCGAGGTCGCCGATGACCGGGCGGCCGTCGATGAGGAGCGCGCAACCGCCGGCGATATCATCGCTGCGGGTGATCAATTGGCCGAGCAGGTTGGCGAAGATGAAACCGCGGTGAACGACGAGCGCGCGCTGAAAAATAACGAGACGTTGATTGGCGCCGGCGAACCTCGCTGGTCGTCTGAAGGGATGAAAGAACGCATGGCAGTTGAAGAAGCATATCTCGACCGGGTCCTGACCATGGAAGTCGGACGCTGTACCGAGGCCGCAGCAGTCGCTGCATCGAAGATGATCGGGCGCGGCGACAAGGAAGGCGCCGACCAGGAGGCAGTGACCGCTTTGCGCGAAGCCTTCAACAAGCTTGAAATGGACGGCACGGTCGTCATCGGCGAGGGCGAGCGCGACGAGGCGCCGATGTTATACATTGGCGAGAAAGTCGGCACCGGCAAGGGCCCGAAAATCGATATCGCGCTTGACCCGCTGGAAGGCACGACGCTCACCGCCAAGGCGATGTCAAATGCGCTGGCGGTCGTCGCCATGGCGCAAGGCGGCACGCTGTTGCATGCGCCGGATGTCTATATGGACAAAATCGCCTGCGGGCCCGGCTATGCGCCTGGCATTATCGATCTTGATGCATCGATTGAGGACAACATCAGCGCCATCGCCAAAGCCAAGGGCGAGCCAACCTCGGAAGTGACGCTGTGCATTCTCGACCGTGAGCGTCATCTGCCGCTGATTGAGGGCGCGCGCAAAATGGGTGCGCGGGTGTTCCTGATTTCCGATGGCGATGTCGCGGGCGTCTTTCACACCACTGAGGCGTCGACCGGCATCGACCTTTATGTCGGCCGCGGCGGGGCGCCGGAAGGCGTGCTGGCAGCGGCGGCGCTTCGATGCGTTGGCGGTCAGATGCAAGGCCGGCTGCATTTCCGCACCGACGATGAGCGCGGGCGCGCCGAACGCATCGGCATTACCGACCTTGACCGCAAATACGACCTGTTCGATCTCGCCTCCGGTGACGTCATCTTCGCCGCTACCGGCGTTACCGACGGCACCATGCTCGACGGCGTCAAATGGGAGCGCGGCTTTGTCAACACCCACACCGTGGTGATGCGGTCCAAAACCTCAACCGTGCGCTATATCCGGGCGCGGACATGTCGATGAGGCGGGCGCGGGCAATATGACTGCGTTGCTGACAACGCCGGCGGAGCAATCGGCAGCGTTTGCCGACCTTGCGCTGCCGGCCATTGCGCAAACCGCCTCCGGGCGGCATTGGCGCCTGCGCGAAGCTGATGGCCGCGAGGCGCTGGCGATGGCGCAACAGGGCGAGATTGAACCGCTGCTGGCGCGGGTGCTGGTCGCGCGCGGCGTGAGTTGCCAAAACGCGGCGGCCTATCTTAAACCCACGCTGCGCGGCAGCCTGCCCGATCCCTTTTGTTTGAAAGACATGGAGGCGGCGACGAAGCGGATTACCGGCGCCATTATCGCCGGTGAGCGCCTCGGTGTGTTCGGTGATTATGACGTTGACGGAACATCGGCGGCGGCGATTTTGAAGCAATATTTCAACGCTATCGGCGCGCCGCTCGAAATCTATCTGCCGGACCGGATGAGCGAAGGCTATGGGCCGTCCATCGACGCCTTTCTGACGCTGAAGCAGCAAGGCGTCAAAGTAATCATCACCGTTGATTGCGGCGCGGCGGCGCATCAGCCGATTGAACAAGCAGCCGCCGAAAACCTCGATATCGTTATTCTCGACCACCACATGATGGACGGCCCGCCGCCAGCCGGCGCAGTGGCGACCGTCAATCCAAACCGGCCCGATGATATTTCCGGGCTGGAAAACCTCTCCGCGGCAGGCGTCGCCTTTATGACGGTGATCGCGGTCAACCGGGCGCTGCGCGAGGCCGGTTATTTCAAAGACCGCGCCGAGCCAAATGTGTTGCAGCTGCTTGACCTGACGGCGCTGGGGCTGGTCTGCGACGTGATGCAAATCACCGGGCTGACGCGGGTGCTGGTGGCGCAAGGTTTAAAAGTGCTGGGGCAGGGCGGCAATCCCGGTCTCGCCGCGTTGGGCGCCCGCGCCGGCATGAAGGGCCCGCCATCGACATACCATTTAGGCTTCTTGCTGGGGCCGAGGATCAACGCCGCCGGGCGCATCGGCCATGCGCGCCTCGCCTTTGAGCTTCTGACGACCACGGACGATGCGCGCCGACAATATCTCGCGGAAAAACTCCATGTCATGAACGCCGAGCGCCAGGCGATTGAGGCCGCGGTGCAGGAAGAAGCATTGCGCGCGATTGAAACAGACAAGCTCTATCAAGACGCCGCGATCATCGTCGCCGGCGAGGGCTGGCATCCGGGCGTCGTCGGCATTGTCGCCGGGCGCCTCAAAGAAAAATATGACCGGCCGGTGGTGGTCATCGGCGTCAATGACGGTACCGGCAAAGGCTCGGGCCGCTCGATCACCGGCGTCGATCTCGGCGGCGCGATTAGCGCTGCAAAAAATGACGGGCTGTTAATCGCCGGCGGCGGCCATGCGATGGCGGCGGGGCTGACGATCGCGCCGGATAAAATCGCCGCGTTGCGCCAACGGCTGATCGATGCGCTGGAGGGCGATGTGGCGCTGGCGCGGGAGAACCGGACGCTCGATATCGATGCGGTCATCGCGCCCGGCGCGGTCACCAAATCCTTCGCGGAAATGATCGCCCTGGCCGGGCCCTATGGTCCGGGCAATCCGGAGCCGGTCTTTGCGCTCACCGACATGCGCGCCGATTACGTCAAAACCGTCGGGCAAAACCACATCGCGCTGACGCTGAAAGGCGATGCGGGCCAGAGTGTGCGGGCGATCGCCTTCCGGGCCGAAGGCGAGCCGCTGGGCGAGGTTCTGCGCGCCGGCGGGCGCCTCCACATTGCCGGCCGGGTCAAGGCCGACGACTGGCGCGGCGGCGACGCCGGCCAGCTCCAGATCAGCGATGCAGCGCCCGCGTCATGATTTTTGCCGGATGAGGCTCTAGGGGCTTGCAAGCCCCCGCATCCCTCGCATATACAGCGCCTTCGCCGCTACGGCGAGCCGGTGCGGGCCCTTCGTCTATCGGTTAGGACGCCAGGTTTTCAACCTGGAAAGAGGGGTTCGATTCCCCTAGGGCCTACCAATTCCATCAGGTTGAAATTCGATGCCTCGTGCGCACGAACGCGCGCGCAAGCGGGAGTTTAATCAGCGTATGGATTTCATGCTTTCTGCCGCGCGGATCAGCGCCTCAGCCATTGGCGGCTCCATTGGCGAGTGCCCTCCATCTGGAACAATCGTCAGCTTGGAGGCCGGTAACGCCTGATGCAGATCCCAGGCGCCTTTCACAGCGCAAATCGCATCATAGCGACCGTGTACAATCTCGGTTGGAATGTCCTGTATCACTGCGGCGTTGTCGATGACAAAATTCGGCGAGGGTAAGAAAAACTGGTTGTTTTCAAAATGACATTCGATCCGAGAAACCGGCAGAACGGTTTTGTCGCTGGCGATTTCCGCGACCGCTGCAGGATCAGGCAACAACGTCATGGTTGAGGCGCTCCATTCCGCCCAATATTTTGCAGCCGTTAGTGCGGCCTCCTGATCTTCGCCCGTTAGCAACTTATAGTAAGCCTTGGCGGTATCAGCCTCCTTACTTTCGGGCACAAGCGAACGAAAGCGCGCCCAATGTTCGGGAAAGATTTGCGCCGTTCCAGTCCCGCCATAGACCCAACTCATCTCAGCCGGTCTGCCAAGAAATATCCCCCGAAGGATCATTCCGGAAACCCTGTCTGGGTATCGTATTGCATAGCAAAGCGCGAGCAAACTTCCCCAGCTGCCGCCCATAACAATCCAATCGCTTACTCTCAAGTGCTTGCGCAACTTCTCAAGGTCTTCGACGAGCGCCCAGGTATTGTTTTCTTCCAACTCAGCGAACGGCGTGCTGCGGCCGGCGCCTCTTTGGTCAACCAAGATCGTTCTGTAATGAGCCGGATCGAAAAACCGTCGGTATCCGGGTAGAATACCTACCCCCGGTCCGCCGTGAAGAAACAAAGCGCAGCGACCGCTCTCTCGCCCGACTTCCTCATAGAAAATCGAGTGAAGCGCCGACACCTGCAAACGCCCTGTCGCAAATGGGTTTATGTCTGGATATAGCGGCATAGTTGTGAGCACTCATCTGAATGTTGTATAAGTTGCTCTCACTATCGCCCTCGCAAAGCAAGCTTCACTTTAAGCAGAGCGCTACGCAATGTAGGGCGGGCATCTGCCCGCCATAAATGCGGTGTGGTTTGGCGCTGTGGAATGATTGTGGTTCTATCTTCTTATGCTCAACTACATTCGCCATAACACCGATGCGCGAACTAAAGCCCGCCTTGGGACGAAAGATCTCGCGTCGTAGCGATAGGTTCGCCCTTGCGCCAACCGCCGCGCGTTGCAAAACGCCTTACAGAGACGGCTGATAGCCAGGCCCGTCAGCATGGAGATACATAGTCGTAGATACTTTTTTGATACTCGCGCCCATAGTAAACAGATACCGCGCAGATAGTTTTGAGATACCCAGCGAAGAGTATGTCGGCGGCGAAAAATGCAACGCGTTGGCGCAGCTGAATGGAGAGCGTTTGGGCGTTAAAAATGTAAGACGCTCCCGGCCCTTATTGGACTTTATAGTCGGCGATATATTCGGCCGCCAAATCCCGTACGTACGGATATATTCGAAGGGGTGATCGAAGGTCGAACGAAGGTGCGTCGTAGGTCAATCGAAGCTGAACGAAGCTATAATCGAAGCGCATATCGAAGGTTGCCCGTTGCATGCACTGGTTTGGTGGTGTTTTTGCCTGTGATGGGGCTCAATAGGCTGATCATGAATACGGGCGATATGTCGGTTGCATGATTTACCCGCGTAAAAGCCGAAATTTTTATCCCAGATGACGCTATTTTGAAAAACTCAATATTGTTGCAGTAGCACAATAGCATTGGTCTGTGGTTTTGGTCGGGTTGTGGAAAAGTAAATTGCGTTTCTTTTTCGCCGCCTTAAGGGTGGTAATGCGTAGTGTTTACTTACGTCGACGCTAGGTTTTTACGTTCGTCGGCTTACTGATGAAGTTCAAATATCTTTATGTAGAATATTGACAAAGAGCTGTTGTTAACTTTACCTGAATTCCTGCTAACGCGCCATTTGTTGTCTTTTTTATTGAACAGTACCGCAGGTTAACTTGAGGCTGTGCCCGTTTGCCCGGGCGCTTGCGCTTGAGATTTGACCGTATTTTGGACCGCGCCCGGGCTCGCCCGGCGCCAGCCCTTTGGAGTGTGGTTTATGCATCCTTGTCAGCGCCGGTTGCTGTGGTCATCGATGGTTGTTGCTTGGGCTTTAGGCGCAAGCGCCTCCGGCCAGGACGTCACTTACCAATATGACGCGCTGGGACGCTTAATCAGCGTTGATCATGCCACCGGTGAGAACCTGGACTATGCTTATGACCCGGCGGGCAACCGGACGACCGTAACAACCTCGGGGTTGCTGGCAAAATTTTCCGTTGACGATGTTGCTGCAGAAGAAGGCGGCAATCTCACTTTTACGGTGACCCGGAGCGCATCGCTGGATGGAACGGTCACGGTTGATTATGCGACGACGGCAAGCGGGACAGCGGCGGCGTCTGATTTTACAGCCGCTTCGGGCGTGCTCAGCTTCGCACCGAACGAAACATCAAAGGCGGTCGTCATCGCAAGTGTTGAGGATACGCTGCTGGAGGCCAATGAGACCTTTTCCCTAGTCTTGTCCAATCCTTCCGCGGGAGCGGAGGTTATCGACGGCGACGGTCTGGGAACGATCAATGATGATGATGTTGCGCCTTCGTTTTCGATCAATAACGTCTCGGTCAGCGAAGGCGGGGCTTTAGGCTTTACGGTAACGCGGGCCGGCGATATTTCGCTCGCCAACAATGTCAATTATGCCACCTCGAACGGCACGGCCGGCGGCGCGGACTATATCGCCGCATCAGGGACATTGTCGTTTACCGCCAATCAAACTACCAAACCGGTCTCGGTATCGAGCATCGAAGATGCGCTGTATGAGCCAGGCGAGACGGTCAATGTGACGCTGTCGGCGGCGACAGGCGGGGCGACGATTTCGGACAATCTCGGTGTCGGCACAATAACCAATGACGATGCGCCGCCAGCGTTTTCAGTCAATAATGTCTCGATTTCAGAAGGCGGCAATCTGACCTTCACGGTGACCAAGTCTGGCTCCACCTCGCAAACCCACAATGTAAATTACACGACAGCGAACGGTACGGCCGCTGCGGGTTCTGATTACACCAGCAAATCAGGAACGCTCACCTTCACCGCCAGCCAGACCACACAATCTGTAACTGTGGCGACGATTGAGGACGCGATACATGAGCTGGGTGAAACAGTTTATCTGAATTTGTCTTCCGCCACCGGGAACGCAACCATCTCCGATAGTCAGGGTGTCGGCACGATCAATAATGATGATGCAGCGCCATCATTCTCGATCAACAATGTTTCGGTTTCGGAAGGTGGAACCTTGTCTTTCACGGTGTCGAAGTCGGGCGCGACCTCAAAAACCCATAATATCAACTATGCAACGGCGAACGGAACTGCCGGGACAACGGATTACACGGCGAAATCGGGCACGTTGTCATTTTCGTCCAGCCAGACCTCAAAAACCGTCTCGGTCGTGACTATCGAAGACACGATCTATGAAGCCAATGAAACGCTCTATCTCAATCTCTCGGCGGCGACCAATAGCGCAACCATTTCCGACAGCCAGGGCGTCGGCACTATCAACAATGATGATCCGAACATCGTCTATGTGCGTAACGCCGCCGGCGTTTTGCAGGCCGGCTACACGCAATCGACGGTCTATGTCTGGCAGCTTGGCGGATACCTCCATAAAACCAAAGCCGGCACGACGATCATTCACTCGTCGGTCAACGCAATAGACGGCCTCGGCTATTGCGACACCAGCTACGCGCCAATCACCGGTTATAGCTGGACCAGCAATGGCTGCGAGATGCGCGTCGATTAACGTGGCCCCGAACGGCGCCTTAACGCCCCACGATAGAATTGGAGTTAAACAATGAACCAGATGCAAAGCCTTAGCCGTTGGTCCGCGGCGCGCCTTATCAGTTTTGGCCTGATGGCGCTCGGCACGATGGGCCTCGGTTTGATCGGGTTAGGCCCGATGGGGTTAGGCGGCGCGGCGCTGGCGAACGACCCGGCCGGCCATGTGCTGGAATGCTACCAGGGCGAGACAATCATCTTCACCGCCGACATCGCCGACATCAATCAGTTCGACGCCAGCGCCCACAATGTGACGCTCACCCAAACCGTCCCCATGCCGCAACAAAACGCCATCATCTACTACTACGGACCCGACGACATCCTGTGCGTCGTCGTTACCGCGTGATGACGCGCGATTAACTGCCCATCCCCACCGTTCCGTGTGAGACAAGGACCGACCCCATGACTGCATTCCTTCCTCGTGTTTCTTCCCGCAAGGCGCACCATGGCAAACCGTTTGCCCGCGCCGGGCTCGCCGCAGCGGTCATCCGAAAACTCCACTTTATCTGGGTTTTTCTCGCTGTTTTTACTCTTATGCCCGGTCCTACCGCGCTGGCTGTGGTGCCTGATGATATCGATTGTAGCGAGCCCCAGGCGGCAGGCAGCTTTGCGGAGTTCACGTGTATGATTTTGAATGGCGGCTTTAACTTTGTTGCATCAGGCGAGCCATCTGCTCAACTTTGGGGCGGGCCAATCAAACCCGGATCACTCCAACTCGACGAAAACGGCGTTGATCTTGGCACGGGGATATTCACGCTGGGCGCCGGCCCTCAAATCAGTATTGGTGATCCGCAAGGGGCTGGATTGACCTACGCGATTTCTGCCGGCGCCGGTGGCATTGGATGGCATGCCAGCCTCGGAAACTTTAATGCCTCCGTCACCAAGAAAGCCCATGGCAGCATTCTCAACGGGCAAACTGGGACGTATTTTCAGGTCAACGGATTGTTGACGTCGGATACATTCTTCAAACCCGATGGATTTACGGCAATATCACTCACCGGACGTGGCGCAACGCTCACGGGCTTAGGGCCTTACGTCTACACATCTTCCGATGGAACGGTCACGGAGTTTTCCGGTACTTTTTCGCACCCTATTTTTTCAACGCAAATCATAAGTTATGATCAGGCCTTCAAGGTGCACGAAGGACAAGTGGGCAGAATCCAAAAGCAAACCCGTCCTAATGGCGAAATTCTGGATTATGAATACGGTGTCGAATCGGTCATCCCGCAAAATATTGTTGGCCTGTGGACCGAAGACTTGACGAGACTGAAGTTTGTCCGGAGTAACTTCGGCTACACGGTGACTGTCGACTACAAATTCAACGGCACGCCCAATCAGTTAAGCGAATGGCGCGACTGGACCACCCCTATTAATACCACGATCAAAAATGAAGCCGTTGATGAGGCAGGCTTTACCGGCGTCTGGCCGGCTCTCACCTATACGGGTAACGGTCTTTTCGAGCTGGAAACCGTCACCGATGCGGAAGGCGGGGTCACGCAATATACCTATACAGGCCCTTATAGAGAATATGTGAGCTCCATTCGATTTCCAGGATCAACGGCCGACGATATTACACTGACCTACGAAGTTGACCCGGGATTGTCTGTGCCTAATGGGCCAAAATGGAGGGTTGCTACGCTGTCCCGCCATGGACAGACTTGGGGTTACAGCTATTCGGACTCAGGCGCCGCTGGCAATACAACCGGTATGACCCGAACCGTTACAGTGACGGCCCCCAACAACGCCCAAACCGTTGCGGTTACAAAGCATTGGCTCATTGATACCCGGTATAATTCTGTAGGCGGCTTTTTACAATCTTTTGGCCGTTATCGCGGTCAACTCTTGTCGGTCACCGATCCCCTCGGGCGCACCACATCTTATCAATATGACAGCTATGACCGTAAAACCCGTGTGACCCTCCCCGAGGGCAATTATACGACCTTCACCTATGATGCGCGCGGCAATGTTACTGAGACGCGCGCTGTCGCTAAGTCCGGCTCCGGCCTTGCCGATATTGTAACGACGGCGACATACCCTTCGACCTGCACCAACACACTCACCTGCAACAAACCAACAAGCGTCACCGACGCCCTCGGCAAGGTGACCGACTACACCTATGACGCGACCCATGGCGGAGTGCTGACCGAGACGCAGCCGGACCCGGATGGCGCCGGTCCCCTGGCGCGGCCGCAGACGCGCTTCGCTTACACCGCAAAACAGGCGAAATATCAGAATGGCGCCAACAACTGGATCACCGGCGGGTCCATTTACATGCTCACCGGGACTTCGACCTGCGCGACCGGAACCACCTGCAACGGGACCGGTGACGAGACTCTGGCCACTAACGCCTATCGGGCGTCTACAGTCGCCAACAATATCGAGTTACTCTCCACCACCATCGCCGCCGGCGACGGCTCGATCACGGCGACGACCGCGTATGCCTATGACGAAATCGGCAATCTCAGCGCTGTGGATGGCCCGCTCGCCGGTGCGGCCGATACGACCGCTTTTTTTTACGACAATCGCCGCCGCTCGACCGGCGTCGTCAGCCCCGATCCGGACGGCGCCGGCGCGCTGAAGTTTCGCGCGAGCCGGACGACGTATAATGCGCGCGGGCGGCCTTCTGTTGTTGAGGGGGGCACGGTCACCGCGCAGACCGCCTCGGCATTTGCTGCGTTCGCCTCGCTCTCCAAAACCGCGAGCGCTTACGACATTTACGGCCGCAAAACCGAAGACAGAATTTATGACGGGGCGACGACCTTGGCCGTGCGGCAATATACTTATGATGTGAACTCGCGGCTCGACTGTTTCGCCCGGCGGATGAACCCCGCAGTGTTCGCAACGCTGCCGGCCTCGGCCTGTGTGCTGGGGACGCAAGGAACCGAAGGCCCGGACCGGATCACCAAAGCGACTTATGATCTCGCCGGGCAAGTGACTAAGACCACCAAGGCGCTGGGGACCTTGATCCAGCAGGACGACCGGGTAACAACTTATTCCACGAACGGATTGCTGGCGACCCTGGCCGACGCCAACGGCAACAAGACCACCTATGAATATGACGGGTTTGACCGATTGTCGAAGCTGCGCTTTCCGTCAAAGACCACGGCGGGCACAAGTTCCACCACGGATTACGAGACCTATGGCTATGACGCCAATGGCAACGTCACGAGCGAGCGGCGCCGCGACGGTCAGCTGGTGGCGATCACCTATGATGATCTCAGCCGGCGGTCGTTCCGCGATGCGCC
>JAADIQ010000127.1 GCA_013151255.1 Alphaproteobacteria bacterium
TCATAGACAATGCCCACATGGCCATAAATGTCATAGGCGATGACGCCGGGCTGTATCGCCTCGCGCGAGATTTCAACCGGGTAGAAATCATCATAGGTGCGCCCGCCGCCGGTCTCCGGATGGGTGCGGAACATTGCGGTGGAAACCTCGCCGCCGATACTTTGCAGAAAGGCGTGAGCGTTGCGCACTGAGTTTCGGATAGCACGCCGTCCACTGACGATATTACCGGCGCGCGAGTAACGGATGTCATCACCGGACCGGTCAGCGGTGCGCATCGCGTTTTGGAACGAGAACGGCAGCCCGTTCTTCCACGCATAATAAGCGCGGAGGATATAGGCCATGTCGGCGCAGTCGCCGCGCAGCGTTGGGTCAGCATCAGAACGATAGGGATTGGCGTCGCTTTTCAGGCAGGTCTCAAGCGATGAACAGGTTGAGCGCCCCAACCTTTGCACGAATGCCGCATAACCAGCCTCGTCGCTCGCCTCCCAGCGCGCCTTGAAGACTTTCCATTCTTTACCATCGTTGACGGGAGCCCATGCTTTGTCGCCGTTGGTGACGGGTGGAATGTCAGATTGCGCCGCCGCGGCGCCAAGCATCGCCCAGCCGAGCATAGCCAGCGCCAGCCCAGTCTTGCCCGCCCGCCCGATTATCCACGTCATGCCCATGGGGGGATGTTAACGCCAGGTTAACCGAGTCGGTAGGGGGCTAGGGGCCGTTGACAGAATTTTGAAGGCAGGCCGTTGCATGGATGCCGCGCAACCTGCCGCAGGCTGGAAATCATGCGTTAAGTGCAAGAAAAACACTTGGATTTTCAATTACATAGTGCAAAAAATCGAAATTTCAAGTCTGGCGACGGCGGCCGATCGTCACCATCTATAGTTGTGAGCTAACAGGAGGAGAAATTTATGGGGTTCGAGATATTCGTCGCCGGACTGGTTATTCTTGCCATTGTCGTGATGTTTTCCGGGGTCAAAATTGTCCCGCAGGGATTTGAATTCACGGTTGAGCGGTTCGGCCGCTACACCAATACGCTCAAACCAGGCTTGCATTTGATCATCCCTTTTGTCGACCGGGTCGGCCGGCGCATGAACATGATGGAGCAGGTGTTCGATATTCCGGCGCAAGTCGTGATCACCCGCGACAATGCGCAGGTGACGACCGATGCGGTGGCGTTCATTCAGATCATGGATGCGGCGGCGGCGGCCTATGAGGTGCATAATCTGGTGCGCGCGATTTCGAACCTGGCGATGACGAATGTCCGTACCGTGATCGGCTCGCTCGACCTCGACGAGGTGTTGTCGAACCGTGACGACATCAACGAGCGTTTGTTGCGCGTCATCGATGCGGCGACCCAGCCCTGGGGCGTTAAAGTCACGCGGGTTGAAATCAAGGATTTGGAACCGCCGGGCGACATCACCGAGGCGATGGCGCGTCAGATGAAGGCTGAGCGCCTCAAACGCGCAGATATTTTAACCGCCGAAGGCGACCGGCAATCAGCGATATTGCGCGCCGAGGGTGAAAAGCAATCGGCGATCCTTGAAGCGGAGGGCCGCAAAGAGGCTGCATTCCGTGATGCAGAGGCGCGCGAGCGCGAGGCGGCGGCTGAAGCCAAGGCAACGCAAATGGTGTCGGACGCGATTGCCTCGGGCAATGTTCAGGCGATCAATTACTTTATCGCCCAGGACTACGTCAAAGCGTTTGAAAAACTGGCAACCTCGCCGCAACAAAAAACGCTGATCCTGCCGGCTGAAATGACCGCCCTTGTGGGCACCCTTGCGGGCATCGGCACGCTGGCGAAAGGCGCCTTTGAAAGCAGCGATGAGACGCCGCGGCCGGGCGGCTCTGTGCCCAACGCGTAAGGCTTGTTCTAGTTGACACGGCGGGCGCGATGCGATTGCGCCCGCCTTGCAAAAGTCTTTATACAAATTACTGAATTAACGGGAGGCGCGCTATGGAAGGTTTTGTTGAATTTGTGCAGGCGATGCCGTTCTGGCATTGGTGGGTTTTCGCCATTGTCCTGCTCACCATAGAGCTCCTCACCGGCTCGACCTATTTCCTGTGGCCGGCAATCGCCGCTGTGCTGGTCGGGTTTTTAACGCTGTGGCCGTTAGACGGCGCCTGGCAGATGCAGCTGATTTTATTTGCCGGCTTTACCGTTGCGCTGTCGGTGTTTGCGCCGCGTTACGTCAAGCCATGGCTGCACAAGACCCGCGCTGATCATATGATGCTCAATGAACGCGGCGAGCAGAAGATTGGCCGCAAGGCGACGGTCGACAGAGACTTTGCGAACGGCATCGGCAAGGTTCATCTCGGCGATACGTTATGGCTTGCCGAAAGCGAGACCGGCGAAGATTTCTCCGCCGGCGCGCAGGTTGAAATCATCCGCACGCAGGGAACCAAGGTTTTCGTGAAGGCGGCGGGGTAGCTGCGAGGATTATTTTCTTGCAGCGGTCCGGTCGGCCCTGGTCATTTCCCAATAATGCGATGGCCGCACGCCGCCGCCGGGCGTCTCGCTCTCAATCTCGCCGAGATAGCGAAAGCCGATATGCTCAAGCAGTTTTGCGGTGCGGATATTGTTCCGCGCCGCCGTTTCGCAAATCAGATCGACGCCAATCTCGTCAAACAGCCAGTCAAACGCTGATGCGGCGCCGTCCATCCCGGTATGGGCGCCTTGGCGATTAGTGCGCACCGCGCCGCCGAGTTCGCAAGCGGCCCATTCGGGCCAGAACTGAATGTCGTAATAACCGGCCGCTGCGGCTTCGCCATCGTCCGTGACCATCAACACCCCCTCGCCGCGTGCGCGTTCTTGTAGGTGGCGATCGATAAAGGCGCTTACGGCGTCGCGGGTAATGGGTTTTGGCAGCGAATAAATCGGGTCTGAGATTTGCGGGTCAATGAGCAGAGCGGTGAGGGCGTCGGTGTCAGCTTGCGTTGCGACGCGTGCGCCGCAGGGCATTTCTTTAACGGCGCATACCGCGTTGCGGATCGCCTCGGCGTGTTCCGCCGATGCCTGGCGGCGCGTTAAAGGAATTTTCGTCATCGTCGCTCGCTCCGCTGCGGGCGACCGACGATTAGGCGCGCAGGTCGCTGGAGACGATTGTGCGCCCGATTGGCCATAAGGAAAAGCCCGCAAGTTTCAGATGCGCCCAGGCGAAAGGCAGGCCGATAATGGTGATTGCAAAGCCTGCCGCGGCAATCAGGTGGCCAAGGGCCAGCCACCAGCCGGCGAGCAGGAGCCAGATAATATTGCCGAGCAAGCCGAGCGGGCTGGTTCCGATATCTTCCCCATAAAGACGGTCGCGCTCTATTGGGCGGGCGCCGAACGGCCACAGCGAATAAACACCAATGTCGAAGGCGGCGCGCGCCCACGGGATGCCGATAATGGTGACAACCATAACCAAGGCGGCGATAAACCAGCCAAGCGCAGCCAGCGCGCCGCCGAGCACCAGCCACAAGATGTTCAAGATCAACGCCATCGGCGTCGGCCCGCGTTGGTCGGCGAGGGGATGGTCCGGGTACATGAAGCCTCCTTAGCGCCTTTATATAAGGCGTAAAGCGGGGGATTTCATCCCTGTTCATCGCATCCTGCCGGCGCCTCGGCGCATGGCTGTTAGCGCTTGAACAAAAGCCGATCCAATGACAGCCGATCCTCATCGAGGAACGCCAGCAGGATTAGCGAGGCAATAGCCACCGTGCTGGACGGGAAAAACAACACCTGCCGGGTTTCTTCAGTCATCAGGTAAAGCCCCAGCGGGTCGGCAATATATTTCCAGATCGCCGCCGCGCCAACCACCAGGATAATCGCCTGAGCCGAATAGGTGATGCGGCGCAATAGCCCGAGAATGACCAGTGCGCCAAGCGCAATCTGCGCCAGCCCCATCGGCGTTTGCAGCGTGTTTTCGCTGAGCGCGCCGCTGTAATATTTGTCCGAAACATGGATTGCGATGTCTGGCGCGAACGCCTTGATTGATCCCCAGAGAATTAACAGCGCACCGGTCGTTATCCGCAGCGCCAATAGCAATACAGCTTTCATTTTATCCCTCCCGACTGTCGGGCTCTGTATAGCGCGCTGAGACCGCCGCGTCGCATCACAATTCCTTGGGGCAGTCTAAATGCAGCCCCGCCAGCGCCATGATTGGCTGCTACCCAGCGGGCATGAGAGCGTTTACAGGGTTTGTGATTGTCTATTTGGCTACCGTCGGCGTTGCGCCCGCTCATGCGCAAGAGCTTGGCGCGGCGCTATCTGCTGCTGCTATTGAGCGCACGCAGCACCGCGTTACCTATGATCCGGCCTATATCGCGCTTGCCTATCCGGGCGGTGATGTGGCGGCTGATCGCGGGGTTTGCGCAGATGTTGTCATCCGGGTTTTGCGCGCCGCCAATATTGACCTGCAAAAACTGGTGCATGAGGATATGCAACGCGCGTTTTCCGCTTATCCCAAACATTGGGGGTTGTCGCGGCCGGATGCGAATATAGACCATCGCCGGGTGCCTAATCTTGAGACCTATTTCACGCGGCGCGGCGCCCGACTTCCCCCCAGCACGGACCCGGCGGATTATTTGCCCGGCGATATTGTCGCCTGGAATCTGCGCGGCGATGCGGGCTGGTTGGCGCATATCGGGATTGTCACCGATAAAATCGCCGCTTCCGGCCGGCCAATGCTGGTGCATAATATCGGCGCCGGGCCGCAGCTTGAAGATGTTTTATTCGACTGGCAGATCACCGGCCGCTACCGGCTGAACGGCGCCGCCACGGGGACAGAATAATAAGCCGTCAGGCGCGCGCCATCACGACAGGCCTACGCGCTTTCGAAGGCTGGCGGGCGTCTCGCCGCTTTCGCGCAACGCTTTTATTGTCACCGCGTGGTCGCGTTTGGCGAAGCGTTTGCCGGCTTCATCCGTTATCAGACGATGGTGGCGGTAGGTTGGCGCCGGTAAATCCAGAACCGCCTGCAACAGCCGATGGAGGTGGGTCGCCGGAAACAAATCTTCGCCGCGGACAATGTGGGTGACGCCCTGGAGCGCATCGTCATAGACCGAGGCGAGATGATAGCTTGTACCGAGATCTTTGCGGGCGATCACCGGGTCGCCAAAGATTTCCGGCGTTGCCGTAATGGTTCCATGTTGGCCTTTCGGGCCTGCGCCTTCTTCCATAAAGGTGAGCGGCCCGCTGACATTTTTTACAATCTGGGCGGCGCGCGATGTATCGAGCCGCCAGGCGAACGGCGCGCCTTCGGCAAGTAAAGAGCGCTCTTCAAGGGCGGCGAGCATGGCGCCGACATATTGCGCCCCTTCCGGTCCGTCGGGGGTCAAATGCGGCGCGCGCGCGATCTCATCGGCAATGTCTTTGCGGGTTTTAAAGCACCGATAGACAACGCCTTTGTCGCGTAGCGTTTCGAGCGCTTCTGTGTAGTCCTCAAAGTGTTCGGATTGCCGTCGCACCGGCGTTTCCCATGTGAGGCCAAGCCAGTCGAGGTCTTCATATATGGCTTGCTCAAATTCTGGTTTGCAGCGGGTGCGGTCGATATCTTCGATGCGCAAAATGAGTTTGCCGCCGCATGCGCGCGCAGCATCATGCGCGGCCCATGCAGAATAGGCGTGACCGAGATGCAAAAGCCCGGTGGGCGAGGGCGCGAAGCGGGTGACAAAGGCGTTCATTCACGCTCCGTATAGGGAGTAGTGTGTTAAGCCGCTGCGCCGCCGACGGTCATGCGGTCGATTTTAATGGTCGGCTGGCCGACCCCGACCGGCACGCCCTGGCCGCCCTTGCCGCAAACGCCGACGCCAGGGTCAAGCGCAAAATCGTTTCCGATCATTGAGACTTGCGTCAAAACCGTCGGCCCGTCGCCAATAAGCGCAACATTTTTCAATGGCGCGCCAACGACGCCATTTTGAACCCGATAGGCCTCGGTGCAGTTAAAGACGAATTTCCCGGAGGTGATGTCGACCTGGCCGCCGGAAAAATTCACCGCATAGATGCCGTCTTTCACCGATTTCAGAATTTCCTGCGGGTCGTGCTGGCCGTCCAGCATGAAGGTGTTGGTCATGCGCGGCATCGGGCTGTGGGCGAAGCTTTCGCGGCGGCCGTTGCCGGTGGGGGCGACGCCCATCAGCCGGGCGTTGAGCCGGTCCTGGAGATAGCCCTTCAAAATCCCGTCTTCGATGAGGACGGTGCGCGATGTCGGCGTTCCTTCATCATCGACGGTGAGTGAGCCACGTCGGCCATCAAGCGTTCCGTCATCGACCACGGTAACGCCGGGGGCGGCGACGCGCTCGCCGATGCGGCCGGCAAAAGCGGAGGTTTTCTTGCGGTTAAAGTCACCTTCAAGTCCGTGGCCGACCGCTTCATGCAGCAAAATCCCGGTCCAGCCCGGGCCGAGCACCACTTCCATCTCGCCGGCCGGCGCCGCCTCGGCCTCAAGGTTAACCAGCGCCTGGCGCAAAGCCTCGTCGATTTGCATCCGCCAGGCGTCGCCGGCGATAAACCGCGCATAGCCCTCGCGCCCGCCGACGCCGTAAGAGCCGGTCTCCTGGCGGTCGCCCTCGCCGGCGGTCACGGAAACGCTCAGCCGCACTAAGGGTCTGAAATCACGGATGATTTCGCCGCCTGGCCGCAAGATTTCCACAGCCGACCATTCGCCGGAAAGCGAGGCTGAGACCTGGCGCACGCGCGGGTCTTTCGAGCGCGCATAATCGTTGATGTCTTCCAAAAGCTTGGTTTTCGCTTCAAACGGCATGTCGCCAAGCGGGTTTTCATCCGGGTAGAGCTTGGCGTTGGTGCGCGCAGGCCCCGCCCCCATTTGCCCGCTTTTGCCGCCTTTGACCGCTTGCACGGCGTCGCCGGCGCGTTTCAGCGCCGCTTCGGAAAGTTCAGACGCGTGGGCGTAGCCGGTTGATTCGCCGCAAACCGCGCGCAGGCCAAAGCCCTGATCGACATTAAAGCTCGCGGTCTTCAGCCGGCCATCGTCAAACACGAACGCCTCAGACTGGGCGTATTCAAGATAAAGCTCGCCATCGTCAGCGCCTTTTAAGGCGTCATCGAGAAGGGCCTGGGTGCGGTTTGGGTCAAGCTCGGTGCGGGAGAAGAAAAATGATTTGCTCATAAGCTAATGACTTAAGGCGACGCCGCCGCGACGGCAATGGTTACGGCGCAGGGTGCTGCGACCATTTTTCCTTGTTTTGCACAATGACGCGGGGGCGGCGACCAGCCTATAAGCGGGCGGAAATATTTGACCTGGGGTGGAAGCTGAGCGTATCGACGCGCATGCGCGGCGCCGTCCAGGGCGTAGAGCGTTCATTTTCGGCGCAGCTTTAAGACCGATAGCCCGGGACCAGACAATGATATTACGAACGGCGACGATATTACGAATGGCGACACTACTGACGGCAGTGAAAAAACCCATAGCGCTCATTGCCGGATTTGGCGTGTGGGCGGCAGCGGCGGCCAATGCGCAGATCACGCCCGGCGGCATCGGCATGCAGCCAGCCAACTCTGCGCTGGCCGAAGAAGTGCATATTTTCCACAATCTGATTTTGATGCCGATCATTACGGTTATCTCCGTGCTCATCCTGGGATTGCTGATCTGGATCGTTATCCGGTACAATTCCAAGACCAATCCGACGCCGAGCAAGTTTAGCCACAACACGCTGATCGAGATTATCTGGACTGGCGTCCCGGTTTTAATTCTTCTGGTGATCGCGCTGCCGTCTTTCGACCTGCTCTATAAAGAAGACGTCACGCCAGACGGCCAGCAGGTGGTTGCAACCGGCGACGGCCAGACGGTTGATTTCATCTTCGCCAATGATTTTCCCGAAAGCCGCATGGTGCGCCGGCCCAAACATCTGCAAGTGATCATTGATAATGGGAGCGAACGCCGGGTTTTGAAAAACCGCGCCGATTATCGCGTCGATGGTTTTGGCGAGGTTAATCTTGTCGTGTCGATGACCACGCCGCCGGCGGCGGGAGAACGGGTGATCATTCGTGGCGGCCGCTCGGTCGACCACAGAGGCAATGTCACGCTGGGCCCAACCATGACGCTTAAAGTCACCGGCAGTCAGTGGTACTGGAATTACGCCTACCCCGATTTCGGCGATTTTGATTTTTTCTCTAATATGCTGACGAAAGATCAGACCACGCCGGAATTATATCTCCGCGCCGTCGACAATCGTATTGTCGTGCCGGTTGGCGAGACAATACGTGTGACGATAACGGCGCGCGATGTTATTCATGCTTGGGCGCTGCCGGCCTTTGCAATCAAGCTTGACGCCGTGCCGGGCCGTATCAACGAGACCTGGTTCAACGCGGACCGGGAAGGCATTTATTACGGTCAGTGCTCAGAAATTTGCGGCATCAAACACGCATTCATGCCAATTGCGGTGGAAGTCGTGTCACGACCGGCCTTTGAGGCCTGGATAGATAGCCAGCGCGCGCTCGCGGGGATGGACCCGCTCTTTGACGCCGATACAGTTAAACTCGCGCAAGGCAACGCCAGCGCACTCTCAGAATAATAGGGACAGGGAAACTACATGGCAGACGCTTACGCCGCAGACGCACACGCCGCGGATGGTCACGATGACCATGCCGACCACAAGCCATCGTTTTTTGTTCGCTGGTTCTTTTCAACCAACCACAAAGATATCGGCACGCTCTATTTGATCTTTGCGATTGTCGCCGGGGTTGCCGGCGGGGCGATGTCCGGGCTGATCCGCATGGAGCTGGCCGAGCCTGGCGTAACGTTCCTGACGAATTTCACCGGCGGTGATGTCGAGGCGGCCTATAACTTTTACAACGTCCTGATTACCTATCACGGCTTGATGATGATCTTCTTCATGGTGATGCCGGCGATGATCGGCGGCTTTGGCAACTGGTTTGTGCCGATCATGATCGGTGCGCCGGACATGGCCTTCCCGCGGATGAATAATATTTCCTTCTGGCTTTATGTCGCGTCGGGCGTTTTGATCACCGCTTCGCTGTTTGCGCCGGGTTACGGCGCGCAGCTTGGCTTTGGCGGCGGTTGGGTTTTGTATCCGCCGTTGTCGTCAAATACAGGCAGTCCGGGGCCGGCGATGGATTTGTTGATTCTCGCCATTCACCTCGCGGGCGCGTCGTCGATCCTTGGCGCGATCAATTTTATCACCACCATCTTCAACATGCGCGCACCTGGCATGACGCTGCACAAAATGCCGTTGTTCGCCTGGTCGATCCTGGTGACGGCGTTTCTTCTGGTGTTGTCGATGCCGGTGCTGGCCGGCGCGATCACCATGTTGCTCACGGACCGCAATTTCGGCACCTCATTCTTTGATGCGGCCGGCGGCGGCGATCCTTTATTGTTCCAGCACCTGTTCTGGTTCTTCGGCCACCCGGAAGTCTATATTCTGATTTTGCCTGGCTTCGGCGTCATCAGCCACATCGTCTCGACATTCTCGAAAAAGCCGATTTTCGGTTATCTCGGCATGGCTTACGCGATGATTGCGATCGGCTTTGTCGGCTTTATCGTCTGGGCCCACCATATGTATACGGTCGGCCTCAGCGTTGACATGAAGGCCTACTTTGTCGCCGCGACGATGGTCATTGCGGTGCCGACGGGGATTAAAATCTTTTCCTGGATCGCCACCATGTGGGGCGGGTCCATCGAGTTCCGTACGCCGATGATCTGGGCGATGGGTTTCATCTTCCTGTTCACCGTTGGCGGCGTCACCGGCGTCGTTCTCGCCAATGCCGGCGTCGATCACTATATGCACGACACTTATTACGTTGTCGCCCACTTCCACTACACAATGTCTCTTGGCGCCGTGTGGGGAATTTTTGCGGCCTGGTATTACTGGTTTCCAAAAATGACCGGCCTGATGTACCGCGAATGGCTCGGCAATCTGCATTTCGCGTTTATGTTTGTGGGCGTGAACCTGGTGTTCTTCCCGCAGCACTTCCTTGGCCTGCAAGGCATGCCAAGGCGTATTATCGATTATCCGGAAGCGTTTGCGTATTGGAACAAAATCTCGACCATTGGTTACGAGATCACCGCTGTCGGGGTTCTGGTCTTCGCGATCTGCATGATTGACGCATTTTTTGTCTACCGGAAAAAAGCCCCGGCCAATCCGTGGGGCGTTGGCGCAACCACGCTGGAATGGACGCTGCCGTCGCCGCCGCCATTCCACCAGTTCAACGAGTTGCCGCGTTTTGATACGCCTGACGCCAAGGCGTTTTAACGCACAACCGGAAAGGCTGATTTGATGGCCGAGAAATCACTCTATGAGCGTCTTGGCGGTTATGAAGGTGTGACGGCGTTTGCCAATGATTTGTTGTCGCGCCTGCAAGGCGATTCCCAATTGGGACGCTTCTGGCAGAACCGGGGAAGCGACGGCATTGCGCGGGAAAAGCAATTGCTGATCGATTTCTTATGCGCAAACGCCGGCGGCCCGCTTTACTATACTGGCCGCGATATGAAGACATCGCATATCGGCATGAAAATCAGCGAAAGCGACTGGTCGATATTTCTGGACCATGCCGGCGCGACGATGAAGGCTTTGGCGGTGCCGCAACAGGAATGCGACGATGTCGGCGCTTTTGTCACAAGCCTGAAAAACGATATCGTTGAGGCCTAGAGCATCGGGCGATTAATAGGAATCGCCCGATGCTCTAGATTCTTTATTGCGCGACGGGTTTTGCGAAAAACCGGTTGCCACTTTTTCGCCCGGCGCTCTAGACCACGTTCGCAAATCATCGAAGCGGAGAACGTGGTCTAGTTTTTTGTTTTTACGCGTATTTTCACGCAAAACCGATTCCCACTTTTGCGAATGCGCTGTAGCGGCGCGATGCGTCAGCCGACGCCGCAATACCCCTCCAACACCCCAATGACACGAAAAAGCCCGGCGCCGGCGCCGCTGGGCTTTTTTTGTGCCTGAAACCCATCAAAATGGTGCGATGCAGCGTGACCGACAAAAAAAATGTCGTTAACCTTTGTTGAGGGGAAATTAACGAAACAAACGGGGCATATCCATGGAAGGTATGATTGGAGAAATACGCGCGGTTGCTGAATCAATGTTTTTGAGCGGCGACTATATTTATCTCGGGATGGTCATTGTAGCGGCGCTTGTGGGCGTCTTTTCGATGAGAAACTTCGGGCAAATCTTTTGCGTCAGCTTGCTGGCGATGGCTGTGCTTGGACTGATCTGGCTGGTCTATGGCGGCGCGACAAGCGAAGCGCCTTCTGATCCGACGACATATCTCGGGCAACTGGACGCAGGCTGGGCTGTCATTGGCGCCATGTCGGGAACCACGCTAGTGGGTTACCTGGTGACCTTTGCAGTGGCGATTGGCGTTTTGTTCATCGGCAAGTCGCTGGTTTTTCGCGGCTGATCGACAGATCGCAAACTGATAACGGATTTGCCTCCGGGCGATCCGTCATCTGATTTTTGGCCGGCGTCGTTCTCGGCGCCGGTCATTTTTGTTTAAGGCATTTTAAGTCAGGAGGGGTGGATGTTGGCGTCTATTGTAAATGATGTTGTCGGTGTTTTTAGCGCGACGTTTATGAGCGGCGACTGGACGGCGATTGCTGTCGCGGTGATATCGGTCTTGGTTGCGGTCATGGTGATGCGGCGCGGCACGCAAATCGGGTCGATGACGTTGCTGGCTCTGGTGGTGTTCGCGATTGGTTGTTACCTGCGCGGCTATTTTATGCAGGCGCCGGCGGGCTCGAACATGGTCGACGGCAACCGTGTGGTGGGCCAGCTGCAATCGAGCTGGCTGGAATTCTCAGACCTTCAGGCCGGCACGCTGCTAGCCTATTTCATCGCCTTTATGGTGCTGATTTTGGTGCTGTTCAGCCTCAAATCGATTTTCGCCAGAGGCTGACGGCCGTCGCGTTGCGACCGCAGGCCGCGCCCATTCCCATAGCCGCGCTATTTGAATAGGCTCGCGCATAGGGCATAAGCCGCCTATGAGCGATAGTGTTATGGATGCTGACAAACAGCCCCTTTCTGGACAAGCGCAACCCGTGGCGGGGCATTCCTCCTACGCCCTGGCGGGGCCGGGCGATTATTTCGCGCTGTTAAAGCCGCGCGTCATGTCGCTGGTGATTTTTACCGCGCTGGTCGGCATGGTCGCGGCGCCGGGCGCCATCCATCCGGTGCTGGCGGCGATTGCGCTCCTTGCGATTGCGGTAGGCGCTGGCGCATCGGGCGCGCTCAATATGTGGTGGGATGCAGATATTGACGCGGTGATGTCGCGTACCGCAAATCGTCCGGTGCCGGCCGGGCTGGTGCCGCGTTCGGAAGCAGCTGCATTCGGCGTCTTTCTCTCGGTGCTGTCGGTCACCCTGTTGGGACTTGCCGCCAACTACCTCGCCGCCGGGCTCCTCGCCTTCACGATTTTCTTCTACGTCGTCATCTATTCGATGTGGCTAAAACGCCTGACGCCGCAAAATATTGTTATCGGCGGCGTCGCCGGCGCGTTGCCGCCGGTTGTCGGCTGGGCGGCGGTGTCTGGTGCGGCCCCGCTTGAAGCATGGGTGTTGTTTGCGATCATTTTCTTGTGGACGCCGCCGCATTTCTGGGCGCTGGCGCTTTATAAACAAGGCGATTACGCCCGCGCCGGCGTGCCGATGATGCCGAATGTTCACGGTGATCGCGCAACGCGGCGGCAGATTTTTGGCTATGCGCTGGTGCTGGCGGCGGTTGGCTTGGCGCCGTTCTTTATCGGCATGGCGACGGGTTTTTATCTGGCGGCCGCGAGCGTTCTCGGGGCTGGCTTTGTGTGGCTGTCGTGGCGCGTCTTGCGGGCCGCAGACGGCGATCACAAACCGGCGAAGAAACTCTTCGGGTTTTCGATTTTCTACCTATTTGCATTATTCGCCGCGATATTAATCGAGCGGCTGGCGGGGTTTTATGGCTGAGCAGGAACAACCGCAATCGCCGACATACCGCCGCACGCCAGAGGAACAAAAGATGCTGGCCAAGCGCAATCGCGCCGTCGCGCTCAGCCTCGCCATATTCATCGTACTGATTTTTACGGTCACCATGCTGCGCCTGAGCGGCAACTAAGATGACCGCAAACCCGAATAATCGCAAAACGGGCTTCATCATCGCCGGGCTTGCTGTCGGCATGGTGGCGATGTCTTTCGCCGCTGTTCCAGCCTATCGCGCCTTTTGTCAGGTGACCGGCTGGGGCGGCGTCACCCAGCGCGCTGAGGCCGAGGCCGACCGCACGCTCGCGCGCAAGATCACCGTGCAGTTTGACGGCAACGTCAATCAGGACCTTCCCTGGCGTTTCAAGCCCGAGCAGGTCTCGCAAACCCTGCATATCGGCGAGACGGGCCTTGCATTCTTTGAGGCGGAAAATCTCACCGACAAGCCGATCACCGGGCGCGCCAGCTTCAACGTTTCGCCGGCGAAAGCAGGTATTTATTTCAAGAAGATTGAATGTTTTTGCTTTACCGAGCAGACTCTCCAGCCGGGGGAAAAAGTTTCCATGCCGGTCACCTATTTTGTCGATCCGGCGCTGGCTGACGACAAAAACCTCGATGAGGTGCGCACGATTACCCTCGCCTATACGTTTTTCCTTTGGGATGATGCGCCAGAAGATGCTGGAAAGCTTGCGGGAACGGGCGGCGCGCCGTAAATCAGCCAATACTGCGGCGCAATGGCGCGGGCCTTCCCGCGCACCACACTTGGATTTTCGGCCCGCCACAGTATAGAAAACCAGATAAATTCTGCGACCTTTGCAAATAGGGGCAATACATGGCCGGCGCTGAAGTCAAACACGAATACCACCTCGTCAAACCATCCGCGTGGCCACTGTTCGGGGCGTTCGCCGCAACCGTCATGATGATCGGCGCTGTCGTCTGGATGAAGTCCGGCGCCAATGAAGCTGGCTTGAATTTTGGCGGCGGCGAGAAGCCTTTCCTCTCGCTCAGCGGCAGCTGGATGTTCCTCACCGGCTTTGGCCTCATTCTCGTGATGTTTGTCGGCTGGTGGCGCGATGTCATCAAGGAAAGCCTCACCGGGGAGAGCACATCAACAGTTATTCGTCTCGGCCTGCGCTACGGCATGCTGCTGTTCATCGCCTCGGAGGTGATGTTCTTTGCGGCGTGGTTCTGGGCGTTTTTCGGCGCGGCGCTGTTTCCCGGCGCCGGCGATCCGGTACTGCTTGCCGATGGCACGCAAATGTTAAACGCAAATGGCGAGTTGGCCTTTGCCGGCAATGAGGGGCGCTTGCATGCAACTGGCGGGGTTTGGCCGCCGGTGGGTGTTGAGCCCTTAAACGCGTGGGGCTTGCCGTTGTTGAACACGCTGGTGCTTTTGCTGTCCGGCACCACGGTCACCTGGGCGCATCATGCAGTTGTCCATAATGACCAAAAGGGCCTGGTGCAGGGGCTTATCGTCACCATCGTCCTTGGCCTGATCTTTACGTCGTTTCAGGCGATTGAATATTATACGAAGCGCTTGCCGGCGGGATGTTTCAATTCTCCGGCGGCGGCATTTATGGCTCGTCTTTCTTTATGGCGACCGGGTTTCATGGCTTGCATGTAATTATCGGCACCTTATTCCTCACCGTCTGCCTGTTCCGCGCGCTGGCCGGCCACTTCACGCCGGAGCGGCATTTCGGTTTTGAAGCGGCGGCGTGGTATTGGCACTTTGTCGACGTGGTCTGGCTGTTCCTGTTCGCGTTTATCTATGTGCTCGGCAATCAGGGACTGT
>JAADIQ010000085.1 GCA_013151255.1 Alphaproteobacteria bacterium
GCATCTCGACCAAGTTACCGCGAGCGGCCCGCCATTGCCGGTGTTGCTCAACGCGCTGGAAGTGCTGCGCGATTTGCGCATTGCTGCTAAGCGCAGCGATATCGCAACGAGCCACGCGCAGATTGAGCAGTTACGAGGCCTTGTTTCGTAAGGGTTGCGCGGCTCGTCGGCGTTCGGAATCAGGCTTCGCGGGCGTTAAAAATCCGCGTTAAAGCCAACGCCCCACCAAAAGCCGCTCGCTTGCCTGGTGCCGAGGATAGCGTCGTCAATGACCGCGCCGCCGGCTATGTCCGAGCCGCCATAGCGCACGCCTGTATAGACCGAACCATTATCGCTCAGCGTGTAAGAGATGTCCGCCGATGCGGTTCCGTAGAGATAATCCGTGCCGCCGGCGTCGTCGAACACATAGCCGACATAGCCGCCAACATCGAAGCTGGTTTTTTCAGATAGCGGAAATGAGTAGGAGGCATTGCCCTGGACGGTTGTCGTGTCGAGGAAGAAGTCATGATAAAGATAGACCGACGGCGCCAGGGGAACGTCAAACGCCAGGCCGATATAAGGCTCGACCGTATTGGCGCCCAATCCATCGGTGTCTTCCCGGAGAACATCGAAAAAACCGCTCGCAAGGTCGGGAAAGGTGTAATAGGTGACGCCGACATCATAGCTGATAACGTCAGTTAACGATGCTGAATAGCCAGCGACTAAGTCAAGCTCTTCTCCCCCTGGGGTTACAACAAGGTCGTCGTCGCCAATCGGCAGGTTAAACCAGCTGTTTAGATAGAAGTTGCCGTAGCTGAGATTAATCGCCGGTTGTATGCTGGTCTCGGCAAATTGCACGCCGCGAAAAATAGCGAGATTCAAAGGCGACCGTCGTCGATACCTCTACAGATTGGGCGCTTGCAGCGCCAATTACGGATGTGGAAGCGCCAAGTGCGGACAATGCAAACAGGGCAGCGCGGTTCATTTTTCTCTCCTCATAACAGTTTTTTAAAAGCGCTCCATACGGAGCATTGTTGTTTTGATGAGAGCAGCCTTGTAGATTTTGCTGCAGCGCACAAGTTTCATTAACCAAAATACCGGAGAAAATCTCAGTATATACTCAAAAACCAGTTATTTTAATATTTTATCGACACTAATTAGCAGAAATCACTAAGTACATGAATATTAATCCCGCAACGCGGCAAAAATATATTGCGTTGCAGCGATTGGCATATTACCGTTGACGACGAATCGCACAGCGCTGCGTGTTAGGTAGAAAGGTATTTATACTGATGAAATACGTAATCGCAATTGTAAAACCCCACAAGCTGGAAGATGTCCGCACCGCGCTGACAAAGATCAGCATTGAGGGCATGACGGGTGAGCGACGTTAAGGGGTTCGGCCGACAGAAAGGCCATAGCGAGGTTTATCGCGGCGCTGAATATAAGGTTGATTTTGTCCCGAAGGTTAAAATCGAACTCGCGGTTGAGGCCTCGCGCGTCGCCGCCGTGGTTGAGGCAATTAGAAATTCGGCGTGCACCGACCGTATTGGCGACGGCAAGATATTCGTCCTTGATTTGGGTGAGGCGATGCGCGTGCGCACTGGAGAAACCGGCGTTGCGGCGCTTTAAAGTTTATTTGGGAATTGAAATGATTAACAAACACGCTGTTATTGCTGGAACACTCGCTGCTCTCGTGATGGTCTCCGGCGCCCATGCGCAAGATGCGCCGGTCGCCTCGCAGACGTCAGTTTTTGTCTTCAATACGACGTTATTTCTAATTTCGGGGATGGTGGTGATGTTTATGGCCGCCGGGTTTTGCATGCTCGAGGTTGGCCTCGTCCGGTCAAAAAATGCCGCCACCATCTGTGTCAAGAACATCGCGCTCTATTCGATTGCCGGCATCATGGTCTGGCTGTTTGGCTATGACTTAATCTACGGCGTGAAAGAGGGCGGCTTCATTGGCCAATTTAGCCTATTCCAAAGCTGGAAGGCCAATGATGCTGACCCGACAGGCACGGGCTACGCCGCCAGCGCTGACTGGTATTTCCAGATGGTGTTTGTCGCGACGGCGGCGTCCATCGTATCGGGCACGCTGGCCGAACGCGTTAAGCTGTGGCCGTTTTTATTGTTTGTCGCAGTGCTCACTGGTTTCATCTATCCGATCCAGGCCGGTTGGGTCTGGGGCACGGGGTTTCTGGACGCGCGGTTTGATGATTTCGCGGGCTCAACTTTGGTTCACTCCACCGGCGGCTGGGCGGCGCTTGCCGGCGCGCTGGTTCTGGGCGCGCGCAAGGGTAAATATGAAGGCGGGCGGGTGCATCCGTTTCCAGGGTCGTCTCTGCCTTTGGCGACGCTTGGCACATTCATCCTCTGGCTTGGCTGGTTCGGCTTTAATGGCGGCTCGCAACTGGCGCTCGGCACGATTGACGATGCGATTGCGGTTGCGAAAATCTTCGTCAACACCAACATGGCCGCCAGCGCCGGCGTCGTCACGGCGCTCATGCTGACGCAGTTGCTATACAAGAAAGTCGATTTGACGATTGTCCTCAACGGGGCCATTGGCGGGCTGGTGTCTATTACCGCAGAACCGTTGCAGCCGGAGATTTATCAGACGATTCTCATCGGCGCTGTCGGCGGTGCGATTGTGACCTTTGCGGTGCCACTGCTCGACAAGCTCAAGATTGACGATGTTGTTGGCGCCATCCCGGCGCATCTTTTCTGCGGCATATGGGGTACGCTCATCGTTCCACTGAGCAACAAGGACGTGACGTTTTTTGGCCAGCTGACTGGCGTTGTGGTGATCGGCGCCTTCGTATTCGGAGCGAGCTTGCTGGTTTGGCTGGCCTTGAAATATACTATGGGCATCAGAGCCAATGAACAAGATGAGCGCATTGGGCTGGACAAATCCGAGCTGGGCCTTGAAGCCTATCCGGAATTTGTGTCGACTTGACCCGCAAACTTTGATGGAGAATTTCCATAACTGAACAGATGTTGAAATTCATCTCGCGTGAGCGCGAGACGCCAGCGAAACGAGATCCCGGTGCGCGCGCCCGGGATTTCGGCGAAATATATAAGGCGTTCGCCAAAGACCGCGCCGCCGCGCAAGCCTCGCGATGCAGCCAGTGCGGCGTGCCGTTTTGTGTCGACCATTGCCCGCTTGGCAATGATATTCCGGACTGGCTGAAACTGGTAGCCGAAGACCGTCTGGAGGAGGCTTACGCAGTATCATCCGCCACCAACAACATGCCGGAAGTGTGCGGGCGCATTTGCCCGCAGGACCGGCTTTGCGAGGGCTCTTGCGTCATCGAACAATCCGGCCACGGAACAGTGACCATCGGTTCGGTCGAGCAATATATCACCGAGACGGCGTGGGAGAAGGGGTGGATAAAACCGCTCCGGCCGGCGCATGAGCGGACGCAGTCGGTTGGGATTATCGGCGCCGGGCCTGCGGGCCTTGCCGCGGCAGAAGAGCTGCGCCGCGATGGCTTCCAGGTAAAAGTCTATGACCGCCACGACCGCGCTGGCGGATTGCTGATCTACGGGATTCCGAATTTCAAGCTCGAAAAACAAGTGGTGACGCGGCGCACCGACTATCTCGAAGACAGCGGCGTTGAGTTCGCCCCGAATTTCGAAATTGGCCGCGATGCAACGCTTAATGAGCTGCAAGCGCAACATGACGCGGTCCTGATCGCAACCGGTGTTTATAAAGCGCGCGATCTGGTTTGTCCCGGCGGCGGCAACCAGGGCGTGATCGCGGCGCTGGATTATCTGATCGCCTCGAACCGTAAAGGGCTTGACGCTTCCGGCAGAGGATGCGGCGATGCTCGACGCGGCCGGTAAAAAAGTGGTTGTTGTTGGCGGCGGCGATACGGCGATGGATTGCGTGCGCACGGCGGTGCGTCAGGGCGCCAAGTCGGTGACTTGCCTATATCGGCGCGACCGGAAAAACATGCCGGGCTCGGCCCGTGAGGTGGCGAACGCCGAAGAAGAGGGCGTCATTTTTGAATGGCTTGCGGCGCCCAAAGCGGTGCTTGGCGATGCGGCGCGCGCTGCGGGTTTACGTGTTGCGCGCATGGAGCTGGGCGAGGCGGATGCAACCGGGCGCCGGGCGCCAGTTGAAATCCCCGGCGGCGAATGTGATTTGGACGCCGACATGGTCATCAAAGCGCTCGGCTTTGAGCCGGAGGATTTGCCGCATATGTTTGGCGAGCCGGCGTTGAAAACAACCGCGCGAGGGACGCTGCGGGTTAATCCGCAGACGCTGGAGACCAGTCTTGCGGGCGTTTACGCCGCCGGCGATATTGTCCGCGGCGCGTCGCTGGTGGTGTGGGCGATCCGCGATGGACGGGTCGCCGCGGCGGCCATTGCCGCGCAGTTAAAATTAGCGGCGCAACCCATTGCTGCTGAATAACAGTTACAAGGCTTATTGATGAGTGATTTCGTCACGACATATAAAGAGCGCCGCGCGCGTCTTATTGCTGGCAACGCCTATGATCCGGCCTCGGAACATGACGCCTGCGGCGTTGGTCTTGTGGCGGCGCTTGATGCGCGTCCGCGCCGTGAGGTTGTGGAGATGGCGATTGCCGCGCTGAAAGCGGTGTGGCATCGCGGCGCCGTTGATGCTGACGGGAAAACCGGCGACGGCGCCGGCATTCGCCTCAATGTCCCGCAAGGATTATTTCGGTCTTTCGTTGAGCGCACCGGCCATACGCCCGGTAAGGAAGATATCTGCGTCGGCATGGTGTTCCTGCCGAGGACGAATTTTGCCGCACAGGACGCCGCCCGCGCGATTGTGGAATCGGAAATTCTGCGCCGCGGCTTTTACATTTACGGCTGGCGCCAGGCGCCGGTGAATGCGGGCTGCCTTGGCGAGAAAGCCAATGCGACGCGCCCCGGCATTGAGCAGATTTTGTTCTGCGACCCGAAGGGGCGCGAGCAGGAAGAGCTTGATATCGCTCTTTATATTGTCAGACGGCGGATTGAACAACAGGCCCGCGAGCAAGGCATGCATGAGCTTTATATCTGCTCGCTGTCGTCGCGGGATGTTGTTTATAAAGGCATGTTCCTCGCCCAAGACATTGATGAATTCTATGAAGATTTGAAAGACAAACGCTTCATCTCACGGGTGGCGATTTTTCATCAACGCTATTCGACCAACACATTTCCGGAATGGCGCCTGGCGCAGCCGTTCCGCATGCTGGCGCATAATGGCGAAATTAATACGCTCAAAGGCAACATCAACTGGATGAAAAGCCACGAAATCCGGATGACGTCGGAGACCTTTGGCGAAGACGATCAATATACCAAGCCGGTCATTCAGCCCGGCTCATCGGATTCGGCCGCGCTCGATCAGGTGTTTGAACTGCTGGTGCGCGCCGGTCGCACCGCGCCGATGGCTAAGACGCTGTTAATTCCCGAAGCGTGGTCGAAACGCGGCGCGGAGATGCCGTCGCAATGGCGCGCGCTGTTTGAATATTGCAACGCGGTGATGGAGCCGTGGGACGGCCCGGCGGCAATTGCCGCTTATGACGGACGCTGGGCGGTTGCGGGGCTCGATCGCAGCGGGCTCAGACCGTTGCGCTACGCCATCACCGAGGACGGCATTCTGGCGATTGGTTCAGAGGCCGGCATGTGCCCGCTGGAGGGGCGCAAGGTTAAAAAGCGTGGCGCCATCGGGCCCGGTCAGATGATTGCCGTCGATATGGAAGAAGCCAGGCTCTATGATTCTGGCGAAATTCTCAACCGCCTCGCCAATCGCTTTCCGTATAAGGAATGGTTGGAAAATATTGTCGAACTCGACCCGAAAATTGGTCCAGGCGCTGAGGAGCGTTTATATAAAGGGGAAAATCTCGCGCGCCGTCAGGCTGGCGCCGGTTATGATATGGAGGTGCTGGAGCTGATCTTGCGGCCGCTAGTCGAGGACGCCAAGGAGGCCGTCGGCTCCATGGGCGACGACACGCCGATTGCGGTTTTGTCGGAAAAATATCGGCCGTTGTCGCATTTTTTCCGGCAGAATTTCAGCCAGGTCACCAATCCGCCGATAGACCCGTTGCGCGAGCACGGGGTGATGAGCCTGAAGACGCGGTTTAAAAACCTCGGTAATATTCTGGCGATCAATAAGACGCAAACGGATGTTTTCGTGCTGGAAAGCCCGATTTTGACCAATGGCATGTTTGCGCGGTTGAAAGGGTTTCTTGACCAGAAGATTGTCGAAATCGATTGCACCTATGACGCCGCGACGGCGACGGGCAATGGCGAGGCGTTGCGCGATGCTTTGATGCGTATTCGCACGGCCGCTGCGGCGGCGGTTGAGGTTGGCGCCGGGCATGTGATCCTGACGGACGAATATCAGGCGCCGGGACGCATCGCGGTGCCGATGATCCTCGCCGCTGGCGGCGTTCACGCGCATCTTACCAATGCCGGCAGCCGGTCTTATTGCTCCATCATCGTGCGCTCGGCGGAATGCATCGACTCGCATTATCTCGCCGTGTTGGTTGGCGCCGGCGCGACGGTGGTGAACCCCTATCTCGCCTTTGACAGCGTCGCCGATGCGCAATCAAAGGGGCGCTATAATGGCCGCTCGCTCAGCGATTGCGTTCGCAATTATAAGGCTGGGCTTGAAGCGGGGCTGATGAAAATAATCTCCAAGATGGGAATCTCGGTGATTTCATCTTATCGCGGCGGCTGCAATTTTGAAGCGCTCGGCCTGTCGCGTACTTTGGTTGGAGAATTTTTTCCCGGCATGACCAGCCGGATTTCCGGCATTGGTCTCGCCGGGCTGGAACAGAAAACCGCAGAGCTGCATGGCGCGGCATGGCAAGGCGCGCCGCCGCCGCTGCCGGTCGGCGGGTTTTTTCGCCAACGCCGCCGGGGTGAGCATCACATTGTCGAGGCCGGTCTGGTGAGTGATTTGCAAACCGCGGTGCGCGATGATGACGCTAGCGCCTATGCGCGTTATTCCGAGGCGCTGAAAAAACAACCGCCTTCGCAAATTCGCGATCTGTTGCGCGCCCGCCCAGCCGGCGATGCGGTAAGCCTTGATGCTGTCGAGACCGCAAATGATATTCGTCAGCGATTTTTAACCCCGGGCATGTCGCTTGGCGCCCTGTCGCCGGAAGCCCATGGCGCCTTGAATATCGCTATGAACCGCATCGGTGCGAAATCAGTTTCCGGCGAGGGCGGCGAAGACCCTGAGCGCTACACGCCGCGGCCTAATGGCGACAACGCCAATTCGGCGGTGAAACAAATCGCGTCCGGGCGGTTTGGCGTCACGGCGGAATATTTAAACCAGTGCCGCGAGATTGAAATCAAAGTCGCGCAAGGCGCCAAGCCGGGCGAGGGCGGGCAGCTGCCGGGCTTCAAAGTCACCCAGTTCATCGCCCGCATGCGCATGGCGACGCCCGGCGTGACGTTGATTTCACCGCCGCCGCATCACGATATTTATTCCATCGAAGATCTGGCGCAGCTGATTTACGATCTGAAACAAATCAATCCAGATGCGCGGGTCTGCGTCAAACTGGTTTCCGCAACCGGTATTGGCGCTATCGCCGCCGGTGTCGCCAAAGCCAAGGCGGATGTGATTTTGATTTCCGGCAATGTCGGCGGCACCGGCGCCAGCGCCCAGACCTCGATAAAATTCGCCGGCGCGCCATGGGAGTTGGGGCTGTCGGAAGCCCATCAAGTCCTTACCCTGAACAACCTGCGCGAGCAGGTAACGCTCAGAACCGATGGCGGCATCCGCACCGGCCGCGATATTGTCGTCGCCGCGATGTTGGGCGCCGAAGAATATGGCATCGGCACGGTGTCCCTTATCGCGCTGGGCTGTCTGATGGTGCGCCAGTGCCATTCAAACACCTGCCCGGTGGGGATTTGCACGCAAGATGACGCCTTGCGCGAACATTTTACCGGCGCGCCGGACCATGTCGTCAATCTGATGACGTTCCTCGCTGAAGAAACGCGGCAGATTTTAGCCTCGCTCGGCGCGCGCTCGCTTGAAGACATTATCGGCCGCGCTGACCTTTTAGATCAGGTGTCGCGCGGCGCCGCGCATCTTGACGATCTCGACCTCAACCCGATCCTCATTCGCGCTGAAGCCGGCGAACGCCCGCGGCGGTCAACGCGCAAAGGTCGCAACGGCGTTGCAGACACGCTCGACCAGCGCATCATGCCGGAAATTGCGCCCTTCCTTGAGCGGCGCGAGAAGATGCAGCTTTCCTATCCGGTAAAAAACACTGACCGGGCGATTGGCGCGCGGATTTCTTCTCATATCGTTCGCAATTTCAAAAACGACGAGCTGTGCGAAGGCCATTTAACCATTCGGCTGAAAGGCTCGGCCGGCCAGTCGCTCGGCGCTTTTAGTGCGCGCGGGTTGAAGTTAATCGTCGATGGCGAGGCCAATGATTATGTCGGCAAGGGGCTTTCCGGCGCCACTATCGTGGTGCGCCCGGAAACCGCGCGCGCCGGCGCCGGCGATGCGGTCATCGGCAATACCTGTCTTTATGGCGCAACTTCGGGCGCGCTGTTTGCGGCGGGCCGCGCCGGCGGACGGTTTGCGGTTCGCAACTCCGGCGCCGTCACGGTGATTGAGGGCTGCTCAGCCAATGGCTGTGAATATATGACCGGCGGCGTTGCGGTGATTTTGGGACGCGTCGGCGCCAACTTCGCCGCCGGCATGACTGGCGGGCAGGCATATGTTTTTGACGAGGCGTTGCTGTTTGAAGGCGCGGTCAACCCGGACAGCGTCGCCTGGCGGCGGTTCGCCGGGAGTGATGACGATGAGGAGTGCCGCGCCCTGATTGAACGCCACTGGCTCCTGACACGTTCGCCAAAAGCCCGCGGCCTGCTCGATGACTGGTCCAATGCGGCGGCGAAATTCTGGGTCATCGAGCCGCTGGAAACGCTGGCGCGCAAACAGATTGCAGACGCCGCTAAATCAGCGTGACTTATACGATGAGTGTGTTAGATCGCGCCGAGATGGCGACCGCGAGTAAATATGACGAATACTGAAGAATTCTACCGCATCAAGCAGTTGCCGCCTTATGTGTTTGAGGAGGTGAACGCGTTGAAAGCCAGGCTCAGAGCGAGTGGGCGCGATATTATCGACCTCGGCATGGGCAATCCCGACATGCCGACGCCGCCGCATATTGTCGATAAGCTGATTGAGACGGCGCGCAATCCAAAGGCGCATCGCTATTCGGCCTCGCGCGGTATTATTGGCCTGCGCCGGGCGATGGCGCGCTATTATGAGCGGCGTTTCGGCGTTACCCTCGACCCGGAAACGGAAGTGGTGGCCACCATCGGCTCCAAAGAAGGCTTCGCCAATCTGGCTCAGGCGATCACCGCGCCGGGCGACATAATTTTGTCGCCCAACCCCGCCTATCCGATCCACGCCTATGGCTTCATCATCGCCGGCGGGGTGATTGAGGCGGTGCCGGCGCTGACGCCGGAGCAATATCTCTCCGGTCTAAGCGCGGCGATATCCGCCAGCAAAAAAAGCCCGCGCGCGATGGTCATCAACTATCCGTCTAACCCGACGGCGCAAACCGTCGAGCTTGAGTTTTACAAAGACGTCGTCGCGCTGGCGCGCAAACACGACGTCATCATCTTGTCGGACCTTGCCTATGGCGAGATTTATTTCGGCGCCCCGCCGCCTTCTATCTTGCAGGTTGAAGGCGCGCGCGAGGTGGCTGTCGAAATCAATTCGCTGTCCAAAACCTTTGCGATGGCCGGCTGGCGGGTTGGCATGGCGGTTGGCAATGCGCGGCTGATCGCGGCGCTGGCGCGGGTGAAATCCTATCTCGATTACGGCGCCTTCACACCTATTCAGGTGGCCGCTGTGGCAGCGCTCGATGGGCCGACGGACTGTATTGACGACATCCGCCAGACTTATCGCGGCCGCCGCGACACTGTCATAGAGCATTTCGCCATGGCCGGTTGGGACATCCCGACGCCTGCTGCGTCGATGTTCGCCTGGGCGCAAATCCCGGAGGCATATCGCAGCTTAGGCTCGGTAGAATTTGCAAAAATGCTAATGGAAAAGGCCGATGTCGCGGTCGCGCCGGGGCTTGGCTTTGGCGAGCATGGCGACGGCCATGTGCGCATTGGCCTGGTCGAAAACCGGCAGCGCATCCGCCAGGCGGCGCGCAACATCAAGCGGGCGTTTCAGAATAATTAACCGCTTCACGGCCTTCTGATATGGTTTCTATACGACGGATTAGAAATCATATTGACGTCCGCGGATGTCGTTAGCCGATTATTGCAAACTTGTTGCTTTGCAATATTTTCGGTTGACGCGACAAATTTTCTCACTAAGTCTCCCGGCAACTCATCAAGACCAGCTGAGGGACAGGCCCTGTGACGCTGGGGCAACCGCCGAAAAGCCAGACCGGCTTTGAGGAAAGGTGCCAATTCCTTCGAGACGCCGATTTATCGGATGGTCTCGAGAGATGAGTCGGACGAGCGACGGTGAATTTCGTCCGATTAGGTCTCTGCGAATTGCTTTTTGAGCAACGGGTCGAGTGACGCAGAGGCGAGTGATGAACGGTGCAATTCAAGACATACCAGGCGCGTGTTCGCCCGTAGCGGGTGAATTTTGCGATGTCAGCGTTCTGCTGCCGTCGGATTTTGTGCTGGATAGCGGCGAGACGCTAAGCCGCGCTGAGCTGCGTTTGCGCCTCTATGGCGCGCTTGAAAAGCCGGTGATTGCGGTCGCCGGCGGTGTTTCCGCCAGCCGGATTGTCGCTGATGCGGAGGGTGAAAAAGGCTGGTGGCGCGATATTGTCGTGCGCGGCGGCGCCATTGACCTCGACAGGTTCTGCGTTCTTGGGTTTGATTTTCTGCCTGCGGATAATGACACCGCGCGCGCGATTTCAACCGCCGATCAGGCCCGCGCGCTGGCGGCGGCGCTCACTTCACTCAAGATTGAAAAACTGTTCGCCTTTGCCGGGGCGTCTTATGGCGGCATGGTCGCGCTCGCCTTTGCGGCGGTTTACCCGGCCCGCGTCAACCATCTTTGCATCGTCTCAGCGGCGGACAAACCGCATCCGGCGGCGACGGCTTTGCGCGGCGTGCAACGGCGGATCATTGATTTTGCGCAGCGCGTTGGCGAGCCAGAAGAAGGCGTGCGTCTGGCGCGCCAGCTGGCGATGATTAGCTATCGCACGCCGGCGGAGTTCGAGGCCCGGTTCAACTATCGGCCCGGCGCCAATGTCGGCGATCCGCATGAGGTTTGCGATTATCTGATTGCCCGCGGGCGCGCCTACCCGATGTCGGCCGAGCGATATCTGACGCTGTCGGATTCGGTGGATCGCCATTGCGTCGACCCGACGACAATCCATGCCGACAGCCTTTTGATCGCCGTTACCAGCGACCAGCTGGCGCCGGTGGGCGATATGCGCCGACTGGCGCGCGCGCTTCAAACCGCGACGCTTTGCGAAATCAATTCCCTTTATGGCCATGACGCCTTCCTGAAGGAAGCCGCCATCATTGGCCCTTTCATCAAATCTTTCCTTGAGGACCACCTGTCATGAGCCACGACCTTCATCCCGAAACCCGCATTGCCTGCGCCGGCGTATCGACCGACACCGCCCATAACAGCGTCTCGCCGCCGCTTCATCTGTCGGCCAATTATTATTGGAACGATCCGTGCGAGAAGCCGCAATATGATTATGCGCGCTCGGGAAACCCGACCCGGGCGCAACTCGAAGAAGCGCTGGCCTCACTGGAAGGCGCGGCAAAGGGCGTCATCACCGCGTCGGGCATGGCGGCGGTTGATTTGGTGTTCAACCTCGTCAATCCGGGCGATCTGGTGCTCGCACCGCATGATTGTTATGGCGGCACGCACCGGTTGCTGACCGCACGGGCAAAGCGTGGGCATTTTGATGTCGCGTGGGTCGATCAGGGCGATCCGGTGGCGCTCAAGGGCGCTTTTGCGCGGGGCCCGAAACTGGTTCTGATTGAAACGCCGAGCAATCCGCTCTTGCGCATTACCGATATTCGCGCGGTTGTCGCTCTCGCGGCGGAATGCGGCGCGGTCACCGTCGCTGACAACACGTTTTTGTCGCCGGCCTTGCAGCGGCCATTGGAATTGGGCTGCGATATTGTGGTTCATTCAACCACCAAGTTTATCAATGGCCATAGCGATATGGTTGGCGGCGCGGTGTTGGCGCGCGATGCAAAGCTCGGCGAGGAACTGGCCTGGTGGGCGAACTGCACCGGCGTGACCGGCGCGCCGTTTGACAGTTTCATGACATTGCGCGGTTTGCGCACGTTGTTTCCGCGCATTGAGCGCCAGCAGGCGACGGCGGCTGAGGTGGTTGAAGCGCTTGCAAAAGACCCCCGCATTGCGAAGATTTTCTTTCCCGGTCTTGCCTCGCATCCCGGCCATGAAATCGCCAAGACGCAGCAAAAAGGCTTCGGTTCGATGTTCTCGGTGGAATTTTCCGCCGGCGTTGATGTGCTGGAGTTGTTGCGTGGGCTGAAGATTTTCACCATTGCCGAATCCCTTGGCGGGTTTGAAAGCCTGGTCTGCGTGCCGGCGGCGATGACCCATGCGTCGATGACGCCGGAAGCGCGCGCTATCGCCGGTATCTCTGATCGCCTGGTTCGGTTTTCCATCGGCCTTGAACATAGCGAAGATATTGCGCGCGATCTGCTGCAAGCGCTTGACCACGCTTCAGCAGGCGGCGACAAGCTGGCGTATTTTCCAAAACAGGCGACGTCATGCGGGTAACGATTAGCGACCGGGAAATTGTAGAAAAATCCGCCGCCGTTGGCGCCCGGCGGTTACGCGTTGGCGTTGCCGGCCTCGGCGTTGTCGGCGGCGGCGCGGCGCTTGAGCTGATCGGCGAGGCGGCGCGTTACGAATTATGTGCAGTATTGGTGCGCGACCGTGAAAAACCCCGCGCACCCGA
The DNA here is from genome assembly GCA_013151255.1 of Alphaproteobacteria bacterium. Classification (GTDB taxonomy): domain Bacteria; phylum Pseudomonadota; class Alphaproteobacteria; order Caulobacterales; family Parvularculaceae; genus Hyphococcus. Next base: position 12,894 of record JAADIQ010000085.1, read on the forward strand.
ATTGGATGGCGTTCGCAAATACACCGATGTTGGCGTGTTTCTCAGCGAAGGCCCTGACGTCATCATCGATGCCTTGCCATGCGGCGATGCGGGCCGTGTACTGATCGAACGTGCTTTAGAGCAGGGCGTGAGCGTAGTATCGGCGAACAAGCAGGCGGTGTTCGGTTCTCTCGCCCGGTTCCACCGGCTGGCGGCGGACAACAAGGCGGCGTTCGCTTATTCAGCATCGGTCGGCGGCGGGGCGCCGATGGTGGAGACCGTCAGAAAAGCTCGCAGCGCGGGCGAGATAAAATCGCTGACCGCGATCGTGAACGGCGCCGTCAATTATATTTTGACGTTGGTCGGTTCCGGCGTTTCCTTTGACGAGGCAGTGGCGCGCGCGCAAGCCGCCGGTTTTGCGGAGCCAGACCCGGCGGCGGATTTATCCGGCGATGATGCGCGCGCCAAAGCCTCCATTCTGGCGTTTGAAGCGTTTGGCGTGGAGATTGCCGCCGACAAAATTGAAGTTGAAGCGCTCGATGCTGCGCGCGCAGACCATATCGTCAGGGATGGACGCGCTTGGCGGCAATTGACCAGAATTGAAAAGCTTGACCGCGGGGTTGCCGCGCGCATCGCCTATGAATGCGTCGATGGCGATGGATTTTTCCGCGCTGTTCGCGATGAAGGCAACGCCCTGCGCGTGGTTAACGCTACGGGCGCAGACTTTACCTGCGCCGACAAAGGCGCCGGACGCGGCCCGACGGTCCGCAGCCTTTTTGCCGATCTTGAGGCCATTCACACGGCGGCTGCCGATGGCGCACAAGAAATTTCTTTGAAAAACCCGCCGCCGCTCTCATAACAGACGACTATGGAAAAGACGGTTTCACCTGATGCGGCGCAAACGCTGCGTGCGGCAAAGCGGATTGTCGTTAAAGTCGGCTCAGCGATCCTCTGCGCTGATGACGGCGCCGTGCGCGCGGCGTGGCTCGCCTCGTTGGCGGAGGATATCACTGCGTTGCGCGGTGATGGCTGCGAGGTGGTCGTGGTCACCTCCGGCGCGATTGCGCTGGGGCGAAAGCGCCTCGGCCTTGAGCGCGTCTTGCGGCTCGATGAAAAACAGGCCGCCTCCGCTGCCGGACAGGCGGCGCTGGCGCAAGCCTGGCAGCGCGCCTTTGACCCCCATAAGACGCATATCGCGCAGCTTTTGCTCACCCTTGACGATACCGAAAACCGCCGCCGATACCTGAATGCGCGCGCAACCTTCCGCACGCTGCTGGATTTAAAAGCGCTGCCGATGGTCAATGAAAACGACACCGTCGCCACCAGCGAAATCCGTTATGGCGACAATGACCGGCTCGCGGCGCACGCCGCGCAGATTGTTGAAAGCGACGTGCTGATTATCCTGTCTGATGTCGATGGGCTTTATACGGCCGATCCGAGGAAAGAGCCGGATGCGACGCATATTCCGATTGTTGAGGTGATCACGCCGGAGATTGAACAATCGGCGGCCGGGCCGAACAAAGCGTTGGGCATTGGTTCCGGCGGCATGGCCTCGAAAGTCGCGGCTGCAAAAATCGCCGGCGCTAACGGATGCGCGACGATTATTGCCGCCGGCGGCCTCGCCAATCCGATAGCGGCGATTAAGAACGGCGCCGCGGCGACATTATTGCGCGCAACAGGAAATCCGGCGCGGGCGCGCCGCCAATGGATTGGCGGGCGCATCAAACCGGCGGGATCGATTACCATTGACGCGGGCGCGGCGGCGGCGCTGGCGCGCGGCGCGAGCTTGTTGCCGGCGGGGGTTGTTGCGGTTGCCGGAGATTTTTCGCGTGGCGACGCGGTGACCATTATTGCGCCGGGCGATAAGGTTTTGGGGCAGGGACTGTCGGCTTATTTTTCAGACGAGATCAGAAAAATCGCTGGACGCCGGTCCGAGGAGCTGGAACAAATCCTTGGCTATCGCCGCCGCCCGGCGGTAGTAGAAAAGAACGATTTGGTATTACGAACGGAATAGACTTGTGAACGCGCTTGATAAAAATATCTCCGTATCCGCCTATATGAATGATATCGGCGTGAAGGCGCGCGCCGCCGCGCGGGTGATGGTGAAGGTTCCGGGCGAGCACAAAAACGCTGCGCTGCACGCCGCCGCGCAAATTATCGCTGCGCGCAAGGATGACATACTGGCGATCAATGCTGAAGAAGTGAAAGCGGCGATTGGGCGGAAGCAAAAAGCCTCATTCGTTGACCGCATGACGCTGACACCGCCGCGCATCGACGACATTATCACTGCGCTTGGCGACATTGCCGCGCAGGATGACCCGGTCGGCAAGGTGATGCGTAAATGGTCGCGCCCAAGCGGGCTGGACTTTGAACGCGTGCGCACGCCGATTGGCGTCATTGCGGTGATTTATGAAAGCCGTCCGAATGTTACGGTCGACGCCGCCGCTATCGCGGTCAAAGCCGGCAATGCGGTCATCTTGCGCGGCGGTTCGGAATGTATCGGCACGTCAAAGGCGCTTTTTGATTGTCTACAGGAAGGCTTGGCGGCGAACGGCCTGCCCGAAGGCGCGGCGCAATTTGTTGAAACGCCGGACCGGGCGGCGGTTGGCGCGCTGCTTTCCGGCCTCGACGGAAACATCGATTTGGTTATTCCGCGCGGCGGAAAATCGCTGATCGCCCGCGTCCAGTCGGAAGCGCGCGCGCCGGTGCTCAGCCATCTCGACGGGATTTGTCACGTCTACATCGATCGCGATGCAGAGCTTGGCAAAGCCGTCGATATCACGCTCAATTCCAAGATGCGCCGGACCGGCGTCTGCGGCGCGGCGGAGACGCTGTTGATTGACCGGGCGCGGGTTGAAGATTTGTGGCCGCCGATTGCAAGCGCCTTGCGCGAGGCTGGTTGCGTGTTGCGCGGTGATGCAGCGATCCGAAAAATTGATGACGCAGCCGAACCCGCAACTGAAGAGGATTGGGGGACGGAATATCTGGCGCCGGTTCTGTCGGTTGCCGTGGTGGACGGCGTTGCCGGCGCGATGGCGCATATCGAGAAATATTCATCGGCGCACACCGAAGCCATCGTCACGGAAAACCAGGAAACGGCGGACGCATTCCTCTCCGGCGTCGATAGCGCCATCGTTTTCCACAACGCCTCAACCCAATATGCCGATGGCGGCGAGTTCGGTCTCGGCGCAGAAATCGGCATCGCCACAGGCCGCTTACATGCGCGCGGGCCGGTCGGCGTGGAGGAGTTGACGAGCTACAAAAATATTGTGCGGGGCAGCGGCCAAATCCGGCCCTGAAGCGACGGAAAAGCCTACTTTAGCAGAGTCTGCTAATTATTGAGTAGATGAGCGATGCAGGTTGAAAATAGTTTTTATAAACGTGTTTTTTATGTTGTTTTTTAACCAGTTCCTGATGTAAGCTTTTGATGCGTTGCAACACGGCGTGGCGCAAAAGGAACGGTAAATGCAGTCAATAATGGCGTCAGGATTGGTTGACGGGCTCACCAGCTTTGCTTTGAGCCCCGTTGTGCTGTCCGGAATTCTCCTCCTCCTTGTGGTGGTGCTCCTTATTAGCACCAACCAGGGAGCGGCCATGGAGCCCGCGCGCTAAAGAAAAGCAGCACGGACCTCGACATACCCCGCTCCCGAAAGGAAGCGGGTTTTTTTATGCGCCGTAGTTTGGAAATGAATGAATGAGCAGACAAACTTCAAAACGATCAGATGCGATCACCAAAGGGCCGGCCAAGGCGCCGGCGCGGGCGATGTTGCGCGCTGTGGGCTTTGGCGACAAGAATTTTGCGCAACCGATAGTCGCGGTCGTCAATACCTGGTCGACGATAACGCCGTGTAACCTCCATCTTGGCGCGCTCGCCGAACCGGTGCGCGAGGGCGTGCGCGCTGGCGGCGCGACGCCGGTGGATTTCAACACCATCGTGATTTCCGACGGCATCACCATGGGCGGCGAGGGCATGCGCGCCTCACTGATTTCCCGCGAGGTGATCGCCGATTCCATTGAGCTGGTGGTGCGCGGACATTCGCTCGATGCGGCGGTCATTCTGGTCGGCTGCGACAAGACCATTCCGGCCGCGGCGATGGCGCTGGCGCGGATGGATGTTCCGGGCGTCGTGCTCTATGGCGGGACCATCATGGCCGGCAATTGCAAAGGCCGTGATATTTCCATTCAGGATGTTTTCGAAGCGGTTGGCGCCCACGCCAAGGGCGATATTTCCGATAGCGAGCTTGAAGAGATTGAACGCACCGCCTGTCCCGGCGCCGGCGCTTGCGGCGGTCAGTTTACCGCCAACACGATGGCGATGGCGCTGGCTTTTCTGGGGTTGGCGCCAATGGGCGCGGGCGATCCGCCGGCGACGCATCCGGACAAGGCCGGTGAGGCTGAGCGGTGCGGGCGCCTTGCGGCGGAACTGGCGGCCAAGGGCGTCGGCGCGCGGCAGTTTATTACCGAGACGTCTTTGCGCAACGCCGCAACTGCTGTCGTCGCCAGCGGCGGCTCAACCAATGCGGTGCTGCACCTGCCGGCGATTGCCGCCGAAGCCGGGGTGAGATTTTCGATTGATGAATTCGACCGGCTGTCGCGAGAAACGCCGGTCATCACGGATTTAAAACCCGGCGGGCAGTTTCTCGCGAAAGATCTTTTCGCCGCCGGCGGCATGCGCCTGTTTGGGGCGCGGCTGAAAGACGGCGGCATGCTGGAAGACGCGCCGACTGTAAGCGGTAATTCTTTGTTTGAAGAACTCAGCTCAGCGCAGGAGACGGCGGGCCAGAAGGTCGTTTCCACCGTCCGCGAACCGTTTAAGAAAACCGGCGGCTTGCGTATTCTCTATGGCGATATCGCGCCGGAGGGCGCGGTTTTAAAAACCGCCGGTTATAGCGACGGCGCCTTTGAAGGGCGTGCACGGATTTTTGAAACCGAGGAAGCCGCCTTCGAGGCGGTCTCAAACCGCGACATCAAAGAAGGCGATGTCGTGGTCATTCGTTATGAGGGCCCGAAAGGCGGGCCCGGCATGCGCGAGATGTTGGCGGTGACGGCGGCGGTTGCCGGGCAAGGCCTTGCCGGCAAGGTGGCGCTGATTACGGATGGGCGTTTTTCCGGCGCCTCTCACGGCTTTGTCATCGGCCATGTCTCGCCGGAAGCGGCCGTTGGCGGGCCGATCGGGCTGCTGGAAGAGGGCGACCTCATCACCATTGATGCGCAAGCGCGCCGCATCGACGCCGATGTCGATTGGCGCGCGCGCCGCGCCGCCTTCACGCCAAAGCCGCCAAACCGCATGGGCGGCGCCTTCGACAAATACGCAAAACTTGTTTCCTCGGCGTCCAAGGGCGCCGTCACCATTGAGACGGACTGAAAATCTCCAAACAAATTTAGAACCAAGGACGACGACAATGAAACTTTACACCCAGGATGATGCAAACCCCGCCGCGGTAAAATCTGGACCGGTCGCCGTCATCGGCTATGGCAGCCAGGGCCGGGCCCATGCTTTGAACCTTAAAAACTCCGGTTGCGACGTCATTGTCGGCGTGCGTCCGGGCGGGCCGAGCGCAAAACGCGCGGCCGAAGACGGGCTTGAGGTGGCGAGCATTGCCAGAGCGGCGGCGAATGCGCGCCTGATTGCCATCCTGACGCCGGATATGAGCCATGAGCAGATTTTCAACGATGAAATCGCCCCAGAGCTAAAAGACGGCGATACGATTTTATTCGCACACGGATTTACGGTGCTGTATGAGCGCGTCAAGCCGCCGCAAGGCGTCGATGTGGTTCTGGTGGCGCCAAAAGGCCCGGGCGATCTTGTGCGCCGTGAATATGAGCGCGGGCGCGGCGTGCCGTGTCTTTTTGCTGTGCATCAAGACGCCAGCGGCAAGGCCAAGGAAAGAGCGCTTGCCTATGCGAGCCTCATCGGCGGCACGGCGGCGGGCGCGATTGAAACCACCTTCCGGGAAGAAACCGAAACCGACTTGTTCGGCGAGCAGGCGGTGTTGTGCGGCGGCGCGACGGAGCTGGTGCTGGCCGGGTTCGAGACGCTGACCGACGCCGGCTACAAGCCCGAGGTCGCCTATTATGAATGTCTGCATGAATTAAAGCTCATCGTTGACCTTCTCTATGAGGGCGGTCTGGCGAAGATGCATGAGTTTATTTCCGAGACCGCGATTTACGGCGACCTCACATCCGGCCCGCGGATTATCAATGACGAAACCCGCACACGGATGCGCGAAGTGTTGGGCGATATTCAGTCGGGCAAGTTTGCGCGCGACTGGGTTGCGGAAAATGAATCCGGCAAGGTTCAATATGACAAAATGCTGGCGGCCGACCTTGCGCATCCGATTGAAAAAACCGGCAAGGAATTGCGCGAGCTGATGGCGTGGCTACAGCCAGGCGCTGAGAGCAATAAAACTTGATGGATTAAAGGCGCAGGCCCTTTGGGCCAAGCCGAACGAGGCATGAAGATGATGACGCTGTTGGATAAAACTGAAGCTCGCGCGCCTGCGCAATCGGCGCCGGTCGCAGAGCTGGAACCGACGCAAAAAGCCGGCGCTGAATTGCTGCTCGATGCGCTGGAAGAGCAGGGCGTTGAGGTTATTTTTGGCTATCCCGGCGGCGCGGTCCTGCCGATTTATGATGCGCTTCATCAACGCGAGACCATCCGCCACGTCATGGTGCGCCATGAACAAGGCGCGGTGCATGCAGCTGAAGGCTATGCGCGTTCCAGCGGCAAGGTCGGCGTTGTTCTGGTAACGTCGGGGCCGGGCGCCACCAATGCGGTGACCGGGCTCACCGATGCGTTGCTCGATTCCATTCCTCTGGTGTGCATCACCGGACAGGTGGCGCGCGGGCTGATCGGCACGGACGCATTTCAGGAATGCGATACCATCGGTATCACCCGCGCCTGCACCAAACACAACTACCTCGTTGGCGATGCGCGCGATTTGCCGGCGATTGTACATGAGGCGTTTCATGTGGCGCGCAATGGTCGGCCCGGCCCGGTGCTGATCGATATTCCCAAGGACGTGCAATTTGAAAGGGCCGAATACGTCACCCGCCGCGTCGCGCGCCAACGCAATTGCATCGTTACGCCGCCAGTGCAACCAAAGGAAATTGAACGCGCGGTCGAGCTGATGCGCCAAGCGCACCGGCCAGTGTTTTATACCGGCGGCGGAGTGATTAACGCTGGCGTTGAGGCGAGCGCCGCGCTTCGGGCGTTAGCGCGCGAGACCGGCTTTCCGGTGACCTCAACCTTGATGGGGCTCGGCGCTTTTCCGGCGTCTGACCCGCAATGGCTCGGCATGCTCGGCATGCATGGCAGTTTTGAAGCCAATAATGCGATGCATGGCTGTGATTTAATGATCGCCGTCGGCGCCCGGTTTGACGACCGCGTCACTGGCCGGCTCGATGCGTTCTCTCCCGGCTCGCGGAAAATCCAGATCGATATTGATCCGTCCTCAGTCAACAAAATCGTCAAGGTTGATATGCCGATTATTGGAGATGCGGGCACTATTTTGGAGGCGTTGCTGACGCAATGGCGCAAGCGTGAGAACGAAGCCGCGGCGGCTCGTTCGCGTTTGTCTGAATGGAACGCGCAAATTCAAACATGGCGGGGCAAGAATTCCTTTGCCTTTAAAAACTCTGACCAGGTCATCAAACCGCAATTTGCGATTGAACGCCTCTATCAGATGACCCGCGGCAAGGACGTTTATATAACGACTGAAGTTGGCCAGCATCAAATGTGGGCCGCGCAGCATTTTCACTTTGACGACCCCAACCGGTGGATGACATCCGGCGGTCTCGGCACCATGGGTTACGGCCTGCCGGCGGCGATTGGCGTGCAGATCGCCCATCCCGATGCATTGGTGATCGATATTGCCGGCGACGCCTCGGTGCAGATGATGATGCAGGAGATGTCAACGGCGATCCAACATGATTTGCCGGTTAAAATATTTATTCTGAACAATGAATATCTTGGCATGGTGCGGCAATGGCAGGAGTTGCTGCATGACGGCCGCTATTCGCACACCTATTCTGAAAGCCTGCCGGATTTCGTCAAGCTCGCCGAAGCTTATGGCGGCGCCGGATTGCGGGTGGAAAAACCGGGCGAGCTTGATGATGCGATTAAAGAGATGCTGGCGATAGACAAACCCGTGCTGTTCGATTGCCGTGTCAGTGGTGAAGAAAATGTCTTCCCGATGATCCCTTCGGGCGCGGCGCATAATCAAATGTTGTTTGGCGGCGCTTTCACGGGCGATGAAGTCAGCAAGGAAGGGCGCGTGCAGGTATAATGGAAAACGCTTCCGTATATCCGGTCCCGCAAGAAGAGGCCGCCGTGGCTGAGAGCATTCTGGCGGTGATTGTCGACAATGAGCCGGGCGTCCTGTCGCGGGTGATCGGGTTGATATCTGCGCGCGGATATAACATCGAAAGCCTGACGGTTGCTGAGGTTGACGCCGAAAAACATCGCTCGCGCATCACGGTCGTCACGCGCGGCACGCCGCAAAAAATTGAACAGATTAAAGCCCAGCTCGGCCGCCTCGTGCCGGTGCGCCGGGTGATTGACATCAGCGAGGAAACCGACGCGCTGACGCGCGAGCTGGCGCTTGTCAAAATCGTCTCGACCGGTGACAAACGCGTTGAAGCGATGCGGTTGGCAGAAATCTTTCGCGCCCGGCCACTCGATACAACGCATACGTCGTTTATCTTCGAGGTCACCGGCGCGCGCGATAAAATCAATGCATTTTTAGACCTGTTAAAACCACTGGGGCTGACGGAAGTCTCGCGCACTGGCGTGTTGTCTATCCGCCGCGGCTCGGAGGCTGAATAATCATATGACCCATTGCCGCCAAAAATACCTATCCACTCGACTTAGTCCCGCGCGGAACAAAATTCCGCGCAAGAGAAGCATTTAACGGATACAACAAGGGACTAAAACGATGACAGATGATCATGTGAAAATTTTCGACACTACCTTGCGCGACGGCGAACAGGCGCCGGGTTTTTCAATGGCGACGGACGCCAAACTGATAATCGCGCGGGCGCTGCGCGATTTGAATGTCGATATTATCGAGGCGGGATTTGCCGCCGCTTCGCCAGGCGATGCGGCGGCTGTGCGGGCTGTGGCGGAGGAAATTGAAGGCCCGCGCATCTGTTCGCTGGCGCGGTTGACAGGCGGCGATATCGACGCTGCGGGTATGGCGCTTGAACCTGCAAAATCGAAACGAATTCATACCTTTATCGGAACAAGCCCACTTCACCGTGAAGCTAAGCTGAAGCTGACCAAGGCGCAAATTCTCACTCGGATTTCCGATTTGGTGGCGCATGCTAAGTCGATTTGCGACGACGTTGAATTCTCGCCCGAAGACGCCATTCGCACCGAGCGCGACTATCTGGTTGAGACGGTTCAGGCGGCGATTGAGGCGGGCGCGACGACAATAAATATTCCCGATACTGTCGGTTATACGACGCCGGAAGAAATTACCGATCTGTTCCAGTTTTTACGCGCTAACGCGCCCGGTGGGAGCGATGTTATATTCAGCACCCATTGCCATGACGATCTCGGCATGGCGGTCGCTAACAGCCTTGCGGCAGTGCGCGGCGGCGCGCGGCAAATTGAATGCGCGATCAACGGCATTGGCGAGCGGGCGGGGAATTGCTCGCTCGAAGAAGCGGTGATGGCGATGGCGACGCGTAAGGATTTTTTCCGCGTGTCGACGCAAGTTGAAACCACGAAGATTTTCGCCGCCAGCGTCGCGCTGGCGCGCGTCACCCACAATCCTATTCCCCGCAACAAAGCCATCGTCGGCAAAAACGCCTTCGCCCATGAGGCCGGCATTCACCAGCACGGCGTGTTGGCGAACAAGCGCACCTATGAAATCATGGACGCCGAGGCTGTCGGCATGCCGTCCAACTCGATTGTGCTTGGCAAGCATTCCGGCAAGCATGCGCTGCGGTCGCGCATTGAAGCGCTGGAGCTGAGCGCGACGCCGGAACGCCTTGATGAGCTGTTCGTCAAGTTCAAACGCCTGGCGGACGCCCAGCGTGAGGTCACTGACGCCGATGTCGTGCGCCTCGTCACCGGCTCGAACAAACGCCCGGGCCGGGCCGGGCCCTGGCGGTTGCGGCGGGTCGAATTGCGGGTCGAACTGGATGAAGACACGCCCCCCTATGCGCGCATTGGCCTCGAGCATGAAAACGGCGAGCGCCAGACCGTCACTTGCGAAGGCGAGGGGCCGTTTGATGCGGCCTTCAATGCGGTTTGCGCTATTGCTGGCGTCGAAGGGCGGATTTTGACGCTCGACATTCACCATGTCGCCAGTGCGGAAGAGGGGATCGTTCGCGCTGAAACGCTAATTGAAATTGGCGATCAGGAATTTCTCGGCACGGTGAGAGAAATTGATGTCGCCCATGCGGCAGTTGGCGCGTTTGTGGTGGCGATCAATCAATGCGTTTCCGGTCGCAAAGTAGCGGCGGCCTGAGAGATGAAAAATGAAATGAGTGAAGAAATGTCGCCGCGATCTTTGTTTGACAAACTCTGGGACGCGCATGTGGTCGTTGCCGAGACCCGGGAAACACCGGCGGTGCTTTATATCGATTTGCATCTCGTCCATGAGGTGACGTCGCCGCAGGCGTTTTCGGTATTGGCGGAGCGCGATTTGTTGGTGCGCCGTCCCGACCTGACTATCGCAACGCTTGACCATTCCACGCCGACATCGCCGCCAAAACCCAATGGCGAGCTTGCCTATGCAACACCGCAAGCCAAGCGGCAGGTGGACAGGCTGATTAAAAACTGCGCCCACCACAAAGTCCGCCTGCTCGGCCTTGGCGATCCGCGGCGCGGCATCGTCCATGTGATCGGCCCCGAGCTTGGCCTCACCCAGCCGGGAAAAACAATTGTCTGCGGTGACAGTCACACCTCGACCCATGGCGCTTTCGGCGCGCTCGCCTTTGGTATTGGCACGACGGAAGTCGGGCATGTGCTGGCGACCCAATGCGTCCTTCAGCGCAAACCAAAATCGATGCGGGTTACTTTCGATGGCGCATTGCCCGCGGGCGTTACCGCCAAGGATATGGCGCTTTATATGATCGCCGAAGTCGGCGCCAGCGGCGGGCAAGGCTATGCGATGGAGTTCGCTGGCGAGGCGGTGCGCGCTCTGTCCATGGAAGGGCGGATGACATTGTGCAACATGTCGATTGAAGCTGGCGCCAGGTTCGGCATGATCGCGCCGGATGAGACGACGGTTGATTACCTGCAAAATCGCGAACAGGCGCCGCAAGGCGCGGCGTGGGAACGCGCGGTCCGACGTTGGCAATCGCTGCCGAGCGACGACGGCGCCATGTTCGACAGGGAAATCGACATCGATGCGTCAAATATCCGCCCGATGATCACCTATGGCGTGTCGCCGGATGCGGCCGCCGCGGTTGATGCTTCGGCCCCGCAAGCGCAATCAGACGCGGACCGTCTGGCGCTGGACTATATGGAAATCAAGCCGGGACGGCCATTCTCCGCGACACAAGTCGATCGTGTGTTTATCGGCAGCTGCACCAATTCGCGACTGTCTGATCTGCGCGAGGCCGCCGATATTATGCGCGGGCGCAAGGTCAACGACAAAGTCGTGGCGCTGGTTGTGCCGGGGTCTGTGGCGATCAAACGCGCGGCGGAAGCAGAAGGCCTCGATAAAGTCTTTATTGATGCGGGGGCGCAGTGGCGCGAGCCGGGATGTTCCATGTGTATCGCCATGAATGGCGATCAGGGCGCGCCGGGCGAGTTGGTTGTCTCGACTTCAAATAGAAACTTTGTCGGCCGGCAGGGCAAAGGCGTGCGCACCGTGCTCGCCAGCCCCGCAACCGCCGCCGCCTCGGCCATTGAAGGCCGCATCGCCGATCCGCGAAACTATCACGTCAACAAGATGGAGCAGGCTGATGTCGCTTGAGCCGATCGAAAAACTCACCTCGCGCACGATTGTGTTGCGGCAGGAAAATATTGACACGGACCAAATCATCCCGGCGCGATTTTTAACCACCACCACGCGCAAAGGGCTTGGCAAGTCGGTGTTTTTTGACTGGCGCTATAATTCAGAAGGCAGGCTGCGCAATGACAGCCCGCTCGATGGGTTTAATCCGGCGGAATATAGGATTTTGGTGGCGGGATCGAATTTTGGTTGCGGTTCCTCGCGCGAACATGCGCCCTGGGCGCTCGCCGATTTCGGGTTTCGCGCCATCATCAGCTCTGACATTGCCGATATTTTCAAAAGCAATGCATTGAAAAACGGTCTGTTGCCGCTTGAGGTTGATGACAAAACCCACCGCCGGCTTCTGGCCGCGCCGGGGGAAGAAATCTCGGTCGATCTGGTGAGCCAGACCGTGCGGTTCGGCGAGGAGGGATGGCAGACCGTCTTTCGGGTAGACCCGTTTGCGCGGCGCTGCATGCTCGACGGCGTAGACCCGCTGGGGCATTTAATGAACCAGCTTGCGGTCATTGAGAAATATGAAGAGGAACGGCGTGGGCTTTAATATTACTTATCTGCCGGGCGACGGCGTTGGACCGGAAGTCGCGGGCGCGGCGCGAAGAGTTGCGCAACAGGCTGCGGAAAAGTTTTCGCTTTCACTTGCCTTTCACGAGTTTCCATTTGGCGGCGCGGCGATTGACGCCCATGGCGATCCGTTTCCGCCCGTCACCAGACGCGCTTGTGCGGAGGCGGATGCGGTGCTTCTGGGCGCCGTTGGCGGGCCCAAATGGGATGGCGGTGCGCTGCGTCCTGAAGCCGGGCTTTTGGACTTGCGCAAAATGCTCGGCCTTTACGCAAATTTGCGTCCAATCCGCATCATGGCGGGGATGGAAGCGTTGTCGCCGCTGAAGAGTGAGCGCGCGCACGATGTTGATATCCTATTTGTCCGTGAACTGACGGGCGGGATTTATTTCGGCAAGCGGGTTGAGGGCGCTGAATATGCAAGCGATGAATGCGCTTATTCGCGGGAGGAAGTCGAGCGCGTGGCGCGGGTTGCGTTTGAGGCGGCGCGCGGCCGCAACGGCAGGCTGGCCTCAGTCGATAAAGCCAACGTCCTGGCGACCAGCCGGCTCTGGCGCAGTGTTGTGAATGCGCTACATACCAGCGATTACAGCGATGTCGAACTTGAGCATGTGCTGGTCGACGCCATGGCGATGAAACTTATACAGCGCCCGGCCGCGTTTGATGTGGTCCTTACCGAGAACATGTTCGGCGATATTTTAAGCGATGAGGCCTCGGTCATTATCGGTTCTATCGGGCTCGCGCCATCAGCTTCGCTGGGCGACGGTAAGGCGGGGCTTTATGAGCCGATCCATGGCTCGGCGCCGGATATCGCCGGCCAGGACAAGGCCAATCCTGCGGGCGCGATATTGAGCGCGGCGATGATGTTCCGCCATAGCTTTGACGCAGAAGCGCCAGCCAAAGCGATTGAGAAAGCCGTCGAGACGGTGCTGGCGGCGGGCCATGGCACGAGCGACATTGGCGGAACTGACGGATGCGCGGCATTTTCTGAGCGGGTTGTCGCGCAACTGGCGGATTGAAGCTGGCGCCGTCATTAAATTAATATCTATACAGACTAATACCACACATTCATAGCGCGCCAAAATGCGTCGCATCCGTCGGGTGACAATGCTGACGGAGGGGGCTAACCTGCCGCCGGAATCGCGGGGCGCGCGCCTGCGACCTTATATATAGGAGCACATTTTGACGGTTGTGATTATCGGCGGCGGGCAGGCGGCGAGCCAGGCGGCGGCAAGCTTGCGTCAGGAGGGCTTCGCGGCGCCCATCACCATCCTCGCCGAGGAAGAACGTGCGCCCTATCAGCGCCCGCCTTTGTCGAAAAAATTTCTCGAAGGCGCGCTTGAGGCTGAGCGGCTGCTGTTGAAACCGGAACAATTTTACACGCAAAATTCTATCGACTTGCGGCTGGGCGTGCGCGCCGATGCGATAGACGTTGACGCCAAATCAGTGTCGCTCTCAACGGGTGAAAAGCTTGGTTACGACAAGTTGATCATCGCCACCGGCTCGGCGCCGCGCGAGCTGCCGGTTCCCGGCGCGGATGCGCAAGGCGTATTCTATCTGCGCAGCGCCGCGGACGCGCTCGCCTTGAAGCCTCGGCTGGCGGAGGGGAAATCGATTGCCATCATTGGCGCCGGTTATGTCGGGCTTGAGGTTGCAGCGACCGCGCGCAAGGCGGGCGCGAATGTCATCATTATTGAAACTGCGCCGCGTGTGATGTCGCGTGTGACAGGTGAATTCTTTTCCAGCTATTTGCAAAAACATCACGTCGCCAGGGGCGCTAAATTATTGCTGGATGCGAAGGTGGCGCGTCTTGAGACTGAGGACGGCCGGCTCGTCGCTTGCGCATTCGCTAATGGTGAAAAGGTCGCCATCGACACCGCCGTCATCGGTATCGGCGTTATGCCGTCTACGGATATTGCAGAACGCGCCGGGATAAAATGCGATAACGGCGTCACAGTCGATGAATATTGCCGCACCAATATCGAGGGTGTTTTCGCCGCTGGCGATTGCACCAATCATTACAACACCCATTACGACATGAATTTGCGGCTTGAATCCGTACACAACGCCATTGAACAGGCAAAGACCGTTGCGGCGACCATCTGCGGCAAGGACAAACCCTATCGTCAGGCGCCATGGTTCTGGTCCGACCAGTATGACCTCAAAATCCAGTCTGTGGGCGTCAGCGCCGGGCATGATGATTATTTCGTTTCCGGCAATCCGGAGGAGGATAGTTTTTCGGTGCTTTACTTCTCCGGCAATCGGCTAATCGCTGCTGATTGTGTTTGCCGGCCCGCCGATTATATGGTTGTAAGGAAACTGCTTCAGGACCAGAGGTTGATTTCCATGGACGATGTCAAAGACGCGGACGGGGATTTAAAATCCCTGATGGCGCGGCGATAAAAGAAGGTATTCATAGATGACACAAATTTCCCGCCGCGCGGCGCTAAAATCATCCGCCGCGATCGGCCTGTTGGCCGGCTTTGGCTGCGACCGGGATGCGCCTTCGACGACAGATGATCTGGCAAATTTAGATGCTGTCTCGACGGCGCAAGCGATCAAAAGCGGCAATGTGACCGCGCTTGAGGTTGTCAACGCCGCCATAGACCGGGCGGAAAAAATCAACCCGGTGATCAATGCGATTGTTACGCCTTATTATGACACGGCGCGCGAACAAGCCGCCGCCGCGCCGGCGGGCGCCTGGTTCGGGGTTCCAACTTTTATCAAAGACCTCAACAATGTCATCGGACAACGCACCACCTATGGCTCGCGCGCATTTGCAAACTATGTGGCGACCGAGCAGTCCCCCCATATCTCTGCGATATTTGCAAACGGGCTTATCAGTCTCGGAAAAAGCGCGACGCCGGAATTTGGCCTCACCGCGACTACCGAACCGATGTTGAGCGGTGCGGCGCGCAATCCGTGGAACACGGACCATTCCACGGGCGGTTCATCTGGCGGCGCCGCTGCGCTGGTTGCTGCACGGGTAACGCCCGTCGCACATGCATCAGATGGCGGCGGCTCAATCCGCATTCCTGCGTCATGCTGCGGTCTTGTCGGCCTCAAACCAACCCGCGCGCGCATGCCGATCCCCGATGGCGACCCGAACGCGCCGCTTGTCTTGACCGAACACGGGATTGAAAGCCGCACCCTGCGCGATACCGCCGCTTATCTTGCGATGATGGAGGTGGAAAACGATCTTCCCAAAGTGGGGCTGGTGAGCGGGCCGGTGTCAGCGCGTAAGAAGATTGCGTTTTTTACAAAACCGCCGACAGGCGTTGCGGTCGATCACGAAGTTGCTGCGGTGACAGAAGCAACCGCGCGCAAGCTTGAAGAGCTTGGCCATCAAGTTGAAGAAATAGAACCGCCTTTTGATTCTTCAGTGTTACAGGATTTCACAATCTACTGGGCGGCGCGCGTCGCTTTGGTGGTTGCGAACTGGGAACGCATGAGCGGACAAAAAGCCGGCTACAACGCATTCGAACCCCTTACCTACGGTCTCATTGAATATTACGAGGCGCGGCGCGGCCTATTGGAAACAGCGGTCGCGCGTCTTATATCCTTCGAACGAGATTACCGCGCAGCTTTTGCAGAGGTTGATCTTCTGTTGTCGCCTGTATTGGCAACGCCTCCGCCGGAGATCGGTTACTTATCGACGGCCTACGGCTTTGATTTGGCTATGGAACGCCTCGCCGAATATGTCGCCTTCACCCAAGTCGTCAATGTCTCTGGCGGCGCGGCAATCTCTCTGCCCGTTGGTATGTCGGCGAGCGGTTTGCCCATCGGCGCCCAGCTTGCCGCCGCACCGGGCAATGAAAAAGCCATTCTTGAAGTCGGTTATGAGTTGGAAGAAGAATTTGCATGGAACAAACGTGCGCCGGATCTTCCCTATTGATTGCGTTTGTTACATCGCCGGATTGGTGAAGCGATGGCGGATGGCGGCCCTTAACGAACTGGAAAATGACTTTGCCCTGAACAAGTGTACCGGCGCGCTGGCCTTGCGCGTTGGTCGAACGCTGTTGACCGGCACCTAGCTGAGTTGGTCGAAAACGGCTGTCTCGTTAAAGTATCAAGCGGTCTCTACATTACGCCGAGAAAGACACGCTTTGGCGATATCCCGAAAATATCGGCGTCAACAGCAAGAGGGAACGCCCCCGCAAAATTTTATGCGCCACTATTATGATGTGTATTGCTTGTTGGGAAACGATACTATGCTGCACGCTGTTGTTGATGGTCAGGGCTTCCCCTTGATCATGTGTCTGACGGCGGGCCAAACTATAGCGCCGGATATCACGAAAAACCGGGTTCCACTTTTTCGCCCGACGCTCTAGGTTATCTTGAATGCCCCAGAGCAATGACACATGTGAACAGATGGACGACTTATCGAATGACAGGCCGCATGTAGTTTTGTTGAATGAGAGCATAGTCAATCGCCCACGATTGCTCTGTAAGTCGCCCGTGCAAACCAACAAGAAATTGACAATGCTGGAGGGGCCTGCCGGCTTTGGCAAAGCCGTGCTGATGGCGCAATGGGCGGCAAAAGCGAGTGATGAAGGGATTGCAATATCCTGGCACAAGATATCAAAGGGCGATAATTGTCAGGAGACACTGATTGCCAATATATCCCATCTGCTGGGAGGTAAGCTACCGTATCAAATAATCGGCAAACATATCCTTTTTATTGACCGGTTGGAGCGTCTGCAAGACGCTGGGTCAATCGGTGCGCTCAATAACTTGATTGAGGCAGCAAGCCAGACATTTTTCTTTGTTATAGCCAGCCGCAAGGGAAACATTATCCCGATTTCAGAACATCGCTCACACAACCAACTGGAATATATTGGCGCCGAAGAACTAAAATTCTCACGCAAAGAGATATCGGTGCTTTTCAAGAACAAGCTGGATGAAGATCATATTGATAATCTCTGCAAAATTACTTCCGGTTGGCCTGTGGCGCTTTGGTACGAACAAAACCGCCAAGAAGGCGGCGAGGATTTATTGGCGGAACTAACTGAGAGCGACACTATTCATCTTTCTTCCGAGTTGAAGGAATTCATTAACGAGCAAATTTTCTCTGAGATGGAGCCGTCCCTGCGCGAGGCGCTGACCGAGATGAGTATTTTCAAGCGGTTTACCGCAAAACAGGCGAGCCACGTTTGTGGCGTGAAAAACTTCACGAAAGAAATTATCAGACAGCATTTGTCTCCACTGGTTTATTCTGTCGAAGAGGGCGCTGCATATTTTTATTTCAATCCGCTGTTCCGCGAATATCTGCGCAAAAAATTGTTCGAAAATGATGAGGCGATGATCAAGTTGCTGCATCAAAAAGCAACGCACTGGTACGAGACCCGGGACGCTCCATATGAGGCTATTTACCATGCCGCTGAAGCCGAAGACACGGGCCGAATGATGAAACTGTTCGTCTCAGCTGGCGGCGTCGAGATTGGTTTGAGGAAGGGGGTTGCGAGCCTTGAGCGCATTGTTGCTTTGTTTCCGCTGGAAATTGAAGAAAGCGAACCGCAGTTGCTTTTGGCCAGAGCGCTTTTGTATATGAAGGAAGGGAAGCTGAATATCGGGCACAGCTTTCTCGACCGGGCCGGTCAGAAAATGGCTGAGAGTGGCTACGATCCGGCGCTGGATTATTACGAATCTATCGTCGTAATGTTGTTGTCGGTTTACGAGGACAACGACGTCAGCTTATCCGAAATCGCAAAGTTTGAAGAAAACGCCAAGCATGCCATGCCGGAGCGGTTCTGGAGCCAGGGCTGGTTCAATAACCTTTTGTGCATGATGTATTATTCTGTTGGCGAGATGACTAAAGCGAAGGAGGCGGCCTCCATCGCTCTGGAATTTTACAGCCTTTCCGACGCGGTGTATTCACAGATTTTCGCGCATATTCATTTGGCGCTGATCAATCATGTGCTTGGCGATTTGAAACGATGCAACCATGAACTGGCGGCCGCCAGGAATTTGTGTAAAGAGCATTTCGCGCCCGATGCAGGATTGACCGCCATTGTGCAGGTGCTGCTTGCCGAGCTGAAATATGAGCAAGGCGACGATAAGGCGGCCAGGCAGCTCATTACGAAGTCCCTGAAAAAAATTGAAGAACGCGAAGGGTGGGTTGACGTATTTACCCGCGGTTATGTCACGGCCAGTTATCTGGCATTCAACCGGGGCGCCAATGATAAGGCGTTCAAAATTCTTGACCAGGGCAGCGCCATTGCCGGGCGGCGAAATCTGCCACGCCTAAAGCGCATCATGGAAATTCAAAGGTTGGAGTTGTTGACGTTATCTGGAGATCTGGAACAAGCTCGATCTCTGATAAATAGTCTGTTTCTTGAGCCGTATCTAACCGCACCCGACAAGCTAAAATTGGGAACTTTTCAGGAGATGTATCGGACCGTCCAGGCTTTGGCGCGCTATTGTCTTATGACCGGCGCTGCGCAGGATGCACTTGGGTTGCTGGGGCTGATCACTGAGGATCAAAAGCGACTGAGGCACAATAGCTTTCTCATCAAATCCAAAATATTGAAGATCCTGGCGCTGGATGCGTTGGGCCAGCACGCCGCCGCTGATGAATTGTTTCGCGATGTTGTCGAACAGGCGCGCGCCCAAGATTTTCTGATGTCGTTTTTAAACGAAGGAAAACCGTTTCGCAGCTATATCAACAGCCATATCAAGCGCGTCACCTTGTCAAAGCTGCCGAGCGAATATGTATCTTTCATTGGCCGCATGCTGGCGAACAAAGAACCCATCCACGGCGCAAAAGACGAAACAAATGTTCTGACCCCGAAAGAGTTCGACGTCTTGCAAAATCTCAGCTTCGGATACCAGAACAAAACCATTGGCCATTGTATGGGCTTGTCTGAAACAACGATTAAGTTTCACCTTAGAAATATATTCTCGAAACTGGGCGTGCGAAATCGCATGATGGCCGTTGAGGTCGCACGGGCGAAGAATATTATTTAATAACGCCCGGCTTCTAAGGCTCGCCGCTATCTTGCAATAGAAATTGACGCCTCCCGGGCCGAACAGTTCCCCGTCCGAAAGGATAGGATGGCTCATTTTCGCGGCGCTTTTCCCCGTCCAAAAAATACCGAGACACCATCCCTTATATATTTAGGCAGGGTCGCGAAAATCCTTTAGCGTGATGGCGTTGTTCCAGTTGCAGAGAAAAAATGGGCGGGCAAAACCCGCCGGACGGCTGGGAAGACGCTAGGGATGTGGCCGAGGTCGGGGATGGCGAAAGTTCAAAACATACGAATTGGCGTTGACGTCGGCGGCACCAACACCGACGCGATTTTGATGCAAGGCTCATCCGTACGCGTTGCGATTAAAGCCCCAACCAGTGAAGATATTGGTTCGGGTGTTGTCGCAGCAGTGAAGGCGGTGATGGACGAAGCCGGCGCCCATGCCAAAGATATCCGCCAGGTGATGATCGGAACCACGCAATTTACCAATGCGTTCATTGAACGAAAGCATTTGGTTCCGGTCGCCGTCATCCGCATCGCCTTGCCTGCTACAAGCAGCATCCTCCCCTTCACCGACTGGCCGGACGCATTCAGCGAAACAGTTGGCAAGAATATCTTCCTTGTTCACGGCGGGAATGAATTCGATGGCCGTGTGATTACAGAATTGAGAGAAGAAGAAATCGTCGCCGTCGCCGCCAAAATTAATGACTTGGGAATCAAGGCGATTGCCATCACCAGCATTTTTTCTGCGATCGACGCCTCGATGGAAGAGCGGGCAGGGGAAATTGTTCAGCGCGAATGCCCCGGCGCGAAAATCACCCTATCCAATGAACTTGGCCGGCTCGGACTGATTGAACGTGAGAACGCAACCATCATGAACGCGTCGCTATCGACCTTCGTGGAAGAGGTGGTTGGCGGGTTCCGCACGGCTCTGAAACAGTTGAAAATCGACGCGCCGCTGTTTGTGAGCCAGAATGACGGCACTTTAATGAGTGAAAAATATGTTGGGCGATACCCTGTCCTCACCTTCGCTTCGGGGCCGACCAACAGCATGCGGGGGGCAGCGAACCTGACCGCAAAAGAACAAGCAATCGTCATCGATATCGGCGGTACGACTACGGATGTTGGGGTTCTGTCTAACGGATTTCCGCGAGAATCGTCGATCCCAGTGGATATTGGTGGTGTACGGACAAATTTTCGCATGCCCGACATATTGTCGATTGGCCTGGGCGGCGGCAGCCTCATTCGCCAGGGCGAGGGTGGCGAAATTACTGTCGGGCCCGATTCCGTCGGGTTTCGGCTAACCAAAGACGCGCTGGTTTTCGGCGGCGACATCCTGACGGCCACGGATATTGTCGTGGCGGCCGGGCATTGCAAGCTGGGGGACCGCGAACTTGTCGCACATCTGGAAAGAGATTTTGTCGCCCGGGCGGAGGACAAAATCCACGACATGATTGAGAGCGCAGTCGATCGCATGAAAACCAGCAAGGACGCGGCGCCGGTCATTTTGGTGGGCGGCGGCAGTATTTTGGTGTCGCGAGACCTGAACGGCGCGTCTGAGGTTATTATTCCTGAAAACTTTGGCGTGGCGAACGCGATCGGCGCGGCGATCGCTCAAGTCGGCGGCGAGGTTGACCGGATTTTTTCCTACGCGGAGACCGGCCGGGATGAGGCCATCAAGCTGGCGAAAAAAGAAGCGGAAGATGCGTGCATTGACGCCGGCGCTAACACCGAAACCCTGAAAGTCGTTGATGTTGAGGAAATACCACTGAGCTACCTGCCGGGCGGTGCGGTGCGGTTGCGGGTCAAGGTCGTGGGTGAATTACAGGAGGCTCTTTCGGTTTGATTGCCTAAGCTGGGCACAAGGCGGCGGAAAAACTTTATGCAGATTGATCTGGCGAATTTGGAAGATTTTATCAGAGGCTCGGCGTTTCTTGGCACCGGCGGCGGCGGCGATCCTTATGTCGGGATGCTCATGCTGAAGCAGGTGCTGAACGATGGGATGCAGGTGACCCTCATTGACCCTGCCGATTTCGATGATGAAAAAACCGCCATCAATATTTTGACCATGGGCGCGCCGACCGTCATCAATGAGAAAATTCCCAGCGGGCCAGCGAATGTACGCGCGTTGCGCGCCGCTGAAAAAGAGCTGGGGTATGCGGTCGATGCGATCATGCCGGTCGAGGCGGGCGGTATTAACGCATCCATTCCTCTTGTTGTCGGCGCTCTTACCGGGCTTCCCGTGATTGACGCCGACGGTATGGGCCGCGCTTTTCCAGAGCTGCAAATGACGACCTATAACGTCGCGGGGCTGTCGAGCAATCCTAATGTTATGGCTGACGACAAAGACAGCGTGGCGCTGATAACAACGGTGAAAAATATCGACGCCGAAAGATTTTGCCGCGATATTTGCGTGCGCATGGGCGGCATCGGCCAGATGGCTTGTTACCCCCTCACCGGCAAACAAATTAAAGACCATGCCGTATTAAACACGATCACCCTGGCTGTCGAAATTGGCCAGTCAATCCGCATAGCGCGTGAAGACCACGACGATGTCGTCAGCGCATTGCTGAGATTCCTTGAATCCGAACATGTCGGCAGGGTGGCTAAGGTGTTGTTTGACGGCAAGGTCACGGACCTATTGAGAGAAACAAAAGGCGGCTTTTCGATTGGCCGCGTCATTCTTGACAGCCTCGCCGGTGACGGCGCGCAACTGGAGGTCGTCTTCCAGAACGAATATCTGACGGCGCTGAAAGATTCCACGCCGGTCGCCATGGTGCCGGATTTGATATGCATTGTGGACCGGGAAACGTCAGAGCCCATCACAACTGAAAATCTGAAATACGGGCAGCGGGTAAAGGTCGTCGGCGTCAGCGTGCCCGAGATTATGCGCAGCCCGCAGGCGCTTGCCACTTTTGGTCCGGCGGGCTTCGGGCTGGATGTCGACTATC
Organism: Alphaproteobacteria bacterium; assembly: GCA_013151255.1. Taxonomy (GTDB): domain Bacteria; phylum Pseudomonadota; class Alphaproteobacteria; order Caulobacterales; family Parvularculaceae; genus Hyphococcus. Next base: position 35,322 of record JAADIQ010000085.1, read on the forward strand.
GCCCGATTGAGCTTTTGGGCGCATGAGCGCCCGCAACCATATCAAGGAGACCCCCTGATTATGCTTCTGGGATTGTCGACATGGCCTGAGGTCGAACATTATCTGGATGATAACACCGGCATCATTGTGCCCGTTGGTTCCACAGAACAGCATGGGCCGACCGGTTTTCTCGGTACCGACTTCATTACTGCGACCGCTATCGCAGAAAAATGCGGTGAGCAGACAAACTGCCTGGTGGCGCCGCCGATTACTGTCGGCATGGCGCAGCACCATATGGGCTTCCCGGGGACGATTACGCTCCGGCCCGGCACCTATATCAATGTGATTGTCGACTGGATCACATCGCTTTCGAAGCATGGGTTCCAGCGCATCTATTTTATCAACGGACATGGCGGGAATATTGCCCCAACCATCACCGCCTTCAATGAATTTTACGCCAGCGTCAGCCTGCATCCTGAAACCAAGCAATCATCAACTTTATGCAAGCTGGTCAATTGGTGGACGATGCCCGGCACGGATGCGTTGATCAAGGACATTTTCGGTGAGGCCGATGGCGCGCATGCGACGGCGAGTGAAATTGCGATCACCCAATATCTTCACCCTGACAGCATCAAACCTGCTCCAGACGATCTGGAGCCCGCAAAAACCGGCTCACCGGCTTTGGATATCCATAACGCTTACGATTTTCGACGACGATTCGCCGATGGCAGAATTGGTTCCGACGTACGCAAAGCCAATCCGAAAGACGGAGAAATAATATTCAATAAAGCGGTGCGTGAAATCGCAGAAGATTGCAGTTCATTTATTCGATCCTGACAGGCGCGGGACTGTTTTAGCCCTGGGAAAAAAGTGTGGAGGTATCATCATGACGTTACGAGACAAGCAAATTTTATCTAGCTTACTATCCATGAATCTGTTGATTCCAGCAAATGCGTTTGCGCAGGAACAAAAAACGGATGGATTGGACGAAATCATTGTAACGTCGCAATATCGCGAACAACGCCTGCAAGAAGTTCCAGCTTCGGTTAAGGCCTTCACGGCCGCGGACATAACCCGCGCCGGCATTTCCTCCACCCAAGACTTCGTCGATATGACCCCGAATATGACCCTCGATGACTCATTTACCTACGGCAACACCTTTGTCGTCATGCGCGGCGTGACACAAATCAACAACGCCGACTCTCCGGTCGCAATCGTTATCGACGGGGTCCCCCAGAACAACCAAAAACAGTTTAAAATGGATCTGTTTGATATAGAACGCATCGAGGTTTTGAAGGGGCCCCAAGGCGCGCTATACGGACGCAACGCCATTGGCGGCGCCATCAATATCGTAACCAAACAGCCGACCAACGAGCTTGACGGTAAATTTTCCGCCGGGATTGAAAACGGCGTCGGGTTCAAGTTGGGCGGCGTGGTCAGCGGACCGCTTGTTGAAGACAAGGTTCTGTTCAGGGTGGCGGGGTCATATCTGCAAACAGACGGGCTGATTACAAACACCTTCCTCAATGAGAAAGTCGATTTTGTCGACCACGATTATTCTATTCGCGGCAAGCTGACCATTAACGCCAGTGAAAATCTGAACATCGATCTTCGCGCCTCCTATCGCAACTATCAGGCCGGCTCAAGCTACGATGTCCCGGTCCGGCATAATGGCGACCCGACCATTCGCAATGGAACGGCCAACGACATTTTCGACCCCAATGAAAACATCGTTGGCCTGACACAGGGCAAAACGAGCGAGCTCACGGCGAAAATAGATCTGGATACAGATATCGGAACATTTACGTCGATTACCGGCTACACGGATTTGAGCGAATTTTACGAAGCGGATATCGATTTCTCGAACCAGGCCTTCGATCCAACCTTTGGCGGTTTTGCCGGCCTTCTGTCGTTTCTTGATTTCCTGGGTATCTATACGGCCCCGGCGGGGACCATCGGCATCGGCCAGGGGCAGATTCTGGATTTGGATTTATTCAGCCAGGAACTCAGGCTTGTCTCACCAGACGAAAATCGTCTTCGATATATTCTGGGGGCGTTCTATATCCACACCAATCGCGACCTTCAAACCAGATTGTTTGCGGACGTCAACAGCCAGCGCAATCAGATTGACGACCCGGCTCTGGTCTTTATCGATGCAAGGGAAAGCAATTCGAATGACGCGTGGTCGGTGTTTGGCCAGTTGGAATATGATTTGTCGGACAACTTAACAGCGCAGGTTTCGTTGCGTTACGACGAAGACAACCGATCACAGACGGACCTGAGCTCTGGCATGACGCGCGACAGGAAATTTACCAGCGTCCAGCCCAAAGCTACGCTGACATATGAGTTCAACGGAGACTCGCTTGGATATCTCACCTATAGCACCGGCTTTCGCTCAGGTGGTTTTAATGCGCCAGTCGTGACCTTCCCTACATTCGAGGACGAAACGCTGACCAACTATGAAATAGGCTACAAGACCACTCTCGCGGACAACCGATTGGTATTGAATACGGCGGTTTTTTATTCGGATAGTGAAGACTTCCAGTTCTTCTATCTGGATCTGGCGACCGGCCAGCAAATTATCCAGAACCTTGCGGCGGTGGACATCTGGGGGGTCGATATTGACTTCCGGGCGGCGGTTTCTGAAAATCTGACCTTGTCCGGAGGCGTCGGTTATACGGATACGAATATCAAAGAGCTTGGATCGGCGGCTCTTGAGGCAAGCCTGACGGCCGCTGGCGTCGATACCGCCAGCGTGCCCGGAAACAAAACCCCAAAGACGACGAATTGGACCGTCAATCTGGGGGCGCAATATGATTTTGTGGTGTCCAATAGTATCGACGCCTATCTGCGCGTTGACTACGAATATCGAGGCGACAAATATTGGCAGATCGATAATCTGGATGTGCAAGATCCCATTCATCTGCTGAATTTCCGAGCCGCGATGAATACCGGCAACTGGTCACTTTCGGCCTATGTGAAAAATCTCACTGATGAGCGGTATTACACCGACTTTAACCCGGGTGAATTTCTTGGGCTTGCCATTGATTTGGGATATCCTAGCAAGCCGAGAACCTATGGTGCGGGCGTAACCTATAGATTTTAGGACAGTCTCTGGACTTTCCAGGATTTAGTTTCGAGTTCGGTGCTCGTTTGTATCCCTCCTAATTTCAGGGCGCCGCGTCGATTGCCGAACGTCTTGGCAAATCTCTTGGATCGGACAGACCGACATCATCGCCTCGATCGATACGTCGCTCGGTATCGAGCGCCCATACGTCGGCTTCGGACTTGCGCCGAAAGGTGTTGGACGCGTATTGACCTTTGCGTATAATTTGGACGCGCCAATTGCCGGATTTCGTTTTTGTAAAAGAAACCGTATTTGTGTGCGCTCAGTGTGCAATGACAGTGGGAAACCGTGGGGACAGTGGGAAACCACGAGACAAACCGCGAAAATTAGTGCACACGCGAGTGCGCAGGTTCTCTTTTAGTCGGTTGATAATATTGAAATAACTATGAAAAATCAACCACATAGGTTCTGTGTCGCGCCGATGATGGACGGCACCGATCGGCATTGCCGGTATTTCCATCGGCTGCTGACCGCGCGCGCGCGGCTTTATACTGAAATGATTACCGCGGAGGCGATCATTCATGGCGATCGCGAGCGCTTGCTCGGGTTTGATGCGCGCGAGCACGCGGTCGCGCTGCAGCTTGGCGGCGGTGATCCGGTTAAGCTTGCGGAGGCGGCGAGGGTTGGCGCGGTTTTTGGCTATGACGAGATTAACCTCAATGTCGGCTGTCCGTCGGGCCGGGTGCAGTCGGGCGCTTTTGGCGCTTGTTTGATGAAAGAGCCGGCGCTGGTGGCGCGCTGTGTCGCGGCGATGCGCGATGCGGTGGATATTCCGGTGACGGTGAAATGCCGCATTGGCGTTGATGATCAGGACCCGGAGGAGGCGCTCTTCGCGTTTATTGATACAGTCGCGCAATCGGGCTGCAAAATTTTCATCGTTCATGCGCGCAAGGCCTGGCTCGACGGCTTAAGCCCAAAAGAAAACCGCACCATTCCGCCGCTAGATTATGGTCTTGTGCGCCGCCTCAAGCGCGAGCGTTCGGCGCTGACCGTGGTGTTGAACGGCGGGCTGGAAACCCTCGCCCAAGCAGGTGAGGGGCTTAACGGTGTCGATGGCGTCATGCTTGGACGCGCCGCTTATGGAACGCCTTATATTTTGTCGGATGTTGACCGGGACTTCTTCGACGACACAGGGTCGGCGCCGCTGCGCGAGGATATTGTGCGCGCAATGTCGGAATATCTGAAGGCGCAATTTGTGCTGGGCGTGCGGCCACATTCGATTACCCGGCATATGCTCGGGCTGTTTCATGGCAGTCCCGGCGCGCGGGTCTGGCGGCGGTTTTTGTCTGAAAACGCACCCGCATCACGCGACGATATTTTAGATCGCGCCGCAGACGCCATGCGCAACAAATATGCGGCGGCATAGTCGTGGCCCTTCTTGACCTCCTTTCCGATCACGCATTTTTAGTTCTCGGCGTGATGCTGGCCGGTATTCTTGCGGGCTTTGCCGGCGGCATGTTCGGCATTGGCGGCGGCATCATTACGGTGCCGGTTTTATATGCGGTGTTTCAGTCGCTCGGCGTGGGCGAGGAGGCGAGCCTTAAAACCGCCATCGGCACTTCGCTCAGCGTCATTGTCGTCACATCAATCCGTTCCCTGATGACCCACCATCGCGCTGGCCATGTGGATGGCGAAATGTTGCGCGCCTGGGCGCCTTGGATTGCGCTGGGCGCCGCCGCCGGCGGCATCCTCGCGCGCTGGGCGCCGGTTGAGGTGTTGACCATCATCTTTGCCGGCGGCGCGGTTTATATCGGCTACCGGCGGATATTTCCGAAGAACCGAACGACGGCGGACGTCAACCTCATGCGCAAGCGCCTGAAAATACCGCTCGGCGCCGGGACCGGATTGTTCTCCAGCCTGATGGGGCTCGGCGGCGGCGCGGTCGGCGTCATGGTGATGACGTTGGCCGGCCGGCCGATGCACCAGGCGATTGCGACATCAGCAGGCTTCGGGATTGCGGTCGCGGTTCCGGGGGTGATCGGTTTTATGATTTCCGGCTGGGGCGCGCCCGGCCTGCCGCCAGCCTCGTTCGGCTTCGTCAATGCGGCGGCGTTTGTGGCGATGGCGTCGATGGCGGCGATCACCGCGCCAATTGGCGCCCGGCTTGCGCATCGGCTTAATGGCGCCTTCCTGTCAAAGATGTTCGGGCTTTATGTCTTCATCGCGGCGGCGGGCCTGGTTTGGGACGTTTTTCACCCATAGGGTGTTGGGTTAAAAATGTTGCAACGCGAAAATTCTTGTTTCCATCGCGCGCGCGCCCTGATAAGATTTTCAGAGCATGAAGCAGTGAGCCCTGTCGACCATGGAAACGATTATTTCAGGCGTCGGCAGTTATCTGCCCGAAAATGCCGTCACCAATACCGAACTCGCCAAACGCATCGACACGTCGGATGAGTGGATCCGCTCGCGCAGCGGCATCGGCCAGCGTCATTTCGCGGCCGACGATCAGGCGACATCGGATATGGCGCGCGAAGCGGGGTGGAACGCGCTGGAGCAGGCGGGTCTGAAGCCTTCCGATATCGGGCTGATCATTGTGGCGACCGTAACGCCGGACAAAACCTTTCCCTCGACAGCCGTTTACGTCCAGCAAAAACTCGGCGTGCCGCCCTGCATCGCCTTTGACGTGTCGGCGGCTTGTGCAGGCTTCATCTATGCGATGAATATCGCCCATGGCTTCATCACCACAGGGCAAGTCAAACACGCGCTGATTATTGGCGCGGAGAAACTGTCATGTTTTCTTGACTGGAATGACCGCGCGACCTGCGTGTTGTTCGGCGATGGCGCGGGCGCGGCTATTTTAAGCGGCGTCCCGGCGCGCACAGCGGCGCGGCCGAGAGGCATATTGGCGACGTATCTGGCGGCCGATGGGCGGCTTGCAAAACATCTTTACGCTGATGGCGGCCCGTCGACCACTGGCACGGTCGGCCAGGTGCGGATGAACGGCAAGGAAGTCTTCCGCAACGCGGTTCAGGAAATTGCCGGCGCGGTGTTTGAAGTCACCGAGCGCGCCAAGGTCAGCCGTCACGATATCGACTGGTTCGTGCCGCATCAGGCCAATATTCGCATCATTCATTCCTGCGCCAAGAAGCTGGAGCTCGACGAGAGTAAAGTCATCGTCACCATCGACAAACACGCCAACACATCCTCGGCGTCCATCCCGCTGGCGCTCGATGTCGGCATTCGCGACGGGCGCATTAAGCGCGGCGACCTCCTAGTGTTCGCTGCTTTGGGCGGCGGGTTGGCGTGGGGTTCGGCGTTGGTGCGGTACTAAAGCGATTATAGCGTAAGCTTCATGAGGCATGACATGCGTAATTTTTTACGAACGATTTTCGTGACTGCCGTTTTTAGCGTTCTTGGAGCATGCGTTTCCAATAATGCGCCAGACGGCATTCCTGATGCAGCGGTAGACGAAGCTGCTGAAGGGACATTGCAGCAAAAGCCAATCATCATTGGGCAATCTTTTTCGCTGCCATCAATCATTATGGGTGAGGCGAGAGAGATTAATGTGTGGGTTCCGCCCAGCTATGAGGAGGGCGAAAAATCTTATCCGGTGCTTTATGTCATCGATGGCGCGGCTGATCAGGATTTCCATCACATTAGCGCTCTCGGGCAATTAACAACCCTCAACGGTGATTATGACGAAATGATTGTTGTCGGCATTGGCACCCGGGATCGCCTGAGGGAATTGACGTCAAAGCCTAAGGATCCACGCTACATTCGAAACCCTCCAGATAGCGGTGATGGCGCGACCTTCCGCAAGCATGTCAGCGATGAGGTCATACCGTTTATAGAAGTGCGCTACCGCACCAATGATCGCCGCGCGGTGATTGGCGAGTCTCTGGCAGGGCTTTGGATCGCCGAGGTTTTTTTTAGGGCGCCTGATTTGTTTACAGACTATATTTCGATCAGTCCAAGTTTGTGGTGGGATGATAAAGCACTCGCTAAAGATGCAGATGCAATTCTTGCACAATTTCCTGCTGGGGAGAGGCGTTTATATTTCACGATGGCGAATGAGGGCGGAACCATGCAAGGAGGGCTCGATTTGATCATAGCGGCGATCAAAAAACATCAGCCCAAGGGGCTTAAATGGCATTATGTTGATCGCCGTAAATCGGAAGTGCATTCAACTATTTATCACGGCGCAGCTCTTGACGCACTGCGCATTCTATTCGGGCGGCCAGCGCCTGATTATGGTGAAACGCCATGGTATCTCACCGAAGACGGCCAGCCGCCAACGGACCCTTAAGCACGGGCGCAGGCTGCGAGACTATCAAATCTTCTGATTATAATCGCCAATTTCGGGATGCTGTTTAATCACCGCGTCCAGCTCGGCGAACATCGCCTTCATGTTTTCTTCCGAGGTTGGGCTTTCGATCACTACCACAAGCTCGGGCTTGTTGGAGGATGCGCGCACCAACCCCCAGGTGCCGTCTTCGGCGGTGATGCGCACGCCGTTGATGGTGACGACGTCGCGGATTTTCTGGCCGATGATTTCGCCGCCCGCCGCTGCACGGTCGACAAAACTTTTGACGATTTTATCAACCACGCCATATTTGGTCTCATCCGCGCAATGCGGCGACATGGTCGGTGACTGATAGGTTTTGGCGAGTGATTTGCGCATATCGGAGAGCTTCTTGTCGGGGTTGCGGTCGAGCATTTGCAACAGGGCAATCGCAGCGATAAGGCCGTCATCATAGCCGCGGCCAATCGGCTCGTTAAAGAAGAAGTGCCCGGATTTTTCAAACCCCGCCAGCGCGCCCATCTCATGGCTCTTGCGTTTGATGTAGGAATGGCCGGTCTTCCAGTATTCGGTTTTGGCGCCATTGGCCTGCAATATCGGGTCGGTGACAAAAAGCCCGGTTGATTTCACATCGACAACGAATTGCGCGTTTTTGTGAAGCGCAGAGAGATCGCGCGCGAGCAGGACGCCGATTTTGTCGGCGAAAATCTCCTCGCCCTCATTATCGACGACGCCGCAGCGGTCGCCGTCGCCGTCAAAGCCGAGCGCAACGTCGGCGCCGTGTTCCATAACCGCATCACGCATGGCGTGCAGCATTTCCATGTCTTCCGGGTTCGGATTATAGCGCGGGAATGTGTGGTCAAGCTCGGCGTCCATCGGCACAACCTCAAGCCCAAGCCGCTCCAATGTTTCTGGCGCGAAGGCGCCCGCAGTGCCGTTGCCGCAGGCGGCGATGACTTTCATTTTGCGTTTAAAAGAAACGCCCTCGACCAGGTCGGCAATATAGCGCTCGCGCAAGCCCTCAACATATTTATAGGCGCCGCCGGCAAAGTCTTTGTAGGCGCCTTTGAGAACAATTTCCTTCAGCCGGCCCATCTCGTCCGGGCCGAAGGTGAGGGGGCGGGCCGCGCCCATTTTAACGCCGGTCCAGCCATTTTCATTGTGGCTCGCCGTCACCATCGCAACGCAATCAATCTCGAGATCGAACTGCGCGAAGTAAGCCACCGGCGACAGCGCAAGGCCGATATCGTTGACCTCTATGCCCGCAGTCATCAGCCCGACCGTCAGCGCCTGTTTGATGGAAATCGAATAGCTGCGAAAATCATGGCCGACAACGATGCGCGGCGGCTTGCCCATTTCGCGGATCAGCGTGCCGAGCCCCTGGCCCAGCGCCTGGATGCCGAGCAGGTTAATTTCCGTTTCAAACAGCCAGCGCGCATCATATTCGCGAAATCCCGTGGGTTTGACCAGCGGAATTACCTCATAGGCGAGGGTGTTGGATTTTATGTCGGCGCGCGGGCTCGGCAGCATGGAACTCGTCCTTTGATGTGGAATTGCGGCGCACTTTAGGGCCGCGGGCGGCATATGCAACACCGGCGCCTGCGAGAAAGAATCACGCCTAATCCCGTGACATTGGGGTGTTTTTTGACCATAGTCCCGCCTCTTCAAACCGTCGCACAGACGGGAATCACAGCATCGCACCGGCGGGGGCCGAGACGACAGGGTAGGGGTTCATGGATTTGCCGTCAGCAATCAGCGATACCGGATTGCGCAGCCCGGCTGTCTTGACGCCAGATGTGGTGCGGAATTTCACTACAGCTTATCAAAAAGGGTGACGCATGGGCGCGAAAATTATCGAAATGCTAGAGGGTCGTTTTATCGGCCTCCTAGGCGTTGTTGCCATCATCATGATCGCGGTCATATTTTCGCGCAACCGTAGGGCCATTAACCTCAGGATTGTGTTGAGCGCCTTCGGTCTGCAAGTCGCCGTCGCCTTTTTTGTGCTTTATACGACGGTTGGCAAAAACGTCATCGGCGGATTGTCGCAAGGCGTGTCGAATATTCTTGGATACGCCAATGCCGGGATTGAGATGGTTTTCGGACAGCTTGCCGGCGACAGTTTCGGCACGGTGTTCGCCATTCATGTCTTGCCGATCATCATATTCTTTTCCGCGCTGATGTCGGTGCTTTATCATTTGCGCGTCATGCAGGTGGTCGTCGCCGGGGTTGGCGGGTTTCTACAACTCATTATCGGCACCCGCCCGGTAGAATCGCTGAACGCGGCGGCGAATGTATTTGTTGGCCAGACCGAAGCCCCGCTCGCCATCAAGCCGTTTCTTAGCCGGGTGACGGGCCCGCAATTATTCGCCATCATGGTGTCAGGCCTTGCCTCCGTTGCAGGCACAGTCCTGGTTGCCTATGCGCAAATCGGCATAGAGCTCAAATATTTGCTCGCCGCTAGTCTAATGGCCGCGCCGGGCGGTCTGCTGATGGCGAAACTGATTATTCCCGATGATGAGGAAGAAGAAGAAAATCAATTGACCGTGATGGCGATCACCAAAGAGCGCTCGCCGCACACCAATGTTGTGATGGCCGCAGCGGTTGGCGCGCAGGATGGCTTGAAGCTGGCGCTGACCATTGGCGCAATGCTGATTGCTTTTGTCGGCTTGATCGCGCTCGTCAATGGAGTGCTTGGCGGCATTGGCGGGCTGTTCGGTATGGAGGACCTCTCCGCGCAAAAGATTTTGGGCTGGTTTTTTGCACCGCTGATGTATTTGTTGAGCATCCCCTGGGCAGAAGCGAAGGCAGCCGGCGCGATCTTTGGCGAAAAGCTGATCTTAAATGAATTTGTCGCCTATTTCAGCCTCATCGCTCAGGCCGATACGCTGAGTCCAAAGACAGTGGCGATTGTCACCTTCGCCCTATGCGGTTTCGCCAATGTTTCCTCAATCGCCATCCTCCTGGGCGGGCTAGGCTCGCTCATCCCGGACCGGATGGAAGAGATTGCAAGATATGGCGTACACGCTGTATTGGCGGGATCATTATCAAATCTGATGAGCGCGGCGCTCGCCGGGTTGATTTTGCCGTGACCAAAAACTGTTTCACGATGGCGCAGATAGCGATTATCGGCGTGCACGATTGAAAGCGCTATGACGTCATCGCTGGCAAAGCTGCTAAAGGACATCCGCGCCTGCGATATTTGCGTAACCGCGCCCCTGAAAGCGCCGCTGCCGCACGGCCCCCGGCCGGTTGTGCAGGCGTCGAAAAGCGCAAGGCTCGCCGTCTTCGGTCAGGCGCCCGGAAACCTCGTGCACCAGACCGGCATTCCGTTCAACGACCCGTCCGGCGAGCGCTTGCGCGCCTGGATGGGGGTGACGCGTGAAGAGTTTTACGATGAACGGCGCATCGCCATTATTCCGATGGGTTTTTGTTTTCCGGGCAATGACGCCAAGGGCGGCGACCTGCCGCCGCGCAAGGAATGCGCGCCGGCGTGGCGCGAGCAGTTGATGGATGCGTTGCCAAACGTAGAAACCGCCATTCTCGTCGGCGGCTATGCGCAGAAATGGCACCTCGGCAAAGGCGCGAAGAAAACCTTGACCGAGACGGTCACGGACTGGCGAGACTTTACACCGGCATTCTTCCCAACGCCGCATCCGTCCTGGCGCAATACCGGCTGGTTGAAGAAAAATCCATGGTTCGAAACCGATCTGTTGCCGGTTTTAAAACGCCGGGTGCGCAAGCTAATCGGCTAGCGCCCAAGGTTTTCAAGAATGTCACTGATGCGCGACAGTTGTTGTTGGTCTTTGCGGGACAAGTGCGACAGCTCATCGGCGATGATCTCCAGGCGCCGGCAGCGCCCCTTCTCCATGATCCGCCGGCCCTTAGCGGTTGCATTGATGATAACCGTGCGGGCGTCTTCGCGGCTGCGAGTGCGCTTGACCAGGCCGCGTGCTTCCAGCGCTGAAACGATCCTGGATATAGCGGGCAGGGATACTGATTCCAGCTCAGAAAGCCGTGTAACGTTGAGGGGGCCGGCATAGGTGAGGACCGACAGCAACGACAAACGCTCAGGACTAAGCCCGCTTTCCTTATCCGCCGCGCGCGCGCGCCGCAGCAAATGAATAGAGATGGAATGTAACGCATTGGCCGTGCGCGTTAGATCGGTATTGGCGAGGCCTTCTGGAAGCGGGGGGATTGACATTTAGTTAACAGTGTTAATAGTTAAAGCTATTAGCCACTTTATCTAAAGGAGGGCGTCATGCAAGCAAACGTTTCTTCATCCATGCTGAAGTCGATTGGCCAGATCCATATCAGCGTCAAGGATTATGACCGGGCCAAGACGTTCTATCGTGATGTCTTGGGCCTTGAGATGCTGTTCGAGGTTGCCGAGCAGCGCATGGTATTTTTCGATTGCGGCGGGGTGAGGCTTTATCTGGGCGTTCCGTCCAGCCCTGAATATGCAGCGAACTCGTTCCTATATTACCGTGTTGATGACATTGGCGCGGCCTATGACCGGTTACTGAAGGCCGGCGTAGATTTTCTGCATCCGCCGCAGGCGATCCACAAAACTGATGACAGCGAGCTTTGGATGGCGGGCTTTCGTGACAGTGAAGGCAATTTCGCACAACTGATGTGTGACAAGCCAAACGCGGGCTAAAATTTAAGCAAACCGGCGCCCGCTGTTAGCGCCGATAGTTCAGCCAGTCGTCAAACCGGGCGTAGATCACGAACAAGGCGGACAGGATAATCAGCACAAGCAGGGCAAATTGTAATTGCGCCTCGACCGCATGCACATCGTGTTTTGACGGTCGGTCGACTTGCATTTCAACCATTTGGCCAGTTTGCGTGTCGGTCTCGCCGCCGATCACCGGATTGCCATCCTCATCAACGCCAACCGTAGTATCGCCGTCCTGGGTCGGCTCATGTTCGGTCATACTATGACCGCTCTCAATATTGGTTTCGGTTTGATTGAGTTCTTTAACGCTATCGCTGCCAAGCGTTGAGGCGGCGGCGCCGGCGCCGCCGGCGACAGTGGCGCCTTGCACGGTTCGGCTCTCGGCGACATTGCCGCGCCGCGGCGTGTCTTCTATCGGCGTGATGCGCGAGTTTTCATCAATCTTTTTAGGATCGCGCACAATCGGCGGATTGGACGGTTCCAGGAACAGCGCGCGTTCGGCCGCGCGTCTTCGCGTCAGGCCAAGCACTTCACGCAACACGCCGTTGACGGTCGCCTTGTTCCACCAGGCGAGTGCGTCAGCCGCGCCGATCCGGTCGCCGCCGCCGCGATTAAGGCGTTTGCGCGCTGTTGAGCCGCCAAACGCCGCCGCGCCGACATTGTAGACGAACGACACCAGCGCATCGAATTCATTTTGATTGAGGGAAACCGACGCAAAACGGTCAATTGCATCCTCGCGCGGTTTTAAATCCTTACGCAACAGGGCTTCAGCCTCGCGCTCGCTAATGCGCATGCCCGGTTCAACATCGTCGCCGGTATGCCCGTAGCCGATGGTCCAGATACCGGCAATGTCCTGATAGGCCTCAAGCTCCAGGCCTTCAAAACTCTTCAGTAGGTTTATGCCCCGTTCGGATATTTTCACTGTACTACTCCACCCCCATACTTGCGGCTATCTTAGACGGAATTGTGGCGTAAGGGTAGGACTCTGGGACACAGAAGCGTGAGCGTTTGCACGGGCGGCCACAGCTGGTAGGCTTCGGCCTTCGTGATAGGTGGTATCTGAGGGGATTATGTCCAATCTATTGAATTTTAAGACAATTATAGTAGCCGCATCATTAATTGCATTGGTGGCCAATCCGGCTGCCGCACAATCGACAGCCAATAGCCAACTGCAATCCAGCAGCGCCAAGCATCATTTCAGCGTCAGCGAAGTTTCAGCGATATTGGCGGAATTTGCGATTAACTCAGCGCTTGCGCCTTATGATGGCAATGGTTCGGCGACCCTCCTCGCCCAGACATCAGGCGACGCCAAATTTGTGGTTTCGCTGTTTGGTTGTGAAAATCCGGCTGACGGTAGCCAATGCACAGGCGCGGTCATCTACACCGCAACCTCCAATGCCGGTATCGCCTATGATGATATCAATAGATTTAACGCGTCCACCAATGTCACCATCGCGGTCAATGTTGCCGAACGGAATATAATCCTGTTCGGACGTCAGTTGTTCTTTGCCGGCGGGGTGGGGCGCGATAATTTCAAATATATCACCGAGCTGTTTTTGCGCGACATGCAGAATTTTATGGATGCGCGGGTTGCTGCGGGAACGTCGGTATCGCTTAACGTTGCTCCGGCGGCGGCAGGCAAAACCGATAATGTTGCCGGCTCTGGCGATACGATTACATTCGGTGCGAAACCGGTCTCCATTGGCGGCGCCGCGGACCATGCGCTTTCCGCCGCTATCGCCAATACCTGGCAGGTGTCGTTTGCCCCGCCAGGCGCGTTAACGCACGAATAGCCAAACCCGGGGTTTGTTGCGGCGCAGCGAGCGTAACGCCATTTCGATCTGAGGGCGATATAATTAACGGATTTAGCCGAGGAAATGCGCCGCCTGCACGTATTCTCGCACCAGACCGGGCGATTTTTCCCTGTCTGAGCAACTGAAAATCAATAATTCATTTCTATAGAGGGGGCAGTGACGGGGGAGCGCAAAATCAGCTCTTGAGCCTTGCTGGTCTCGCCGTTATACAGGCCGCGCTGCGGCTGTGGCGCCTGATGAGCGACGGTGCGTAATCGGAGAGTAGACTATGTCGGCGAGTGAATTAGACGAATACCGTCCGTCCGCAGATGAACCGTTTATGAATGAACGCCAGAAAGAATATTTCCGGCGCAAACTCGTAGCCTGGAAACAGGACATTATCCGCGAGAGCCAGGGCACGTTGAATAACCTGCAAGAAGCGGACAACCAGCTGCCCGATGTTTCTGATCGCGCTTCAAGCGAAACCGAAAAAGCGCTGGAGCTGAGGACGCGCGACCGCCAGCGCAAGCTGACATCGAAAATAGACGCTGCCTTGCGGCGTATTGAAACCGGCGACTATGGCTATTGCGAAGAAACCGGCGAGCCGATTAGTCTGCGCCGGCTGGATGCGCGGCCGGTCGCGACCTTGTCGCTGGAAGCGCAAGAGCGCCACGAACGCAACGAAAAAGCTCATCGCGAAGATTGAGCGTATCCCTGCGCGAGAGGCGCGCTCTAAATCTCGACTTATGTATCCTGACGCAGGACCAGCGCAGTTGTGATCACTGCCGCCGCTAGAACAACTGCGGCGCTGAGTTGCGTCGCCGTATCGATGCTGACCGTGTAGGACGGCAGGGCTTTAGCCAAATATGGCGCCGCCAGACGGCCAAGATCGGCAAATTGTGACGCCGCAAATGCGGCGCCGAGACCGCCGGCAAGACCGATAACGCCAAGTCTTGCCCGGCTTCTCGCGGCTAGCCTGAACTGAAGCCGCTTTTCAAACCGGTCATTTTCCAACCGACCGGCAAGATCGTCAAAGTCGGCTTGCAGAAGCATTTCAATATTATCAGACGGCATAAATCACTCCCTTGTGGGCGGCGGGCGCCTTGGTTTTCATAGTTTCGGTTTCCGGGGGGCGTTTGTCAGAACCGCCGGTCAACGCCGCGCGCATCTTTTTTCGGCCGCGCGCAATATAGGTTTTAATTGATCCCAGCGGCGCCTTGAGCACGCGCGCCGCCTCGCTGTGAGAGAGCCCGGCGGCGTCACACAACAACAGCGCCGCACGCTCGGTTTCTTCAAGGCCCATCAGCGCCCGGCGCAAATCCATCGACAGACCGTCTTCTATAGCGCTAGAGGTCTCGATATTGGATGCATCGGTCTGCAAGGCCCCTTTAAGACGCGCGGCCGCCTTCTCGCGCCGCCGGTCCTGCAGGAATTCCCGATAGGCAATAGCGTATAGCCAGCTTCTAAATGATGCACCGCCACGGAAACTCGTCAGGCCCTCATACGCCTTGATGAAAGTCTCCTGGGCAATATCGTCGGCAAGGTGGGCGCTGCCGCATAGCCGGCGCAGAAACGCCCGTAAGCGCGCCTGATGTCTGCGCACCAGCTCGGTGAAGGCCGCGCCGTCCTGCGTAACCTTCGCCAATGCGACCAGCTCGATATCGTTCGGGCCCATTTTGCAGCTCCCGCCAGAACCGCAGTTTAAACCGTCGGCTCTCTCGGGGCAAAGAAGTGGAACGCCACATAGGCAAGGCCAATCAAGCCAGGGAACGAGGCGACGCCCATCAATGGGCCGATGGCATCCGGTTCGCCAATGGCATAGCCCAAAATAACGAAGGCGGCGCCGACGCTGATGAGGATGATGCCTTTTCTGAGATCGGCGTTAGGGCCGACATTGTCGCGCAGGATCGATTCGACCAGCGTCCCGTCAACCGCGCCGGTTTTTTCAATCGATAGGCGGATGGTGTCGTGGATGGCCTGGCGTTTTTTGTAGCTAAAATGAAACGCCGCAACGAGAATGACCGCCAGCGATGAAAAAACGAAAAACGGGATTAATATGTCTTCGGACATGAGGTTTCCTTTTCTTGAGGGTGCGGGCGTTGTCGCCCGTTTGTTATGACCGTTAGATGCAACGGCAGCGGCGTTTGGATGTGCGGCGGCAAAAGTTTTTTGAAATGAACCGAAAAGCGGCCTGCAAGGCCAGCAACGCTGCCGTTTTCTGGATTCCAGCGCCTTATATTGCACCGCCGAACATATCCCGCTTGTCAGGCCGCGAGACTCCGCTATGAAGGCCCATGGAGCGAGGCAAATCTTCCAAGCCGCCCAAACGGGCCGCGCCAGCGAAAAGGCGCCAGCGAAAATCCAATATCGCAAAAACTGCGCTTGGCATGGAGCCGGAAAAGCGCGTGCGCAACACAGCCGCGCCGATGCGGGGCGAGGCTCAGCCGCGGGCGCTGAAGGTTAATGTCAAAACCTCCAAGGACCGCGAACTAAGCTCGACGCTGTGGTTGCGCCGCCAGCTCAATGATCCTTATGTGCGTCGCGCCAAG
>JAADIQ010000018.1 GCA_013151255.1 Alphaproteobacteria bacterium
CAGCCGCGACCGGCATATGCGCGATATTCTCAACAAAGGATTTGCCGCGATCAAGCGCAAACCAACACTAGTCGCCGCGCTTTACCGAAAAAAACCGGCGCCGCGGATCAAACCGACGCTGCTCGCCAAGCTGGAGCAGGATGCAACCGACGCGGCGGCGAAAAAAGATCAGTTGCGCCGCGAGATTATGACCGCCGCACTGGTGCAGCCGACAATCGCCCCGCCCGCCGATGACCGCCTTGGCGTCCTGATCGCGGCGGCGGACACCGACGACTTCAACGAGTTTGAACGCACCCGCATCGCCGCGCTTGACGGCGGCGCGGAATTCGTCGGCGAAGGCGACCGCCAATATGTCAACGAGTTCAGCTGGACGGTGCAAATTGGCGCCTATTCCACCAAACAGCTGGCGCAAGAAGAGCTTGAAGCGGCCGCCATTAAAGGCGGCCTCCCCAACCGCACCCGCGCCGTCATCCCGGCGTCGCGCGCGGATGGAACAATGCTTTACCGCGCCCGGTTCATGAACCTGTCGGAAATCGAAGCCGCCGCCGCCTGCGCCGGGCTCGGCGACAAAGGTGTTTCCTGCTTTGTCGCAGCGGATGTTGAGCCGGTCTCTCAGTAGCTGCTACCCCATAGACTGTTGTGCATGCGGCCCTCCTTCGCATAAGTTCTCCTCGAACAAGCGAAGGAGAAATCCATGACCGCCCACGACACCATCATCAAAGTGAGCGACAGCGCTAGAAAAGACACCCTGATTGATGCGGCCAAAGCCAAGGCCTTGCGCGCTGAAGCCGCAAAAGACCCGGAAGGCTTCTGGTCAGGCGTCGCCAAGCGCATCGACTGGATAACGCCGTTCACCAAGGTCAAGGACACATCCTTCGACGCTGACGATCTGCACATCAAATGGTTCTATGACGGCGAATTAAACGCCTGCGTCAATTGCCTCGACCGTCACCTACCGGCGCGCGCCGATGACATCGCCATCATCTGGGAGGGCGACGATCCCGACACCGACAAAAAAATCACCTACGCCGAGGCGTTTGAAGAAACCTGCCGCATGGCAAACCTTCTCAAAGCGCGCGGCGTCAATCGCGGCGACCGGGTGGTGATTTATATGCCGATGATCCCCGAGGCGGCCTATGCGATGCTCGCTTGTGCGCGGATTGGCGCGGTGCATTCGGTGGTGTTTGGCGGCTTCTCGCCGGAAGCGCTGGCCAGCCGCATCATCGATTGCGGCGCGGTTGCGGTGATCACCGCCGATGAGGGGGTGCGCGGCGGCAAGCCTGTGCCGCTGAAAGCCAATGTCGACAAGGCGCTGGAACAAACGCCGGATATGCGGCTGGTGCTAACCGTCGAGCGCACCAACGCAAAAGTCCACATGAAGCCGGGCCGCGATCTGTTCTGGTATGGCGAGGCGCGCGGCGATGTCTCTCCCGATTGCCCGGCGGAAACAATGGGCGCGGAAGACCCGCTATTTATCCTCTACACCTCCGGCTCCACCGGCAAACCCAAGGGCGTTCTCCACACCACTGGCGGATATCTTACTTTCGCCGCCTACACCCACGAAATCGTCTTCGACTATCGGCCCGGCGAGATTTATTGGTGTACGGCTGATGTCGGCTGGGTCACCGGCCACACCTATATTGTCTATGGCCCGCTGGCCAATGGCGCCACCACGCTGATGTTTGAGGGCGTGCCGACCTATCCTGACGCATCGCGCTTCTGGCGGGTGATTGAAAAGCACGCTGTCAACATCTTCTACACCGCGCCGACGGCGCTGCGGGCGCTGATGCGCGAGGGCGATGCGCATGTAACGGTCGCGGACCGCTCGTCTTTACGTCTCCTCGGCACGGTCGGCGAGCCTATAAACCCTGAAGCCTGGCTGTGGTATTACCGCGTCGTCGGCGACGCTAAGCTGCCGATTGTCGACACCTGGTGGCAGACCGAGACCGGCGGCATTTTGTTATCGCCGTTGCCAGGGGCGACGGATCTCAAACCCGGTTCAGCGACGCATCCCCTGCCCGGCATCCTGCCGGCCTTGGTCGATGCAGACGGCAATATTCTCGACGGCGAGGCGGAGGGCAATCTCGTCATCACCGATTCCTGGCCCGGACAGATGCGCTCCGTCTATGGCGACCACCAGCGCTTTGTCGACACCTATTTCAAAACCTATCCCGGTATGTATTTCACCGGCGACGGCGCAAGGCGCGACGCCGACGGCTACTACTGGATCACCGGCCGCGTCGATGATGTCTTGAATGTTTCCGGCCATCGGATGGGCACGGCGGAAGTCGAAAGCGCACTGGTCGCCCACCCCAATGTCGCCGAGGCCGCCGTCGTCGGCTACCCGCACGACATCAAAGGCCAGGGCATCTACGCCTATGTGACGCTGATGGAAGGCATCGAGCCGGACGCCGCGCTCGAACAGGAATTGGTCGTCGCCGTGCGTAAAGATATCGGCCCGTTCGCCAAACCCGACCTCATTCACTTCACCCCGGCGCTGCCCAAAACCCGGTCGGGCAAAATCATGCGCCGGATATTGCGCAAAATCGCCGAGAATGAGTTCTCCGCACTGGGCGATATATCGACGCTAGCCGATCCCGGTGTTGTTGATGCGTTGATTGAGGGACGTAAGAACCGCTAGGGCATTTCCATCGGGTTGAAAGTGAATAGCTTTCAACGCGTCACACTTATCCCGAAAAGCTCTAGGAAACGAGTTGAGACACTAAATCCCCCATCACTTCGGCTGCCGACGGACAATTGGTTATCTTGCTGACCCCCGTCCCGGCATACATCGCCGCGGCTTCAAGATCGCCGGTCATGTGACGGCCAGGCGGCGCAACGAAATACCGTTGAAACGTCATCCCGTCAGGCGTGTGCAGTATGATATCATCTTCGCCGGGCCGCTGGCCTTGAGGCGGCCGGCCCGCAGCCTCCCAGTCCTCAAAGGTGGAGTTCTTCAAAACACGATGCGGAGCGTTTGGCCACATCCCATCGAA
Source organism: Alphaproteobacteria bacterium (assembly GCA_013151255.1). Lineage (GTDB taxonomy): Bacteria > Pseudomonadota > Alphaproteobacteria > Caulobacterales > Parvularculaceae > Hyphococcus. The sequence continues at coordinate 2,997 of JAADIQ010000018.1, forward strand.
ACACATAGTCCTCACCGTTGACCCTTCTTCAGCGCGAATGAGCGCCTGTTTATATACATCATGAGCATTCGATTCTTCGGTCGCAGCGAACCGCGTTCCGAAAAGCGCACCGGAAGCGCCCAGTGATAATACATGTGCAACATCTTGAGGCGTAGCAAGCCCGCCCGCCGCGATTACGGGGATATCTCCGGCGATCGGGAGAACAACATCCAACAATGCTTCAAGCTCCATCTCACCCGCGACATGCCCCCCGGCCTCAACACCCTGCGCAATAAGCGCGGCCGCGCCAACATCAAGCGCCCTTTTTGCAGTGTCGCCATCACCGATCGTCGAGATCAAGCGCGCGCCGCCTGTGTTAATGGCTGGCATTGATGCGGCGGGGTCACCCCAGAAGAGGTTGAAAAGCGAAACACCAGCATCAACCGCAGCCGAGATATGCTCGGTCTGCACGAAGTCAGCACGCAAATTAACTGCGAATGGATAATTTGTGAGCGCCTGGGTTTTGGCAATGGATTGTAGCGCCGTATCTGGAGGGCTTGCCCAAATGGGAAGGATGCCCAAACCGCCAGCATTAGCTACGGCGGCGACGAGTTCTGGACCTGAAACGCCACCCATGCCTCCCTGAACTATGGGCGCGCACAGATCAAATCTGTCTGTGAGCTTTGTGCTTACATGTCCCGTCATGCAGTTCTCTCCCTTTGCGAGCTTTGGGTTTTACATAAAGACCCAGTGGCGGCATAGGCTCTTTCAAGACCCCGACCAGCGGGAATGCAGAATCTTTTTCATCGCCCATAACGCAGCTGAATAATTTTCTACCCACAACCGTTTCAGGCGACTTCCAGCTACCGCCCTTGTTTTGGTTAACAAAGCCGAAACGCCAAAAGGCTAGTCTGGCCGGCCAATTGCAGCCCGGTGATGCATGGCCGCTATAGTCACAGATATGCCTTTCGCCAGCCGCCTCGCGGTGACGCCAATGGTGTGTTTTGGCGCTATCGTCGCCGCTGCCGTTGCGCTTTGGGCGCCGACTGCGCTTGATATGGCGACGCTGTGGGCGATGTCCTCATCCTATCATTACGGGATTTTTGTGGCGCCGATTGCGGTGTGGATGGTTGCTGCGAAATCGGCGCATGCGCCGGCGCCGACAAACCGCTTGCCCGGATTTTTCATCATCGCCATAGGCGCGGCGCTGTGGCTTCTGGGCCGCGCCGGCGGCGTTGCGCTGGTGGAACAATTCGCCCTCGTCACCACCATCATTGGCGGCGTCGGCGTCGCGTTTGGCGGCGGCGCCTTGCGCGCATGGGCTTATCCCCTCGCCTTTCTCTATTTCATGGTCCCGTTTGGCGAGGCCATTGTTCCTGGCCTGCAAACCATCACTGCACAGATTATTGTCGCCTTGCTCGGCGCGCTTTCCATGCCGGTAACCATCGACGGCTATCTTATTCAAACCCCCGCCGGCGCCTTTGAAGTCGCTGAGGCTTGCGCCGGGTTTCGGTTTCTGATTTCCGCAACGATGATCGCGGCGGTCTTTGCCTATGTGGCGTTCCAAAGCTGGCGCAAACGCATTGGCTTTCTTCTCTTTGCAATCGCATTCGCCATTCTCGCCAACGGCGTGCGCGCATTCTTGCTGGTGCTGATAGCAACCCTCACCGACATGCAATGGGCGGTGGGGCCTGACCATTTGCTAATTGGCTGGATGTTCTATGCGCTGTTGTTTGTGGTGCTGATCGCTGCGGGGCGGCGCTATGCGGACAAGGCCGCGCCGCAACCGTCGGCGCAAGCACACCCCGCCGGCGCCAACGCTATGCCGGCAATGTTGGCCGCGATTGCTATCATCGCCGGCGCTGCCATCTATGCCAACGCCGTCGTCGAGCGCCCGGTTCATAAAGCCGCGCCGGTCAGCCTGTCGCTGTTGAACGCACCGGGCTGGCGCATCCTGCCGCCGGCGCAAAACTGGCGCGCAGAACTGCAACAAGCCGACCGCACCGCCGGCGCCACCTATGTCAGCGGCGACAACACCGTCTATCTCTCGCTCGGCTATTTCACCCATGACCGCAAAGGCGGCGAGATTATCAACTATAAAAACCGCGCCTGGTCGGGCGCCTATTGGCGCCATATCGGCGTGCGCGATGCGGTCATCTATCTGTTTGGAACCTCAAAGACGCGCCGCATTGATATTCTCGCCGCACCGGAACGCCGGCGCCTGGCGGCGGTGACGGTTTACTGGTTGGGCGATGAAATCTTTGTCGAGCCCTGGCGTATGAAGATTGCCCAAGCAAAAGCAAAATTGACGGGGCGCAATCCGTCCGGCGGGCTGATTATAATCGCCGCGTCTTACAACCGCGACCCGGCGGAGGCCGTCGCGGCCTTGCGCAACTTCACCGGCGACCTTGAACCGCTCAGCGCCTGGCTGTCGCGCATCGACCGGCAATAGCCATGTGCGGGATTGCAGGCATCATCGATTTAAAAGCCGCGCGCGAGGTTGACCGCGCCGCGCTGCAACGCATGACCGATGCGCTGCGCCATCGCGGCCCGGACGGCGAAGGGTTTTTCATCGCGCCCGGTATCGGCTTCGGCCATCGCCGCCTCGCCATTATCGACCGCGAAGGCGGCGTCCAGCCGTTTCATAGCCAGAACGGCGGCGTCGTGTCGCTGAATGGCGAGATTTATAACTACCGCGAGCTGGCGCGAGAGCTTGCACAAGAGGGGCTTACGCCGCGCACCCGCAGCGATACGGAAATTCTCGCCGAAGGCTGGGCGCGTCACGATACGGAATTTATTCATCAGTTGCGCGGCATGTTCGCGTTTTCCTTCTGGGACCCCGCCGCGCGCCGGTTGACGCTGGCGCGTGACCGGCTCGGCGAGAAACCGCTTTACTATGGCGAGACGGCGGACGGGTTTTTACTGTTTGCGTCAGAGGCCAGCGCGCTGATTGCATCAGGGCTCCTGTCTACCGAGCTAAACCCGGCTGCGATCGCCGATTATTTCTTCTATGGTTACGTCCCCGACCCGAAATCGATTTATCGCGACATTCAAAAATTACCGCCCGCACATATTCTAACCGCCGGACCGGGGCGCCTGGTTGCGCTTCAGCGCTATTGGCGACCGGACTTTACCACCGACAGCACGCTTTCATTCGAGGATGCAGCAGAAGCACTGCGCACACATCTCGACGACGCCGTCTCGGCGCAGATGATGGCCGATGTTCCACTCGGCGCATTCCTCTCCGGCGGCGTCGATTCCGCGGGCGTTGTCGCGTCGATGCGTGAGGCGGGAAATAACCTCGTTACTTGCACCATCGGCTTTAACGAGCGCTCCCATGACGAACGCGCAGCCGCGCGCGGCGTCGCCAAAAAGTTTAACGCCAAACATTTTGAACATACCGTCGACGCCCATGACCTCTCGCTTATCGATGATGTGGCGGCCGCCTATGACGAGCCGTTCGCGGACCCGTCGGCGCTGCCGAGCTACATCGTCGCCAAGCTGGCGCGCCAGCATGTGACGGTTGCGCTGTCAGGCGATGGCGGCGACGAGTTATTCGCCGGCTATCGGCGCTATCCGTTCTTTCTCGGTGAGGAAAAAATCCGCCGCGCCGCGCCGTTGTGGCTTCGCCGCGCGGTGTTCGGTCCCGCCGGTGCGCTCTATCCAAAGCTCGACGCCGCGCCGCGCCCCTTGCGGTTTAAAACCACCCTTCAGGCGCTGGCGCGCGACAGCGCAGAAGGTTATGCAGCCGCCGTCGCCATCAACCTGCCCACGCGCGCGCGGGCGATGTTGCACCGCGACCTTAAACAAAGCCTTGGCGGTTATCGTCCGCAAAGCGTTATTGCCGAGGCGATGGGCGAAGCGGGCGCGCATGATGCCCTGTCCGCCGCCCAGCATACCGACCTTCTCACCTGGCTGCCAGGCCGTATGCTGACGAAAATTGACCGCGCATCCATGGCCCATGGGCTGGAAGTGCGCCCGCCCATGCTCGACCATAGGCTCGTGGAATGGGCAGGCGCGTTGCCGGCGGCGTATAAGCTCCATAAGGGCGTCGGCAAACGGGTTTTAAAACAGGCGCTGGCGCCGCGCCTGGGCCGTGAATTTTTGACCCGCAAAAAACAGGGCTTCGACTTCCCCGTCGCCGCATGGCTGCGCGCTGAAGGCGCCAATCCGCTGGACCGGCTTGAAGCCTCTACCGCATGGCGCCAGAGCGGCCTCATTGATGAGGGCTATGTTATGAAGATGGCGCACAGCCACCGCAACGGCGCCAGCAATTGCGCTCATGAGCTATGGAGCGTCATCATGTTTGATGCGTTCTTACGCAAGTCTGCGGCTTAAGCTCTTCATCAGATGGCGGACTTTATTGCGCGGCGACGCCCGTTCCAGCGACAGGCTGGTGAGCGTTTCCGATGGCGTCCCGAGGCGTTTTTTATAATCCGCCTCGCCGGCGAGCAGGTCGTAAATTTCAAACCCAGCCTCGAGATAATATTGGCAGGCCAGCGCGTGGCAGACAAAGCCCGGCGTTAATTTGTTGTCGTCTTCCAGCTTAAAACCGCTTTGATAGTTGAGCACGCGTTTTTCATGGATGAAATTATAAAGCACGCCGATCGTCTCCGCGCCGCAGCGCACTTCGAACAGCTGCGCCGCCTCGCCCGCATGGCGTTGCAGGTTTTTGTGAAACGCAACCAGCTTCTGGTTGGCGAAACTGCCCGGCTTTCCGCGCGCGCGCCAGCTTTCCTGATGCAGCGCCGACAGCCTCTCCCATGCAGTGCGACGCTCATCCTCAGTTGATGCAACGTGACAGGACAGCGCGCCGCGTTGCTCATAGCCCGCCATTGCGCGGCGCAGTTTGGTCTTGAAGGAGCCGCCCAACGACGCGAGAAAATCCCCGCCGGCGTTACGTATCGCGCCTAGGTCAACCACAAAGACCGGTTGCTCTCGCAGCGTGACGCAGTTCCATGCGCCCGCCGTCGCCGATGCGCGCGCAGCTTGCGCTAGTGGTGCGCGAACATTGCGAAACACCAACGCATCGGCGCCTGAAAATTCCCGCGCCAGCGTATCGATAATGTCGCGACGCATATCCGCGCCCGCTTCCGGCGCCGCCAAAAAATCATTATACTCAACATAAATATCGTCGAGCGCGGGATCGCCGGTTTCCTGAAGCCGCACTTCTTTCAAACCCAGCACAGCCGGGCGACGTGGCCCGGCGCCGACAACACCCATCATCAGTGTGCGCCCTTCCCGGCTCGCCTCAACGCTATAAAGCGCAGCGCTCCCGACGCTTTCCAGCCACGCCGTCATCCAGGCCGGGGACTGGTAGAAGGACGGGTTTTCTGCGTGTCTGTATAACGCTGCCCACCGGGTCAGAAATTCTGCCGTGTCTTCAAGCCGGCGAACCCGGATATCGGTCATTTCAGCCGCGCCATGGAAAGGTAAAGCACGCGGTGGCGCTCAATCATTTTTGCCGCGTCATATTCTTTCTTCGCTTTACGGCGGTTCGCCGCGCCTAGCGTCGAGCGTGTGTCGGAATTTTGAATGAGGTGGGTAAGCGCCAGCACAAACGCATTCTCGTCGCCCAATGGGGTGATGAAGGCGCGGTTTTCATCCGCCACGATATCGGCCACATCACCAACATTGGTCGACGCCACCGGCAGCCCCGTCGCCATCGCCTCCATCAGCGTCAGCGGCGCCTGCTCGGTGTCCGACGAGACGGCGTATGCATCGAAATTGCAGTAAAACTGCTCCGGCGTTTGCGTCGCGCCGGGCAGCGATATCCGCGCGCTCGCACCAGCCTGTTTTATCGCCGCCGCCAGCGCTGCTCGCTCCGGGCCTTCGCCGACAATCGTTAGCTTGGCTTTTTTCTCCGGGTCGGCCATCAAAAACGCCGTAATCAATCTCAGATAATTTTTCTCCGGCCGCAGCGCACCAATCGCGCCGACTTCAATGTGGCGGTTAAGCCCGGTGGGCGCGACTTGAAAGCGCTCAAAATCAACCCCGTTGGGAATGCGGATAACGCGTTTACGGTTCAGCTTCCAGACATCGGTCGCGAGAGTTTCAAGCCGCATCGAGGGCGCAACAACCACCGATTTGCGCAACCAGAAACGCCGCGCCCAGACCCGGCGGGTCTTTTGGCGCCCCGGGCCTTCCCCCGCGCCGAAGCCGTCCTCAAAATGAATGTTGGGCGCGCCGGCGCCAAGCCGGTTGGCCAGGACCGCCTCCATCGCACCCCAATTATAGGTACACAGAATATCTGGCTTAATGGTTTTAAACAGGCGCCCAAACCCGGCAATGTTGCGAATGCTGGCCAGTGAAGATTTGCGCGCTTTGAAATCGTGAAACGTCACCGAAACATCAGGCGCAATCAGCGCGCGCGCCGCCCTGTCGCCGTCCAGCGCAACGACGTGATGGGTAAACCCGCGGCCCAGACCGCCGGCCAGCGCTGCAAACCGCGTCTGTTGCCCGCCATAGGCAAAGGACGGGAAGATATGCGCCATAACAATCGGCGCCATCGCTGCTTGTCTCGCTTCGCTATCCATATGAGGAGATGTGGCGCCGTTCGCTTCCGGGTGCAAAGCAAGATTGAAGCCCGCGTCAACAGGGCGCGACGCCTATAGCGCTAACCCTAGACGGCTTCTGCGAGAATATCCGTATAGAGTTCTTCCGGCGCCGGCTCGGCGCTTTCTTGCGCAAACTCGGCGGCCTCTTTGACAATCCGCTTGATGTCTTTGTCAATCGCTTTCAAGTCTTCGTCGCTCGCATAGCCGCCGTCTTTAATGCGCTGCTCACAGCGTTTGATCGGGTCATTATGCTCGCGCACATCATCGACCTCGTCGCGGGTTCGGTATTTGGCCGGGTCGGACATCGAATGGCCGCGATAACGATAGGTCTTCATCTCCAGGATGAACGGCCCCTTGCCCGTCCGCGCATGCTCCATCGCCTCGCGACCGGCCTCGCGAACCGCGACAACATCCATGCCGTCAACTTCCGTACCCGGAATGCCAAACGATGCGCCGCGACGGTATAGGTGGGTTTCAGAATGCGCACGCGTCACGCTGGTGCCCATGGCGTATTGGTTGTTCTCAATAATGAACACCACCGGCAACTTCCATAGTTGCGCCATGTTCATGGCTTCAAACACCTGGCCCTGATTGGAGGCGCCGTCGCCAAAGTAAGTCAGGCTAACTTTGTTCTCGCCGCGGTATTTATTGGCGAAGGCGAGCCCGGCGCCGAGCGGAATTTGCGCGCCGACAATGCCGTGGCCGCCATAAAAATTCTTCTCGCTCGAAAACATATGCATCGAGCCGCCCTTGCCTTTGGAATAACCGCCGACGCGACCGGTAAGCTCCGCCATCACGCCTTTCGGGTCCATTCCGCAGGCCAACATATGGCCATGGTCGCGATAGCCGGTGATGGTCTGGTCGCCGTCTTTCTTCACCGCCTCCATGCCGACCACCACCGCTTCCTGGCCGATATAAAGATGGCAGAAGCCGCCGATGAGCCCCATGCCGTAAAGCTGGCCGGCTTTTTCCTCAAACCGGCGGATCGACAGCATGTCGCGATAGTAAGCGAGCAGCTCGTCTTTGGTGGCGGCGAGGTTGGATTTGGCTTTTCGTTTCGACATGCATCGGCCCCGGATAACAGCGAGGTTGTCATACGCGCTGGCGCGCGCTCCGGCAAGGCGCTGCAAAGCCCGTCAGCGCTTTGTTTTAATTGGCTTTGTCTGTCCGGCGGCGCAGTGCATCGTCGAGTGCCTGGCGCGAGATCACGACATCGCCCTCACGGCTATAGCCGAGGACGGTGCGGATGGTCTCATCGACAAGGTCAGGGTCGAGCGATTTGGAGTTGAGCTGGTCGGCGCGTTTTTGCAGCTTCTCGCGATGCGCGCGCAAAACATCAACCTCGCCGGCTTTGGCGTCCACTTCCGCCTCAAGCCGCGCCAGCGCGCCATAGCCGGCGTTGCCCGCAACAGCGCTGTAAATAATCGTCGCCGCCCAAAACATCGCCACTGCGGGAAGAACAACACCAATAATAAACTGCTTACTCAACATCACCCACGTCTTGGTTTGCTAGAACGCCACAACAATCAAATTAGGTTAATGAAAAGTAAATTTAGCCCGGCTCTTCAGCGTGCGATCGCGCTTTGCCCGGCATAGCGCCCAATACCGCCCAATTCCTCTTCGATGCGCAGCAGCTGGTTATATTTCGCGACCCGTTCGGAGCGCGCCAGCGAGCCGGTTTTGATTTGGCCGCAGTTGGTCGCCACCGCGAGGTCGGCGATGGTTGCATCCTCGGTCTCGCCGGAGCGATGCGATATCACCGAGGTATAGCCGGCGCGATGCGCGGTATCGACTGCGGCGAGCGTCTCAGTAAGCGTGCCGATTTGGTTTACCTTGATGAGGATTGAATTGGCGCAGCCCTTTTCAATGCCCTCGCGCAACCGCGCCTCATTGGTTACGAACAAATCATCGCCAACGAGCTGGCATTTATCGCCGATTAGCTCGGTCACCGCGCGCCATCCGTCCCAATCGTCTTCAGCCATGCCGTCTTCAACCGAGACAATCGGATAGCGCGCCACAAGGTCGGCTAAATATTTCGCCATCGCATCGCCATTGAGCGATTTGCCTTCGCCGGCGAGCTCATATTTTCCGTTTTTGTAAAACTCGGTAGCGGCCGCATCCAGAGCGATGAATATCTCCTCGCCCGGACGGTATCCGGCCTTTTCAATCGCCGACATGATAAAGCCAAGCGCCTCGTCGGTGGATTTCAGGTTCGGCGCGAAGCCGCCCTCGTCGCCGACATTGGTGTTGTGGCCAGCGTCCTGAAGGCCTTTTTTCAACACATGAAAAACTTCCGCCCCCATGCGCAAGGCTTCAGCGAAGCTCTCCGCGCCGAGCGGCATGATCATGAACTCCTGAATGTCGATGGGGTTGTCCGCATGCGCGCCGCCATTGATGATATTCATCATCGGCGCCGGCAACACCCGCGCCTGGGTCCCGCCAATATAGCGGTAGAGCGGCAGCGCCACAGCCTCGGCCGCCGCCTTCGCCGTCGCCAGCGAGACGCCGAGCAGCGCATTGGCGCCGAGGCGGGTTTTGTTGTCGGTTCCATCGAGCGCAATCAGGGTCTCGTCGATCAGCACCTGGTCTTCGGCGTCAAAGCCGGACAGCGCATCGAAAATCTCGCCATTGACCGCCGCAACGGCCTTTTGAACGCCCTTACCGCCATAACGGGCGCCGCCATCGCGTAGCTCATGGGCTTCATGGGCGCCGGTTGATGCGCCGGAGGGAACGCCGGCGCGGCCGGACGATCCGTCCTCCAGCGTCACATCCACCTCAACCGTCGGATTGCCGCGGCTATCGAGAATTTCACGGGCAAAAATATCGACGATGGCGGTCATAGATCACTTCCGTTCATGGATTGCTGGCGGCTTTGTAAAGACTAGGCTCTCTATACGCCGCCTCCGGCTGATCGCAACCTGCAACCGGGTGCGAGCGCCGCTCCACAACGCAAAAACGCCGCCCGGAGGGGCGGCGCGCTAGGCGGACAAGGCGATTGGGCCAGACTACTCTTTCGGCTCAAGCACCTGACGGCCGCGATATTTACCAGTTTTAAGGTCGATATGGTGCGGCCGGCGTAATTCGCCCGAATCCTTGTCCTCAATATAAGTCGCCGCTTTCAAGCGGTCATGGCTGCGCCGCATGCCGCGTCTGGCTGGCGTAATCTTACTTTTAGGAACGGCCATAGCTAACCTCTATTATCCATAAAGTGCGCAAATCCGGCTCTCGCCGTTGCGCACGAAAGCGGTCGTCTAAGCCAAGCGCCGGCTTATTGCAAGCCCGCTGTAGCAATTTTCAGCCGACGCCCAGCCAGCGCCCTGCCCCGCTAACCTAGGCCAAACCTGGTTAATGCGATAGCCGCAAATTATCCGCCGGGTTTTGGCGAGCGGAAACTTGCATCCGCTAGCGTGCCCTTTTTTCCAGAGGTGTTCAGTTGCGTAGCGTTTTTCTCTTTTCCGTTGTTTCCAGTCTTGCCATGTTCAGTTCCGCCCAGGCCCAAATCTCCGAGACACAAGTGTCCGAGAGCATAGCCCCGGTCGGGCAGACGGTTGTCTCCCCGACGACGATCTCGCGCCAGGCCCTCAATCAAGAGGCTCTGGTCGATAGGATGGCGACGGATTTTTATGAAAACTCCTTACGCCATTCGCAAGCGCTGCGGGTGCAAAAGGCGACGGCGCAAGCCTATCTGGCGATGGGCGAGGAAGACCGTGCGCAGTTTCGTGAACAACGCCGTGCGGCCTGGCGGGTGATGAGCGAGGCGCAGCGACAGTCATTGCGCAACACCAAGACGCCGCGATATCTGTTGCTCACCGAAGCGCAAAAACAACCGTTTCGCAACATCGCGCTCGACCAGCTGACGGCCAGCGGCGCCCGCGCCATCGACCCCAGCCAGGGCGGGATTTAACCCCGAAAAGTAAAATTCAGTTTTTGGCGCGGTGCATGGCGAGATATTCGCGCGCCTGACGCTGCGCTTCGGCAACCTCTTCCGTCGTCATCTCAACCGCCAGCTCACCGCGATAAGCGCGCGCTTCCATGTTGCCTTGCATCGCGGCAAGGTTGAACCATTTATGCGCTGTGATCAAATCGAGATCGCCGCTCTCGGCGGCTGTTGAGGCTTGAAGCCCTAACCGGTACATTTCTTCGCCGCTTAAAATTGGCTCTGCAAAGTCGAGTGCAGCAGCTGTCATCGTCATCGTCATTATGCGACCCCTTGTCATGCCCCCCGACGCACAAACACGACCGGGTTAACCATGACAAAGATGAAAGGATGCGCCCTAAAATCCAACGCTGCGTTAGCGGTTCGTTTAGGAATGGGTAAGAGTTTGTTAACCTGAATTTTCGTTTACTCTGTATACTGTTGTTATCTAGAGAGTAAATTTTTACTGACTTCCTGGTGTTTGGCGCGCATGCGTTTTAGCATTTTTTTTCGGCGCCGAACCCGCGCGGGCTCCAGCCATGAAATTGGCGGCTGACATCAAGCCAGCCGCCAAAATTCTAAACAACAATCTAATTCAACCGCGAACGCCCCAATGGTTGGCGTTGCGAGGCCGGCTTTAGCTTTCGTCTTGCTCCGCTTCAGCATCGTCAGGTTTTTTCTCGAGCCGCTCAAAGTCGCCCAGACTACACGAGCCGACAAAAAAGCCGGATGTGTTATCGACAACCGAAATGATTTCATTGCGGCAAAGCTGGCTTATCGATGTTGTGTACTGAATTCTGTTAAAAGAGCGATCCGCACCGTTACAATTGCCAGAGACCTTGTTCAGGTAATATTGGTTGACGCCCACGCGAACGAGGAAATTACGCTCGTCCAGCGGGTTGATTTGATTGATCCGGCGCAAGCCAAGGCAGGTCTGATAATCTCCAGTGCGCTCAAACTCCGCAAGCCGCGTCGAGACTTTTTCACTCATCTCATAAGACCCGCCGCTACTGGCGCAGGCGGCGCCTGCAAAAGCTGCAACAGCTATTCCAATTAACTTTCCACGCATAATATCCTCCGTTAGCGCCACGCCCACAGCAACTACACGCCGATAGTCTACGCTGCATCGCGCAAACTTCCAATGCGCACACGCAGCCCCCGGCGGGGCCAACAATCAAAACGATCACAAACTCGCGAGGCTCCGGCCCTAGCCAAGCTGAAAGCCTGGCGTCGATCGGGCGATGTCAATTTCTTCGGCGCTCATCTCCGCCTCGACATCAGCGAAAAGCGGCGTCGACAGATAACGCTCGCCAGTATCGGGTAACATGCACAAGATATTGGCGCCTTTGGCCGCCGAGTTGGCGATTTCTATCGCCGCGGCAAAAGTCGCGCCGGCGGAAATTCCGGTGAAGATGCCCTCTTTTTGCGCCAGCGCTTGTGACCACTTCATCGCCTCGGTGGCAGGGGTGATGATGATTTGATCGATGACGCCGGCGGCCACCGCTTCAGAGGCGATCTTCGGAATAAAGTCCGGGCTCCAGCCCTGGATTGGATGCGGTTTCCAGGCCGGATGCGAGGCGGCGGGGCTGCCATCGGCGTTGCGTTCCTGTTTAACGCCACTGGAGAGCATCGCCGCATCCGGCGGTTCGCAAACAATAATTTTTGTATCCGGGCTTTGCTTTTTAAGAACGCGCGCCACGCCGGTGAGCGTGCCGCCGGTGCCGAAACCGGTCACCCAATAATCGAGTTTCTTGCCTTTAAACGCCGCGACAATCTCCGGGCCAGTCGTGCGCTCATGGATTGCGGGATTGGCTTCGTTCTCAAACTGGCGGGTTAAAAACCAGCCATTTTTATCCGCCAGCTCTTTGGCTTTTTCAACCATGCCGGTGCCTTTGGCCGGCGCCGGCGTTAAAATCACCTTGGCGCCGAGAAAACGCATCAGCTTGCGACGCTCAACGGAAAAACTCTCCGCCATCGTCACCACCAGCGGATAGCCCTTCGCCGCACACACCATCGCCAGGCCAATACCGGTATTGCCGCTGGTGGCTTCAACCACGGTCTGGCCGGGTTTTAAATCGCCGGCCTTTTCCGCCGCTTCAATCACGCCCAACGCCAGCCGGTCTTTCACTGAACCCAACGGATTAAACGCCTCACACTTAACATAAAGATTGACGCCCTCGGGCCCCAGCCGGTTGATGCGGATGACCGGCGTGTCGCCGATGGTTGTCAGGATGCTGTCATGTATGCGGGTCATTTTTTCGCTCCGGTAATTGCGTAAACTTTGACATGGCTCGCCGGGTCATCAGGCGAACGACATTTGAGGCGGTCGGCTTTTATTCGTCCTGCGGCAGCGGGCGAACATCAGGGACAAAAGGCTCACACGCTTTCTCATCTATAAATTCAATGCGCTCGCCCGCGCGCAGCAGCCGCTTGCCGTGTTTGGGAAAGTCGGCAATCTCAACCGAAGTTTGCTCGCCGCCCATCAGATATACAAGCTCGGTTTGCCCGATATTTTCTAAATTATGCGCGACGCCAACTGGATAACCAAGAAAATCGCCCGGCCCGACTTCTTCTTTGACACCGTCAATATCGGAGGCCGCGCGCCCTTCAAGAATGTAGACCCACTCCTCTTCGCAGTGATGGCGATGATAGACGAACGCTTCCTTGCCCGGCGGCACGCGGCCAATACTGACGCCAAGACGTTTCAGCCCCGCCATCGGCGCCAGCATCGTCATCGCGATTTCAGATTTACCGTCGCCCAAAGCATGGCGAAAGACAAAGCCCTTTGCCCGTTGTTCGCTCGCCCTGATAATGGTGTTTAGTTTTTCAGTCATGGGTTGCTCGCAAATTTTTAATCTGGCGATGCGCCGTTTTCATGGATGGGGTCGGTGGCGCGGCGCAGGATCATGGGGCGACACCTTCCGCCGCTTGCGCCGATTTTGGTTCGACGAGCAGCACACGAACAGTTGTGTCGCCGATATTTTCAGCCGTGTGGAGCCCGCGCGCGGCAGTCCACTTAGCGGCGCCTGTTTCCTCCTCAGAAATTATTGTCTCGCCATTGCCAATGTCGATCTTCAGTCGCCCGCTAGCGAGCACAACCATGAATTTGGGCGGATGGGTGTGCGGGTTGTCGTGCTCACCCGGCGCGATCGCATATTCAACCACCCGGATGTGCTGATTTTCGAACAGCACCCTGTAAAGGTCTGGTGAGGCGGTCACAGGGTCAATTTGCGTTTCCAGAGGCGCGACATCGCCTTTCGCAAGCGGATGGGCGTCGTCTAGTCGGATTCTATTCAGACGTTTTTCTAAGAACCGTTCGTCCAGTCTCTCCACTACCGGGCCGGCGACACTCATCATCTGCGTTCCTTCCCAACCGCGCTTTTCGCTGCGCCACCAGTTTTTGGCGAAGGCGCTGCCGAAATAAAAGGGTGCGGTGTTGTGAATATGGTGCTCGACCCTCTCCTTGGAGACCAGACCGATGGATTGCATTTGAAAGAGCTGATCCCATTGCAACATCACCGCGACGAGGTGAGCCTCAAGTATCCGGATTTCCGCATCGGTCAGTTTTTCCGGCCTGCGCACGGATTTCGCCCATGCCTCGGCCGTAGCGGGCGCGGCCATGCTCAACTCGATGTTGGCGAGCATCGCATTCTTGTCCGCCTCCATGGCCGCGCGCGTGAGGCTGGCGTTCTGGCGGACTTCGACTATCAGAATAATCAGCCCAAGGACGACACCGATATTGGCGCCGAGCGTTAGCCAGCGATTGATGCGGTCAAATTTGTTGGTGGTCGCCATAGTTTGCCCCTCGTTTTCCCTCGCCCGCGCGCAAACGGGTTGAAAACACAACAGCGCCCCATGTTTAGCCTTGGCTTATTCGACCCCAAGCTTCTTCTTCAAAATCTCGTTCACCGCTTGCGGATTGGCCTTGCCCTGCATCGCTTTCATTACCTGGCCGACAAACCAGCCGAAGGTTTTTGGTTTTTCTTTCACTTTCGCAACCTGTTCCGGATTGGCGGCGATAATCTCGTCGATAACCTTCTCAATCGCGCCGGTGTCCGTCACCTGCTTCAGCCCGCGCTTTTCGACGATGTCGGCAGGCTCGCCTGTCTCCTCGCCTTCAAACATCAGCGCGAACACATCCTTGGCGATTTTGCCGGAGATGGTTTTGTCTTTGATCAGGCCAATCAGCTTACCCAGTTGGCGCGCGCCAATCGGGCTGTCGCCGATATCCTTGCCGGCTTTGTTGAGTGCGCCGAACAATTCGCCGGTCACCCAATTGGCCGCCAGCTTGCCATCGTTACCCTTGGCGACTTCTTCAAAATAGGCGGCCTTTTGCTTGTCGGCGGCGAGTACAATCGCGTCATAGGCCGATAGGCCATACTCATCCATGAAGCGATGCTTCTTGGCGTCCGGCAGCTCCGGCAGTCCGGCCTTGATCTCATCGACCCAGGCCTGGTCAAATTCCAGCGGCAACAAATCCGGGTCCGGGAAATAGCGATAGTCGTGGGCGTCTTCTTTCGACCGCATGGTGCGGGTCTCGCCGGTCTTCGGGTCGAACAATAAGGTTACCTGATCGATGGTTCCGCCCGCTTCCAAAACTTCAATCTGGCGGCGCGCTTCAAAGTCTATCACCTGTTTTGTAAACCGGATGGAATTGACGTTCTTGGTTTCCGTCCGTGTACCGAGATATTTGAAGTCACCCGTCTCGCGGAACTTTTCGTAATTGCCGGCCCGGCAGACGGATACGTTAACATCCGCGCGCATCGAGCCTTCATCCATATTGCCGTCGCAAGTTCCCAGATAACGCACAATCGTGCGGATTTTTGAAAAATACGCCGCCCCCTCTTCGGCCGAGCGCATTTCCGGCTTGGAAACGATTTCCATTAGCGCGACGCCAGAGCGGTTGAGGTCAACATAAGACGCATTCGGCGCCAGATCGTGAATAGACTTGCCGGCGTCTTGTTCCAGATGCAATCGCTCAATGCCGATGGTCTGCGTCTCGCCGCCCTCAATCTCGATTTCAATCTCGCCCTCGCCGACAATCGGGTCCTTGAACTGGGAAATCTGATAGCCCTGCGGCAAGTCGGGGTAGAAATAATTCTTGCGGTCAAACCGCGACCACAGGTTGATTTTAGCGTTAAGGCCAAGCCCGGTGCGGATAGCCTGTTCGACGCAATATTTGTTGATCACCGGCAACATCCCCGGCATCGCCGCATCGACAAGGCTGACATGCTCATTCGGCCCGGCGCCGTAAGCAGCGCTCGCGCCGGAGAACAACTTCGAGACCGATTTCACCTGGGCGTGAACCTCCAGCCCAACCACAACCTCCCAGTCACCGGTCGCCCCTTGCAGCAATTTACGCGGTTCGCTCATATTTTGATCCCTGGTTCGCTTCGATGACATAGCGGTCTTTAGGGAAGTGGATCAAGGTGAATAACTGGGGCGCGCCACGCGACTTACCTCCCCCTTGAGGGGAGGTCGAAATCTTTGATTTCGGAAGGGGGGGATTTCGGTTTGTGTTAGGCTGATGGTTGCGTTTATGCGGCTCACCCCCACCCAAAAATGCGGTGCATTTTTGACCTCCCCTCAAGGGGGAGGTAATAGGCGTCGCCTCAGGCTAAGTCGCCCGCCAGCGCCGCTTTTGTTTCCGCCGACAACAGCGTCATATGCGGGTAGTTCGGGTGGCTGATGCTCAACATTACGTCGCCGGCGGTATTTTTAAACGCCTCAGCCGCCGCGTCCGAAAACCGGAAATGCAGGAAATGCACGGACGAGGTTTTGCCGCCCGCCGTGGTGCGGTCAACGTCTTGTTCGGCCTCAGCGGGGATTTCGGTATCGCCGAACTTCAGGGAAACGGTTTGCTCAACGCCGCCAAGCGCGCCCAATATGCGTTTGCGCAACGCCTCGTCGTCGATTTCAAACATCAAGGTCGCAACCAAATCGCGGCCCTTGGGGATCAGCGGATTAAACGCCGCCAACTCATCGGCGATCTGCTCTTCGCCGCCTTTTTCGATATAGAGCATTTCGTGGATTTGCAGCCACATCGTGTCGTAGCTCTCAAAATAGAACATCGCGTAAGGGCCAATCGCTACGCGCCGGTTTTTCTTCGCCGCGATAATTTCTTTGCGCCGCGCGTCACGGATTTTTTCATAGTCCGACATCGCCATGACATCGTCGCGGGTGATGTCGAAACGGTCGCGGGGCGGTTTCATTTCAATATTGCTGCTCATGAGAACACCTCTTCTATGGAGCGGCTACAGGCCGTAGGCTTTGGCGAAAATTTCTATCGGGTGCCAGGAACGCGCCGGCGCGGCGCCATCCTCCAACACATCGACGCCGTTGCGAATGTGATCGCAGGCGAGCGGACAGGTTGAGACCAGAAATGCGTTGTGAACCTCAAGCGCCTTGCGCGCGACCGGCTTGCCGATTTTTATCGCGGTCTCGTGATGGGCCTTCTTAATCCCCCATGTGCCGCCATGACCGGAGCAGCGTTCAATCACGGTGAGCTCGGTGTCCGGTATCAGCTTGAGCAGCTCGGTCGACTTCTGGCCGATATTTTGCGCCCGGCTGTGACAGGAAAGATGTAGCGTCACGCCGCCTTTAACCGGCGCCAGCCCTTCAGCGAGGCCTTCCTTTTTCGACACATCAATCAGGAACTCATCAAAATCCATGGTCGCGGCCGACAGCGCGCGCACATCGTCATCGTCGGGCAGGATTAGCGGCCATTCGAATTTCAACATTAACGAGCAAGACGGCACCAGCCCCATAATGGTGTAGCCGTCGTCAACCAGGGGCCGCAGCGCCGATGCGACTTTGCGCGCATTGGCGGCGACTTTGTCGAGATTGCCCTGCTCCAGCTCCGGCATGCCGCAGCAGGCGGGATAGACCACTTCCGCATCGATGCCGTTCTTGGCCAACACCGAAAGCGCCGCCTCGCCGATTTCCGGCTTGTTGTAATTGGAAAAACAGGTGGCGTAGACGGCGAGCTTGCGCTTGCCGTAAGCGGGCGCGTCTGTTGCGATGTCCCGCGGGGCTTTGGCGCGTTGCTTGAGCGTGCGGGTGTTGAATTTCGGCAGCTCGGCTTCAGGGTGAATATCGCCAAGCGTATTAATCAGGGTGCGAACTTTTTTGTTCTTCTTGTCGGTCGCCCAGTTGACAATGCCGGCGATGGGGCGCGCCAGCGTTCCATTGCGGTCGGTCTTCACCAGCTGCGTATCGGCAAACGCCGTCTTGCCCTTGCGGTGCTGAATGGCGCGATAGCGCAACATCAGATGTGGGAAATCGACATTAAACTCATGCGGCGGCACGTAAGGGCACTTGGTCAGGAAACACATGTCGCATAAAGTGCAGCCATCGACCGTGTCTTTGATGTCTTTGGCGGTCAGGTCTTCCACCGCCTCATTTTTGCTTTCATCAATGCGGTCAAACAGCGTCGGAAAACTGTCGCAGAGATTGAAGCAGCGGCGGCAGGAATGACAGATGTCGGCGACCCGGCGAAACTCCTTGTCGAACGCCGCCTCGTCATAAAATTCCGCATCACGCCAGGCCAGCGGATGGCGCGTCGGCGCATCCAGCGAGCCCTCTTTCGGATGAATTACCCCTTTGTCAGACGGCATAATTTTTTCCTATGTAGGCACACTGTGAAATCACAAGAAATTTTTACATGTATTCAATCCGCTCACCCCGGCAAAAGCCGGGGTCCAGACGAGATGCGCAACATAAGCTATTCTGGATCCCGGCTTTTGCCGGGATGAGCGGGAATAAAGGCTACGCTCGGCAAGCTAGTCTATGCCGAAGCCCTTCTTTAGCCGCCGACCTAGTCGCTGGCGACTTCGTCAAGCGTTCTTTGAAACTTGCCGGCGTGAGATTTTTCCGCCTTGGCGAGGGTTTCAAACCATGAGGCGATTTCGTCAAAGCCTTCTTCGCGCGCGGTGCGCGCCATGCCCGGATACATATCGGTATATTCGTGGGTCTCGCCGATAATCGCCGACTTCAAATTGGCGACGGTATCGCCGATCGGCTCGCCGGTGGCCGGATCGCCAACCTCTTCAAGAAATTCCAGATGGCCGTGCGCATGGCCGGTCTCGCCTTCGGCAGTGGAGCGAAATACCGCAGCGACATCGTTAAAGCCTTCAATGTCGGCTTTTTGCGCGAAGTAAAGATAGCGGCGATTGGCCTGGCTCTCGCCAGCAAAGGCGGCGGCCAGGTTGTCTTGTGTTTTCGAACCCTTCAATGACATCAGATATCTCCTGCTGTTTTAAAATCACATTGTCCGGTGGTCGCGGACGTAAACTCGGTGCGCGCCCACTATGTCGCCGATGACGCGTAAATCCAAATTCAAAATACCGTTTGGCGTCATCTAGATTTCGAATGGCGGGCGGTGAGCGCCAGTCACTCGAAGCCTCACCGCCACATTGAGAGGTTATTACCTCCCCTCAAGGGGGAGGTGAGATTGCGCCGGACAAAATCTTCACTAACCCTCAGCGCGCGCAATCACCCGTTCAATCGCGCGGTGCAGCCGTCTTGGATATTGCAGCTCCAGATAGTGCGTGCCGCCGGTGATGATATCGAGATTGGCGTCCGGTCCGAGCGCTTCCATCAGCCTGTATGCATTGGACCTCGGCACCAGCGCATCGAAGTCGCCATGCAGCACCTCAACCGGCTTGTCGAGACCGCCGATGGCTTGCAGCAGCGGTCCGATTTGCGCCCGCCGTCCGGCGACTTCGGCGCGGACTTTCTGCCAGCGATTGGGGAGGTAAGGCTCCAGCTTCGCCTCCCCGCCGAGTTGTTCTAGCCGCAGCGCATAATCATGGGGCTCGTCAATCAGCGCGGCGACAGTGACGACGCCTTTTACCGCACCCGGAAAATCAAGCGCGGCTTTCAGCGCCAGCTCGCCGCCATAGGAAACCCCGAGCGTAATGATTTTTTTTTCCGCAAAAGCGCCGCCCCCTTCCACAGAACTTGGCAGGAACGGTTTGATCGCCGCTACCTGCTCGGAAAAATCGGTGAACACCGCGTCATGGCCCTTGCCAAAGCCCGGCCGGGTGATGACCACAACCTCAAGCCCGCGCGGCGCGGTGCGTAAAAACCGCGTGTAAAGCAACTTGTTGCAGGGCGTGCCCGGAAACACCACCACCCGCCAGTCGCCAGGGTCCGGCGCCAGATAGGCGTCAAGCTCAAGCGGATTGCTAAGCGGCGCGGTATAGGTGATTTCTTGGTAGGCGCGGGTCATCAGCGCTCGCTTGACATGACGGCGTCTGCCTCAACTTCGACAAGCCACTCTTTGTTGATGAACCCTTTCACTTCAACAAAAGTGCACGCCGGCATGATGTCGCTAAAGAATTCTCCATGAACCTCGGCCGCCTCTTTCCATCGCGCCGCATCCGTCAACATAATACGTGTGCGTATAACGTCGCTCAAGGATGCGCCCAGTTGCGCCAGAGACTGTTCCACAATTTTAAAACAGGCGCGTGTTTGCCCGGCCATGTCGCCGGGACAAAGCGACTGGCCGTCATCACCGATTGGCGCCGTGCCGGACACACAGACGAAATCGCCGATGCGAACCGCTCGAGAAAACCCGATGACCGGTTCAAGCGGGCTGTTTGACGATACGCGGCGTCTTGTCATCACCCCCACCACTCATCCGGCCGCGCGCTAAACCCCGCCGCTTGCTCCAGCGCGTGCATGCCTTTGAACAGGGTTTCTTCATCGAAGGGCCGCGCCAGGAGCTGCAGCCCGAGCGGCAGGCCCTGGGCGTCGAGCCCTGCGGGGACGGAGGCGCCGGGGAGGCCGGCGAGGTTTGCCGTGACGGTGAAAATGTCATTTAAATACATCTGCACCGGGTCGCCGGTTTTCTCGCCCAGGCCGAACGCCGCCGATGGCGTTGATGGCGTGAGGATCAAGTCTACTTTTTTGTAGGCCTCGGTAAATTCATCGAAAATCTTCTTACGGACTTTCTGGGCGCGCAAATAATAAGCGTCATAATAGCCCGCCGACAGAACGTAAGTCCCGATCAACACCCGCCGCTTGACCTCGTCGCCAAAGCCTTCGGCTCTGGTGGTCTCGTACATCGACAAGATGTCGTCATAGTCCTTGGCGCGATGGCCGAATTTGACGCCGTCATAACGCGCCAGGTTTGATGACGCCTCCGCCGGGGCGACGATATAATAAACCGGCAGCGCATATTTGGTCAGCGGCAGGGAGATATCGACAATCTCGCATCCCGCATCTTTCATCCAGGCGACGCCGTCGGCCCACAGTTTTTCAATCTCATCCGGCATGCCGTCGAGGCGGTATTCTTTCGGCACGCCGATTTTGAGGCCCTTAACCGACTGGCCGAGGACGGCCTCATAATCCGGGACCGGACAATCAATCGAGGTTGAATCTTTCGCATCATGCCCGGCCATGGAGCGCAGCATAATCGCCGCATCGCGGACATCGCGGGTCAGCGGTCCGGCCTGGTCGAGCGAGGAGGCGAAGGCGACAATCCCCCAGCGCGAGCAGCGCCCATAGGTGGGCTTGACCCCGACCGTGCCGGTGAGCGAGGCCGGCTGGCGGATGGACGGTGGCGGTGGCGCCGGCGCACAGCCGGGCCGCAACCGAAGCGGCCGAGCCGCCCGATGACCCGCCCGGCGTCAACGGCGCATCATCTCCAGCGCGCCGCCACGGGCTGACCACCGGGCCATAGAAACTCGTCTCGTTTGACGAGCCCATGGCGAACTCGTCCATATTCAACTTGCCGAGCATTACCGCGCCGTCGCGCCAGAGGTTCGACGTCACGGTCGATTCGTAGCGCGGTTTAAACCCGTCCAGAATATGCGAGCCCGCAGTCGTTAAGACGCCTTCGGTGCAATAAAGGTCTTTGATACCGAGCGGCACGCCTTCAAGAGCGCCGCCCTCGCCGCAGCTGAGCCTGTCGTCCGATGCTTTGGCCATGGCGCGGGCTTTGTCGGCCGTCACGGTGATGACGGCGTTCAAATTTTTTGCCGCGTCGATGCGCGCGAGATAAGCGTCGGTGGTCTCCACCGCCGAGACTTTTTTGTCTTTCAATGCGTCGCGCAGTTTTGCGAGGGAGAGGTCGGTGATGTCGGTCATCACTCCACCACCTTCGGCACCACAAAGAAATGGTCCTGCGTCTTTGGCGCATTGGCGACGATGTTGTCGGGCTGGCCGCCGCCGGTGGGGCCTTCCTGCAGCGCATCGGCGCGCAGGGCGAGGCTGACATCGACGGTGGAGGCCATTGCCTCGACGCCTTCAACATCGACCTCGTTCAATTGCTCAATCCAGCCGAGAATACCGGAAATTTCCTCGGCCAGCGGCTCAAGGCGCTCTTCCGGTTCGGCGATGCGGGCAAGGCGCGCCACTTTGCGCACGGTCTCTTTATCGACAGCCATGGGGTTCCATCCGTTGTCTCGTCAGTGTTGGCCTATCAACGGGCGCCGAAAGGTTCAAGAGGGAGCGCCCGCAGCATCGAGCAGCCGGGCCACTTCGCGCGTCGGATTGGCCAGCGGGGTGCGGACAAAATAGCGTAGCGCCGCGACAAAGTCCCGCTCGCCGCCGCGTTTAGCGACATAGTCGTAGAAATCGCCTTGCGTATAACCGCCGCTTTTCGCCTCGGCGATAAACCCCTTCCAGAAGTCCGAGACGGTCCCGCCATCGGCCCAGGATACTGCGACGGCGATGACATGGCCGCAGGCGTATAGCGCCCGGAAGCGCCCGCGCGCCTCTGCTGTGGCCAGCGGTCCGTGGCGCAGCTCAGCCGCGCACTCTTCCCGCGCACGGTCAAAATCGGCGGTATAATCCGCCGCGTCCCACAGACCGAGGGCGAGCAAGGCTTCCGCGGCGATAGCATCAGCGGCGCCTTCATGGATCCACCCGGCGACTGCGTCAGAGCCCGGCCGCGCCGCCGCCTGCCACAGATGCACCGCCTCATGGATGGTCGAGCGGCGAAAAATGCCCAGCGCCTTGGGCGAGCGCTCGCGCCAGGCGCCGCCCTCCAGCGTGATTTGAAATTGCGCCGGCAACGCATCGCCGGAATAGCTGAGGCGCCCCTCCTCTCGTCCCAGCGGCGCCGCCAGAAAGAGGTTCGGCTTGACCGCCAGCGAAAACCCCAGCGCGCCGGCGAGATGGGCAAAGACGCGCGGCGTCAGCGCATAGAACTCGTCGCTAATCCATTGCGGTGCGGCGCCATCCATCACCGCCATCACCTCGTGGGTCTCAACCGGTTGCAGCGGGCCCATATAAACAAACGCCGGATGCGCCATCGGGCTGCGCCAATCCACCAGGCGATCAGCGCGGGCGCCAAACGCCACCGCCTTGGCGCCCGGCCCGGGGATAAAGCTAAACGTCGTATTCACCCGTCCGCCGCGCGCCGTCAGCGGCCAGAAGTGGCCGGTATAAACCATCACCCCGCCCGCGCCATAGGCCGCAATCGGCTGGTAGTTTTTCTGTATACGGACAAGGTCGGGCGATGCGATGAGCACGACACGGTCGAATTTCGCCCCGTCGTTGCGGGTAATGCGGTCGCCATCATCGAGCCGGGCAAGCTGAAAGCCCGGCGTTTCAATTGCCCAGCGACGCGCACGATGACCGGCGGCAAGCGCCCCAAAGAGAAGCGCCTTGCGGGGGTTTTTCAAATCATACGTAATCCGCAAAGCCCCGTCGCCCTGCTGCTCAAGCATCACGCGAATATCCGCCGGTCGGGTGTGGTTCGACGCTTGCGTCAGCGTCATTGACGCCAGCGCTAATGCGGCAAGCGCCAAGATGGCTAGCCGCACGGCATGGCGCAGAAGCCAATAATTCAACATCACTCTACCCGCTCATCCCGGCGAAAGCCGGGATCCAGATACTCCCATTGGTGCTTTACCTCACCTGGATCCCGGCTTTCGCCGGGATGAGCGGAGGTTGAATTACACATATATTTAGCACCCTCAATCCGCATTCCATTTCTACTATATACACCAGCCACGGATAGGCCGCCCTTGACGATCCATGCTATCATAAAGCCATGGCGGAGACATTTGAACAACTGGCGGCGGCTTTCGGGCTCACGGGCGCGCTTTTGGGGCTCGATCTTGGCGAGAAAACCATTGGCGTTGCGGTGTGCGATCCTGCGCGCATGGTGGCGACGCCGGTGGAAACCATCCGCCGCAAGAAATTCACGCCCGATGCGGAGCGGCTCGCGAGCCTCGCCGGCGAGCGCAATGTTGTCGGCCTCATTCTTGGCCTGCCGCTCAATATGGACGGCACTGAGGGCCCGCGGGTCCAGTCGGTGCGGTCCTTCGCCCGCAATCTTGCGCGCACTCTGCCGCTGCCGGTCGCCTTCTGGGATGAGCGGATGTCAACTATGGCGATGCAGCGTGATTTGATTGCTTTGGACACCAGCCGCGCCAAACGTGCGGAAAAGATCGACGCCATGGCGGCGACGTTTATACTGCAAGGCGCGATCGACAGAATCAGGGGACTGAACCAATGAAACCGCAAACCTTACGCCATCTGATTATTGCGCTCTTGACCACCACCGGCATCTTTCACCTCGCCGTCGCGCTGCTCGGCGTCGCCCCGGGACTGGCATGGCCGCTGACCGGCTTCGGCGTAGCCTTTATCGCGCTCAGCTTTTACGTCCGCAAAGACATAAATGACGGCTCCAAAAGCCATAGCCGCAACGCCATTCTTGCAACGCTAGTCGTCACGCTCGCAGGCCTCGGCCTCGGCGGGGCAAACTACCTTTCCAATGGCGGGCCGTTAGCACTGCCGATTATGTTCGTGATCGATGTCGCGATCATCACCGCCGGGGTGATGTGGCTGATGAAGATGCGGGCGAAGACCTGAGGGCGCTCGGCAGCGCCTGCACACGACCAACCATTTGACGTTAATTATGGAAGCCGAAAAATCAGAATCTGCTGAACCACCGCATCGCCCCCTCCGTCCGCTTCGCGGACACCTCCCCCGCAAGCGGAGGAGGAAATAGGCCGTGCTTTCGGCGAGGATATTCTTCCCCCGCTTGCGGGGGAAGTGGCCCGAAGGGCCGATGGGGGCAACAACGCCCGTTCCATGCATTCCATCGCCCGCCTATTGCCTAATATGGTCTTCGCTATTAATGCTCCCGCTTTAATGACACATTGCAAACGCCCTTCACCGCCTGCCGGCGGCGTCACTGTGCGCCGCCTGATCAGCATTGATGATTTGAGCGATGCTGAGATCGCTTATATTCTCAACCTTGCTGAGCATTATGCGGGGTACCTCAAACGCTCCGAGCCGGCGCCGCACTGTCTCGCTGGGCGCACCCAGATCAATCTTTTCTTTGAAGATTCCACCCGCACCAATCTGTCTTTCGATCTGGCCGGCCGCAAGCTTGGCGCCGATGTCGTCAATGTGCCGGTGTCGGCCTCCTCGGTCCACAAAGGCGAGAGCCTGATTGACACCGCCCAGACGCTGGCGGCGATGGGCGCGGATGTGATGATTGTGCGCGCCAGGCAAGAGGGCCTGCATCAGCGTCTCGATCAGTTGCTCGATTGCGTCGTCATTAATGGCGGCGCCGGCGCGCTTGAACATCCAACCCAGGCGCTGTTGGACGCGGCGACAATCCGCTCGAAATTCAGCGAGATCGATGGCCTCACTATCGCCATCTGCGGCGATGTAAAACACTCGCGCGTTGCCGGCTCTGATGCGCGGCTGTTCACCCGGCTAGGCGCGACCGTCCGCTTTGTCGGACCGGCGGGGCTGATGCCTGACGACAATCAGTTTACGGATATTGAACGCTGCGCAAACCTCAATGACGGCCTCAAAGGCGCCGATATCGTGATGGGATTGCGCATGCAGTTCGAGCGGATGCAATCCGGCGGCAAAGAGGCGGCGCAAGGCTATTTCGAAACATTCGGCCTCACCCACGAAACCATAAAGCTTGCCAGCCCCGACGCCTTCGTCATGCATCCGGGGCCGATGAACCGCGGCGTTGAAATCGACGGGACGCTAGCCGACGACCCGGCGCGCTCGCTCATTTTGCAACAGGTATTTTACGGCGTTGCGACACGCATGGCTGTGTTGGATGCGTTGCTCTGCTCGGCTTGATACCGAATTATACACGTTACCGATCAGTAATATGTCGCAGCACCCCGCGACGGCGACGGCGCCAACCCCGCATAGCGCTGCGCTCTTTCAAAGTTTTCCCCAGCCAAACTTATCACCACCGGCGCCTGTTCGGCGGCGCACAACCATTCGCATCGTGACGAACCGGATACGGATGGTTAGGGTTCGCGCCGTGGGCGAAAATAAGGGAGAGGACCATGAAATTTTCTAAAATGTGGAAAGTTGCGCTGATTGTCGGTGCGGCGTTTTATGCGATGCCGGCCGTCAATGCGCAAACCCGCGCGGGCGCCAAAAACGAAGAACCCAAACGCGCGACCGTTAAACGCAAGGCGCCGATGACTGCGGTTCGCGCGACCAAAACGAACGATAAGGCCGTCGCCGCGCGATCCAGCCAGACCCGTGCTGTGCTGGCCAAAGATGTCCGTGGGGTGACGGTTGATGCGGACGCCGTCGCGCGTCACCAAATCAATCCCGCGCATATTGCCAACGCTGTTTCCGACGAAGGCTTTGATGAAAACGAAGCGGCCGCACCGGTGCGCGCGTTGATTACGAAATCGCGGCGCACCATGCGCGGCTCCTCCGCTGCGGCGGTGCGCGCCGACATCGCCAAGATGACGCCAAAGGCAAAGGCCGCCATTGCCAGACCCAAGGGCCTTGCGCGCGCCGTTCCGACCGGCCCGATCACGCCCGGCCCAGGCGGCATCACCACACCGCCAAAACCAAGGCTTGACGTCAACGCGTTTGGCGAGGCGTTTCACGCCGCCGTTAAAGACAATGTCGCCGGCTACGCTTTGCGGATCGGCAAAAACGGACAGACCATCTACACGCTGCAATGGAACTGGGCGCAGACGCCCACCGACGCTTCACTTGGCTGGAACCCCGGCCGTCGCATGCATATCGCAAGCGTCAGTAAACTGATTACGGCAATAGCGATGGTTGATCTTTTGCAGGCAAAAAATATTTCCTACGACGCCAAGATTATCAACTACCTGCCAACGCATTGGCAGAAAGGCCCGAACATTGACGACATTACGTTCCGTCAATTGCTGACCCACCGTTCCGGGTTTTCAACCGGCGGTTCCAGCTCGAACTACGTGTTTATGAAATCCCAGGTTGCGGCGGGCGTTTCGTCCAACGCCATTGGGAGCCCTGATTATGAGAACATGAATTTCGGCCTGTGCCGCATTCTTCTCGCAGTGATTAATGGAAACATCAGTAAAAACGCAATGTTTCCCGCCCTCATCAATAACGTGATGTGGGACATCATCACCACCCAGGCCTATCAGCAATATGTTGAAGACAAAGTGTTCGCGCCCGCGGGCGTTAGTGGGCCGGATCTCGACAAGCCCAACAACCCGGCGCGCGCCTATTCTTGGCCGGTCTCCGGCGGCGGGTGGGATTCCGGCAATCTCCGGTCGATGGCCGGCGGCGCCGCCTGGCATATGTCGATCAATGAATTGCTGGCGGTAATGCACACCTACCGCCGCACCAACAAAATCGTGCCGATGTCAAAATCCCAGGACGCGCTTGATGCAGGGTTTGGCGTTGACCGCATCACCACGACCAGCGCCGGCAAGCTTTACGGCAAAAATGGGCTGTGGCGCGACTGTAATCCGAACTCTTGCAGTCCGCGTACAGAGCAAAGCGATGTACTGTTCATGCCCGATGGCATGGATATCGCGGTGTTCACCAATTCGCCAATCGGTCCGAATGCGGCGTCTTTGCGCAATCTCGTGCGCGATCTATATATCGCCAATATCGTTGAGCCTTGAGGCATGTTGGCGCGGCGGTCGTAATGGTCGTCGCGCCGACCCTAATCATGCGTTCGAAAATATTCTAAGCTTTTTGTGCTGCTATCCTTCGCGTCGCGAAGGATAGCAGCCATAGCCGACCGCCTCATTTGTGACCATCCTCGCGTCGTCGCAGCGCAATAAACCACCAATTTGATTTCATCCCCCCAGCGACGTACACCTTGTGCTCTCGCTAAGGCTGTTGCGTTGTCCATGCCCAACTCATGAACAGGACCCATCAATGACTTCAACCGTTCTCGTCAGCGGCGCTACCGGCTTTGTCGGGCTGCACACCGTCATTCAGCTCTTGCAAAACGGCCATACCGTGCGCGGCACGTTACGCTCACCGAAGCGCGAGACGGAAGTGCGCGAGAGCGTTGCGCGCCATGTCGACGCCGGTGACCGGTTGTCGCTGCATCAGTGCGACTTGCTTAGCGACGACGGCTGGGATGAGGCTATCTCGGGCTGCGATTATGTGCTGCATGTCGCCTCGCCGTTCATCATCGGCGCGCCCAAGCACGAAGACGAGCTCATCATCCCAGCGCGCGACGGCGCCCTGCGGGTGCTCAAAGCCGCCGCTAAAGCCGGCGTCAAGCGCACCGTCATGACCTCCTCGGTCGCCGCCGTTTCCGCCGGGCATGACCGCGACACGACGCATATTTTCACCGAAGACGATTGGTCGAACACCGACAGCTCGGAAATCGGCGCTTATGAGAAATCAAAAACCATCGCCGAGCGCGCCGCCTGGGATTTTGTCAAAAGCGACGGCGCGGGCATGGAGCTGGCGGTGATTAATCCGGGCGCCATTCTCGGGCCGATCCTCAATGCCGACAGCGGCACGTCGGGCGAGATTGTGCGCCAGTTGATGGTGCGCGCCATGCCGGCTTGCCCGCGGGTTGGTTTTTCCTGCGTCGATGTGCGCGATGTCGCGGGCGCGCATCTGGCCGCCATGACAACGCCCGACGCTGCCGGAAAGATTTATCTGCGCGATTGAGTTTTCGTGGTTCAGCGATGTTGCAAAAATTCTCGATGCGCGGTTCAGCAAGGACGGGTATAAAATCCCCACCGGCGAACTTCCCAACTTTGTCCCGCGCATCATGCAATATTTCAATCCGTCATTGAAAACGATTATTCCCAGCCTCGGCAAACGCCGCGACTATGACAATGCACGCATAAAAACCACCCTCGACTGGAAGCCGCGCTCGCTTGAAGAGATGAGCGTTTCCATGGCGGAAAGCATGATAGAGTTTGGCGTGGTTTAGGAGCGGTTGATGACGATAGCACTGGCGGCAGTTCTCGGTTACCTCCTCGGCTCCGTGCCGTTCGGCCTGGTGCTGACGAAGCTTGCGGGGCTGGGCGATATTCGCGCCATCGGCTCCGGCAATATCGGCGCGACCAACGTGTTGCGCACCGGCCGCAAGGATTTGGCGCTGGCGACATTATTGCTCGACGGCGGCAAGGGCGCGATTGCGGTCGTCGTCGCCTTGCTGTTCGGCTGGCGCCCGGAAATTGCCGCCGCGGCGGCGTTTTTGGGCCATTGCTATCCGGTGTGGCTGCGCTTTAAGGGCGGCAAGGGCGTTGCGACCTTCATGGGCACGCTGTTCGCGTTGCATGTGATCGCCGGGTTGTTCGCCGGCGCCATCTGGCTCGCCAGCGCATACATCACGCGCTACTCCTCCCTCTCCGCATTGCTGGCCGCCGCCGCAACGCCGTTCGTTCTGTTCGCATTAGGCAAGCCGGAATTTGCGATAGCGGCGCTGTTCATGACCGCGCTAATCCTCATCCGCCATAAGGCGAACATCGCCCGACTTCTGGACGGCGCGGAACCGAAGATTGGCCACAAAGAAGACGCCGATGCCAGCGCTTAGCGACAGGGAACGCCTCGACTGGCTGCAGTTAATCCGTACCCCATCGATTGGACCGATCACCTTTCATCGCCTGATCGCCAATTATGGCGACGCCGATACGGCGTTGCAGGCGTTGCCGGAATTATCGCACAAGGCCGGGCGTAAAAAACCGTTGCGCGCCGCTGACCGTAGCGCGGCAAAAGCAGAGCTCGCCAATGCCGACCGCCAGGGCGCCAGAGCCATCGCCTTTTGCGAGGACGACTACCCCAAGGCCCTCGCCGCCATCGCCGACCCGCCGCCAATCATATACTTGCGCGGCCATGCCAGCCTGTTTGAAAAACCCGCCATCGCCATTGTCGGCGCGCGCAACGCCTCCGGCGTCGGCCGCAAAATCGCACGACAGCTCGCCGCCGATCTCGGGCAAGCCGGCGTCGTCATCATCTCCGGCCTCGCCCGCGGCATTGACGGCGCGGCCCACGAAGCCTCGCTTGAAACCGGCGCCATCGCCGTCGTCGCCGGCGGCGTTGACGTCGTCTATCCGCCCGAACATGACGATTTGACCGCGCGGATTGCAAAACAAGGCGCGGTGATTTCCGAATGCCCAATAGGCTACCGTCCGATAGCGCGGGACTTCCCCAAACGTAATCGGCTGATCTCCGGTCTCGCGCGCGGCGTCGTCGTGGTTGAGGCGGCGGCCAAGTCCGGCACCCTCATCACCGCGCGCTTCGCGCTGGAACAGGGGCGTGAGGTTTTCGCCGTTCCCGGCTCGCCGCTCGATGCGCGATGCACGGGCGCCAACCGCCTGATCCGCGACGGCGCGGTGCTGACCGAACGCGCGGAAGATATTTTATCAATGCTGGCGCAACAGGAAGGCGGGGTTCGCGAGAACCGGCGCGATGTGTTTGACTGGTCGGACGGCGCGCTGCAGGAACCTGACCCGGTAGCGCTTATCTCTCTGCGCCGACAGCTGTTAGAAATTTTAAGCTACACCCCGCTCCACCGCGACGAAATCCTGCGCGAAGCCGACGCGCCGCCAGGCCTCCTCGCCGATGCACTGCTAGAGTTGACGCTGGCCGGCGAAGCCCAAGAACACGCCGGCGGTCAGTTTTCGTTGGCGCCGCCGGAGTAGGGTTTATGCTCGATCAGAATACGGAAATTGGCCAGAAATGGTCATTCGCCACGAAACGGTTGGATGTCGCTAGTGGGGCAATAAAAGAAACCGGTCTTGGGACTTTTAATATCCGGCCCTATTCAAAAGATGACGTAGAACGATTTTTCATGGCTAGCTCTTGCGTTGCCGGCATTTGCGCCCCGGCATGCGACGCTTTCCTTTCCACTATCCCATAAGATTTCATTATATTCTTTTCGTCTCATACTTTACTTGAACATATAAAAATACCAGATTGATTTGGGTTCGTCCTCACACAACTTAATTAAATGAGGTTTTATGGCAGAGGAACTACAAGACGATGTTAAGGCAATATCACTTTTGATATCAGTTCTCGATCCGCTAGATGATGACGCACGAATTCTCGTTCTTGATTACGTGTTGCGAAGGCTAAAAATAAACCTTGCGCCGGTTACTTCACAAACCAGGACACAGCCCTCATTAGCCGAGACGAGCGTGACTAACACCGAGGGCGATCCGGTCGAGTTGTTTGGTTCTCAGGGTGATGTTCTTCCAATAGATATCAGAAGCTTTGCGGAGGAAAAAAAACCCAGCACGGTCAATGAGAAAGTCGCCGTAGTTGGTTACTACCTAGCTCACCTAGCACCCGAAGGTGAACGTAAAGAGAGCATTTCTGCTGGCGATATCAAGAAGTACTTCATTCAAGCAAACTTGGAGCTTCCTTCTTCCCCCGAGCGCGTCACACTGATGAACGCAAAAAATGCTGGGTATTTCGATGCGCGCACGAGGGGGCAATATTCGCTAAATTCCGTCGGATACAATTTGGTGGCTCATAAACTACCCGGAAGCGGCAATTCCGAAGAGGCTCGACGTAAACCAACGAAAAAGCGTGCAAATAAAGCCGCGAAAAAGAAAATAACCAAAACGACGAAAAGAAAACCGCGTACTAAGGTTAAATAATGAAATCGCCGAATGATGAATGGCAATCATTGCGTGAGGCGTTTTCACGTTTCAGCCAACATTTGGAAAAGGCAAAGAGTATAAATATAAACACAAATATGCTTAGGTCAGAAGCGAGTGACGTCTCACAACAGTACTTTCAGAAAGCCAGGCATGTCTTGCAAAGCGCAGATCTCGAAGACGAGATTAAAGTGCTGGATGAAGCCTTTGGAATTATTCTAGAGCTTTCCGATCGAAGCAATGCTAAATCCACGTATAAACGTCAAACGTCAATCATCCGTCGCCTCCTGCCCAAGGTAGGCACAAGGATTATACTTAATCAAAGTGTCACGAAAAACGAAACAAATACAACTGATGAAGACAAACGCGTAATCCAAACGCTTGGAAGGTTGGTTCCGGCCGCAGCATTATCGTACGAACAGGCGATACACGACCTTTCAGATAGCGGACGAATTTCTTTTCGAGGCCCTGCGCTTGAATTACGTGAAGCTTTGAGGGAAGCTCTAGATCACCTTGCTCCGGATGAAGAAGTCACTAAGGCTGATGGATACGTGAAAGAAAAAGATCGTCACGGGCCAACGATGAAGCAGAAAGTGCGCTTCATCTTGAAAGCACGCGGGCAATCTAAGTCAACATCAAATGTACCAGAACAAGCTTCTGCTACTGTGGACGAAATGGTGGGCAATCTCACTCGATCAATATACACTAGTTCTTCCGTCGCGACTCACGTTGCGGCGGAACGAAAAACGGTTACGCAGCTACGTCGATATGTGGTTGCCATCCTGCACGACATTCTAGAACTCTAGAGTAAAAAAATTGAGTTATTGGGGCTCCCTTTATGTCCGCTTCTGCACCGAAGCTGACATTGTTATCTTTGCGCTTAAAGTCCGAAATTGGGCTGAGTCAGCTCTTCGACTTTGACAAACGAACGGCCGCACTCGGGCCAACCCGCGCCGGAATAGCGCACGCTCTCAAGCAGCCTTGGAAATCCGGCCTGCTTCCTCGCGGGCGATCTTTAAAAACTGGTCCAGGGGCTCAATTCGCTCGCGCCCGGCGATTTGTTCCAGCTCTTGCAGCAAATCGGAGATATAGGCCGCCGCCTGGCTCTGGGAGTCCTTCAATTTGCTCGTCGATGTCTTGTTAGTGCTTTGTTTTGTCATGATTATTTCGTCTTTCTGAAACCCATTCCAGTGCGCGTGTGAGGTGTTTTTAGCACAACTCTCGGTAGAGTTTCTAGGGCAAATGTAAATTTATAGTTGCGGCCCGGGCCGGCCGGAGTTGACAGACAAGGGGGCGCCGACGCAATAACCCGCCCCATTCGCCAGTTCATACCGTTTCGCCGGGGGTATCCGCTAAATGCAAGTTGTCGTCGTCGAATCTCCATCCAAAGCCAAGACCATCAACAAATATCTTGGCCCCGGCTTTAAGGTGCTGGCCTCTTACGGGCATATTCGCGACCTGCCGTCGAAAAATGGCTCGGTCGATCCTGACAATGATTTCGCCATGGTTTGGGAGCTTGATGCGGCGTCGAAAAAGCGCGTCAACGAAATTGCCGCCGCGGTGAAATCCGCCGACCGGCTGGTGCTGGCGACGGACCCTGACCGCGAGGGCGAAGCTATCTCCTGGCACTTGCTGGAAGTGCTGGCGGAGAAAAAAGTGCTGAAGGGCGTGCGCGTTGACCGGGTGGCGTTTAACGCGGTCACCAAAAAAGCGGTCCAGGAAGCGATGGCGCATCCGCGCGAAATTGATACCGCGCTGGTCAACGCCTATCTCGCCCGCCGGGCGCTCGATTATCTTGTCGGCTTCACGCTGTCGCCAGTGTTATGGCGCAAGCTCCCTGGCGCACGTTCCGCCGGCCGGGTGCAGTCGGTCGCCCTGCGCATCATTTGCGTGCGCGAGCTGGAAATTGAAACCTTCGTCGCGGAAGAATACTGGTCGGTGAAAAGCCAGGCCTCCTCGCAAGGCAGCGCATCGTTTGAAGCGCGCATGGTTATCCATGAAGGCGCCAAGCTCAAAAAATTCACGCTCAATAATGAAGCCGCAGCCATGGCCGCCAAGCGCGCGGTTGAGGCTGGAACTTTCACCGTCGCGGCAGTCGAAGCCAAACCCGCGCGGCGCAACCCGCCGCCGCCATTTACGACATCAACGCTGCAACAAGAAGCCGCGCGCAAGCTCGGCTTTAACGCCCAGCGCACCATGCGCACCGCCCAGGGCCTTTATGAAGGCATCGATATTGGCGGCGACACCACAGGGCTCATCACCTATATGCGCACCGACGGCGTTGATATAGCGCCCGAAGCGATCAGCGATGCGCGCCGCGCCATTGGCGGGCAGTTTGGCGACCCCTATGTGCCCGACAGCGCCAGGGTTTACAAAACCAAAGCCAAAAATGCGCAGGAAGCCCACGAGGCGATCCGCCCGACATCGTTCTCGCGCACGCCGGACAAGCTGCGCGGGCTCGATAGCGATCAGCACAAATTATACGAATTGATCTGGAAGCGCGCCATGGCCAGCCAGATGCAATCGGCGCGGCTTGAAAACACCGTTATCGATCTTCTGACGGCGGACAAAAAAACCGGCCTGCGCGCCACCGGATCGGTGATTTTGTTTGACGGGTTTTTAGCGCTTTATGAAGAAGGCCGCGACGACGCCGATGCGGATGAAAATGGCGGCGTGTTGCCGAAGCTGACGCAAGGCGCGCCGGCGGCAATTTCCGACATCAAAGCCGACCAGCATTTCACCCAGCCGCCGCCGCGCTTTTCTGAGGCCAGCCTGGTTAAAAAACTCGAAGAGCTGGGCATCGGCCGGCCCTCGACCTACGCCTCAACATTGTCGACATTGCGCGACCGCGGCTATGTCACCATGGACCGCAACCGCTTCTTCCCTGATTCCAAGGGCCGGATTGTGGTGGCGTTTTTGGAAAACTATTTCCGCAAATATGTCGAATATGATTTCACCGCGGATCTGGAACAGACGCTCGATAAAATTTCCGCCGGCGACGCCGACTGGAAAGAGTTCTTGCGCAATTTCTGGACTGAGTTTCACGCCGCAGTGGAAGACACTGGCGAGTTGCGCATCACCGAGGTGCTCGACGCACTCAATGAATCGCTCGGGCCCCTGATTTTTCCGAAGAAAGAAGACGGCTCCGACCCGCGCGCCTGCCCGTCTTGCAAGGAAGACGACCGCGCTGATGGTCGCCTCTCCCTCAAAACCGGGCGCTATGGCGCCTTCATCGGCTGCTCGAATTACCCGGACTGCAAACACACAAGACAGCTCACCGCGCTCGGCGAGGGCGACGGCGCGGAGGCGACGGGCGACAAGGTGCTCGGCAAGGACCCTGAAACCGGCCTCGACATCACCTTAAAAACCGGCCGGTTCGGGCCTTACCTCCAGATTGGCGAGCAGGAAAAAGGCTCGAAGGAAAAACCCAAACGCGCCGGCATCCCCAAGGGGTGGGACGCGGCCAGCATCGACCTTGAAAAGGCGCTCACCTTGCTGGCGCTGCCGCGCGATGTTGGCCCACACCCGGAAGATGGCGAAATGATTGTCGCCGGCCTTGGCCGCTACGGGCCGTTCGTCAAACACGGCAAAACCTACGCCAATCTGCCAAGCGTCGATGAAGTGTTCGAGGTTGGGCTCAACCGCGCCGTGACGCTGATCGCCGAGAAAAAAGCCAATCCGCGCGGGCGCAAACAGGCGCAAGCGCTGAAAGAACTCGGCGCCCACCCCGAAACCGGCGATCCCGTCAACGTCATGGACGGACGTTACGGGCCTTACGTCAAACACCAAAAAACCAATGCGACAATTCCCGCCGGGACTGAGCCGGAAAATATAACTCTGGAGCGCGCGCTAGAGCTGCTTGCCGCGCGCGAGAAGAAAAAACCGACCAAGAAGAAGGCGGCGAAGAAGAAAGCTACGAAGAAGAAAACCGCCAAGAAGAAGGCTGCAAAGAAAGCCCCGGCCAAGAAGGCTGCAAAGAAGAAGGCGACGAAGAAAAAAGCCGCCGCGAAGTGATTTGGGGCTTCGGTTTCAAATCAATGGCAGATTTTGGAGCGTCCGAAGCACAACTCAACCTCCGCTCATTCCGGCGAAAGCCGGAATCCAGAAAAACGCGCGCAGGATGTGGCTCTGGATCCCGGCTTTCGCCGGAATGAGCGGGTAGAATGAGGTTGATATTCTTCCTAACTCAAACTGAACCCTACCCAGTCCTTAAAAACCAAGCATCCACCTTAACTTTGTCGCAGAGTTCCGCAATTATTCTCCCGCGGGTAAGTCACCTAGTACAGTTGCGTAACCCTGATGCGAACCACACGAAATCTTTGCGCTATAGCGCTGGCGGCGATGCTTGCCGCATGCGCAACCGCGCCGACAAAGCCCTCCCCGACTGTCTCTGCGGCGCCCGCCCCCGCACACAGCGCATTAAAAGTCTGCGCCGGCATGGGCGTTTCCAATGCGCCGAAAACCACGTCGGACGGGCGCATTATCAACTATGAGGCAACCACAACCGTCAGCGGCGCGAAGCTGATGCGCGCGCCGGTGCGCGGGTGCCTGTCATCCGGTTTCGGACCGCGCCATGGCGGGGCCGGACGCATGCACAAGGGCGTTGATTTGTTCACCCGCACGCCCGGCAAAATCTTCGCCGGCGGGGCCGGTGTTGTGGAGAGCGTCGATACCCAACGCGGTTATGGCCGCACCATCCTCATCCGCCATAATGCGCGCGTGAAAACCCGCTACGCCCATCTTTCCGCATATGCGCGCGGCCTCTCGCGCGGAGACAAAGTCCGCCGCGGCGCACTCATCGGCTATACCGGCGAAAGCGGCAACGCCACCGCCGTCCACCTCCACTATGAAGTCCTGGTAGACGGCCGCCCGCGCAACCCGATGACGGTTGGCCGCTAAACGCACCCCTACCCGGAACACAAATCGCGCGCCTTTTGTGTTGACAGCAACCGTGGGAAATTATACATAGCCATATGGCTATTCATTATCACCAACCTTTAGACCGGACATTCCACGCTCTTGGCGATGCGACGCGCCGCGAAATCCTGTCGATGCTCGCAACCGAAGGCCCCTGTTCAGCCAACACGCTGCGGGCGCCCTTCAATTCTGCACAGCCGACGATTTCCAAACACCTCAAGGTGCTTGAAAAGGCTGGCTTGGTGACGCGCGAAATACAGGGCCGAAACCATCGGTTTCAATTGGCGTTGGCGCCCATGAAAGAGGCCGAAGAGTGGATTGCGCGGCACCAGGCGTTTTGGGAAGGCGCATTGCAACGCCTGGAGGATTTTGTAACCAAACAAGAGCCAAAGGACGGGCAATGACCGAGGCTGCGCGCACGCATTCAATTACTATCCGTCGTTTGATATCGGCTAATCAAGAATGCGTATTCAATGCATTTCGTGATCCCAAATTGTTGTCTCAGTGGTTCACGCCGCATGCTGATATTTCGGTTGAAGTGTTAGCCTTCGACTTCTCTCCGCAAGGGGCTTTTCGACTGCGATACACGATGCCAGATGGGACGTACCCAATCATCGGCGGCGCATATGAAATTATCGAAAAACCGCACCTGATCGTCTTTTCCTGGGTTTGGGAAGAACCTGACATTCACGCAAATATTCCAACACGGGTCACCGTTCAGCTTGTCAAAAAAAATGACCACACCGAAGTCGTCATCAATCACCAACAATTGCCCTCACAAGACGCCTGCAGCCGTTATGAAAAAGGTTGGGAAGGCATGCTCGGTCAGCTCCAAAACATGACCGAAATCAATAATGAAAAACCAGCATAGGCGCACGGCATGGCTGAAATAAATTTACCAATTACATCAATACTGACAGGCGGCCTCATCATTTTGTTGGTGATGCTGAGCGCCATGGTAACGGCGCGCCGGGCGCGGCTCGGCGGCATAGAATTTGGCGATGCGCAAGATGAAACATTGCGTGCAAGAATACGTGCACATGGCAATTTAATCGAAATTGCGCCCATGGTGCTAATCGCTATTGCTCTGATGGAATATGCGGGCGCCTCCAGCACTTTGTTACTGGGTTTTGCTGGCGTTTTCTTCATTGGGCGCATTCTCCATGCTCTGCGCATGTATCTCGGCAATCCCTATATCGGCCTTTTCTCGATCATATCGCAGCACGTAATTTGCCTCGGCGCCGGGGCATGGCTGCTTAAACATTTTCTTTTTTCAATCTAAACCGTTCACCGCCCCCCTACCCGGCGCGCGCGGAACCTGCTACGGCGGGGGCTGTTTAACACCGAAATTCCACTGAGAGCCTTCCCCTTGCCCGAAAAAAAAACCCCGCCCCGGCGTCCTCGCCGCTCCGACAGTCCCGCCGCGCTGCCGTCAAAAGAGGATATCATCGCGTTTTTAAACGGCGCTGACGGCGATTCTGTGCGGCGTGATCTGGCGCGGCATTTCGGCGTTAAGGGCGCGGCCCGCGCTGAATTGCGGGCGCTGTTGAAGCAAATGGACGCGGACGGATTAATCAACCTCAAAACCGGCAAACGCATCGCCGTCGCCGGGCGCCTGGCGCCGGTGTTGCCGATTGATGTTATTTCGGTTGACGATGACGGCGATCTGGAATGCGAACCGGCCGACTGGCGCGACGACCATCGCGCGCCGATGATCCGCATTGCCGCTACGCACGCCGCCAAACACAAGCCGCCGCCCGGCGTCGGCGACCGATTGCTGGCGCGGCTGACGCCGGCTGGCGACAACTCCTATGAAGCCGCGATCATCAAAGAGATCGGCAAGGGCGCGCACCGTTTCCTCGCCGTTTATAACGCCAAGCGCGGCGGCGCCACCGCTGACCCGGTTGAGCGTCGCGCCAAGGGCCATTTCACGATTGCACCCGGTGACGAAGGCGGCGCCAAGGATGGCGATCTGGTGTGGATCGAGACCAAGAATGAACGCGGCTATGGCCCGCGCAAGGCCCGCGTGCGTTCCATCCATCGCCGGTCATATCGACGACATCCATGCCTATTCTACGATTGCGCTCGCCAATCAGGATATCCGCACCGAGTTTCCGGCCTCCGTCCTCGAAGAAGCGCAAAAAGCACAGCTTCCGGGCATCGAGGGCTTCACGGATCTGCGCGATACGCCGCTTTTCACCATCGATCCGGGCGATGCAAAAGACCATGACGACGCGGTGTTCGCTGAACCTGATCCGAACCCGGACAATCCCGGCGGCCATCGCGTTATCGTCGCCATTGCCGATGTCAGCTACTTTGTGCGTCCCGGCAGCGCACTCGACACTGAGGCGCTAAAGCGCGCCAACTCGGTCTACCTGCCCGACCGCGTCGTGCCGATGTTGCCGGAGCGGCTGTCTAACGACCTTTGTTCCCTGCGCGAGCATGAAGACCGGCCGTGCCTTGCGGTCGATATGATTATCACCGCGCAGGGCGTTAAAAAATCCCACCGCTTTGTCCGCGCGATAATGCGGTCCGCCGCCAAGCTTTCCTATGAGGAAGCGCAGGCCATCAGCGAGGGGGGGCCGGCTTCGCCTGAGATAAAAATCGCGGTGAAAAATCTTTATCGCGCGTTCAAAGCCCGCTGGGCTGAGCGTATGAAACGCGCGCCGCTGGACCTTGATCTGCCCGAGCGCAAAATCATTATGAACAAGGCCGGCCGGGTTGAAAAAGTCGTCAAGCGCGAGCGCTTTGACGCCCATCGCGTGATTGAGGAGTTTATGATCCTCGCCAATGTCGCGGCCGCCGAAACCCTGGAGCGCGCCCGTACGCCGTTGATTTACCGGGTCCATGACCAGCCCGATGAAGAAACCCTCAAAGGGGCGCGCGAATACCTGAAATCGCTCGATTATTCGCTTTCCAAGGGCGGCGCCGTGCGGCCTGCAAACTTCAACCAACTCCTGAAGATTGCCAGCCAGCGCGATGAAAAGGAGATGGTCTCCGAGATTGTCTTGCGCTCCCAGCTGCGGGCGGTTTACGCCACCGAAAACCTCGGCCATTTCGGTCTGAACCTGCCGCGTTACGCCCATTTCACCTCACCGATCCGGCGTTATGCCGACCTCACGGTCCACCGTGCGCTGATCAAGGCCTGCAAGCTCGGCCCCGGCGGCCAGAGCGCGGAGGAGGCAAAAGCGCTCGGCGATATCGCCGACCAGATTTCAACGCTGGAGCGCCGCGCCATGGCCGCCGAGCGCGAGGCGAACGACCGCTATCTGTCGGCGTTTTTAGAATCGCGTGTCGGTTCCAGCTTCGACGCGCGCATCCGCGGCGTCACCAGGTTTGGCCTGTTCGTCATGCTCGATGAGACCGGCGCCGACGGCTTCATTCCGATCCGCAATCTCGGCAATGAATATTACCGCTATGAAGAAGCGATGCATTGCGTCATCGGCAGCGCCTCGGGCGGTATTTATCGGCTGGGCCAGGAAGTCCGCGTCAAACTCGCCGAAGCAACACCGCTCACCGGCGGTTTGCGCTTCGACATGCTGAGCAACCCCCTGCCCGGCGTCAACAAACGAAAAGCCGCAACAAAAAAATCCGGACGCAAAGGCGCCAAGAAAAACAACCGGCGCAGCGCCGCATCCGCGCCGGTCAAGAAAAACAAAAAGCGACGAAAATCAAACGCAAAACCGCGCAAAGATTAGCTGCGAAACATTTCTCGCCGCTCTTACAAATCCGGCGCGCCAACAAACCCATCGGCGGCCGCAATAATCCACAATGTCAAAGAGCCCGCACAGGCGAACTCGCATTCCCTGCACATGAACGCTGAAAGAGCCTAAAGGGGTTTTGCGACGCGCTTGGTTTGCGCAATGTCGCCTGTGAGATAGGCCGCATATCGACGTTGGGAAGAGTATAAGGCCACTGAGATGCGTGAGGATAACTTTTCACCGAATATAGGTTTTATGGCCAACTACCCTCTCAGGGTTGTATTTTCGAGGATTCGATTCGTGTGGAGGTTGTGCGGATTTTGGTGGTTTTTTTAAGAACCCCCTTCGACCGCTTCGCGGCCACTTCCCCCGTAAACGGGGGAAGAAAGAGCTGGCGGCAAACTCAACGTAGTTCTTCCCCCGCTTGCGGGGGAAGTGTCACCGGAGGTGACGAAGGGGGTTCCTTCTACAAGAGCTAAAATCTAATCGTCAGCACCCCAACCAACCCTACTTCTCATGCTCCACAGGCGCAGCCTCTTCCATACCCAGCGCCTTCAACGCAAACGCATAAAGATGCGCACGCTCCTCCAGCCGTTCAAACCGCGCCGCCGAACCGCCATGGCCGGCGCCCATATTGGTGCGCAGGACAAACGGACCGCCGCGCGCCTCATCGCGCAATCGCGCCACCCATTTGGCCGGCTCCCAATAGGTCACCCGGTAGTCCGCAAGGCCCGCCGTCGCCATGATCGGCGGGTAATCCGCCTCCTGAATATTGTCATAAGGCGAATAGGCGGCAATCCATTGATACTGCTCTTTTGAGGTAATCGGATTGCCCCACTCCTCCCATTCCGGCGGGGTTAGCGGTAACTCGCCGTCGGATATGGTGTTGATGACGTCGACAAACGGCACCGCGCCGATCACGCCGGCAAAAAGCTCAGGACGCAGATTGACCGTGGCGCCAACCAGCAACCCGCCGGCGCTGCCGCCATAAATCACGATGCGTTTTGGCGATGTATAACCGTCCGCAATCAACGCATCGGCGGCGGCTGCAAAATCCGTAAATGTATTCATTTTCTTGTCGAGCTTGCCGTCAAGATACCATTGGCGCCCCTTCGCCGCGCCGCCGCGCATATGGGCGAGCGCATAGATGACGCCGCGGTCCACCAGCGGCAGGATGTTTGTTGAAAAGCTGTCCGGAATGGTCACGCCATAAGACCCATAGCCATAAAGCAGAACCGGCGCGGAGCCGTCCTTCGGCGTTGACTTTAAGCGCAGCACCATGACGGGGATTTGCGCGCCGTCCGGCGCCGGCGCATTCAAACGCTCAACCACATAAAGTGACGGATCATGCCCGCTTGGCACCTCCTGGGTTTTCAGTAATGTGCGCGTACGGGTTTGCATGTCATAGTCATAGGTCTGTTCCGGCGTAGACGGAGACTCATAGGAAAAACGCAAAACCTTCGCATCAAATTCATAGCCGGGATTGACGCCGATCGCATAAGCCGCCTCGTCAAAGGCAACTTCGTGTTGTTCGCCATCATAAGTCGACACAACAATGCGCGGCAGCGCATCACTGCGCACGATGCGGACAAAATAATCCTTAAACGGTGCAAAATCGACGATATAAGAGCCCGCCTCATGAGCGATCCAGTCTTGCCAGTTCTCCCGGCCGGGATCGGCAATCGGCGCCTTGACGATTTTAAAATCCACCGCGCCGCCGGCGTTAGTCCGGATTAGAAACTCATCACCGTAATGTTCGGGGCTGTATTCAACGCCGTTGTCACGCGCGGCAATCACGACCGGGGCTGCGTCCGGTGCATCGGCGCGGATATAGCGCACCTCGCTGGTGATTTGGCTGTCGGCGTGAATGAAAATATAATCGCCGCTTTGGCTCTTGGAGACATAGAGAAAGAAACTGTCGTCTTTTTCCTCATAGACGAGTTTGTCCTCAGCCGGATCTGCGCCCAGAAGGTGGTATCTCACACGCACAGGGCGCTGATTGTCGTCGCGCTCGACATAGAAAAAGCCGCTGCTGTCTGCATTCCAGGTCGCGCCGGAGCCGTCCGCGCTTTCTATGCGGTCGGTATAGTCCTCGCCTGTTTCGATGTTGCGAATGGAAATCGTATAATATTCAGAACCCAGACGGTCGAGCGCATAGGAAACGAGCTTGTGATCAGGACTGTGGGAGACGCCGCGAATGCTGAAAAATTTCGAATCTCCCTTCTCCGCATCGCCGTCAAATAAAACCTGTTCGTCGCCGCCAGCGCGCGGCGCGCGCATGAATACTGGATATTGTCCGCTCTCGCGATATTTCGTCCAATATTTCCAGCCGCCATCAGGCATCGGGACGCTGCTATCATCTTCCTTGATCCGTGCGCGCATTTCCTCAAACAGGGTCTTGCGCAGCTGGTCGAGGTCTCCCGTCACTTCATTGTAATAAGCGTTTTCCGCGTCGAGGACGGCGCGAATATCATCATCGAGCTTTGACGGATCGCGCAGGACTTCCTGCCAGTTTTCATCGCGCAGCCATGCATAATTGTCTGTGCGCGTGAGCCCGTGCTGGGTGATTTCAACCGGGCGTTTTTCAACTTCCGGTGCGGTGATGTCGCGCGCGGCGGCAAATGGATCACGGTCGTTCATTACTTCCACTTTCTCTTCGGTCTCATTGTTCGCCGGGGCTGGCCGCAAGCCGCGACCGCGCCGGCCAATGCAATGGCCGCGCGTTTCATCTTCATATCCAGATTCTCCCGTTCCCCGCGAAAATTGATCCTGCCATAGTGTTTATGATCGCGCCGTCGGAACCGATGCGCTCGACGATAACATTGGCACAGGCCGGCGCATATAGGCAATTCCCATCCGCCAAGGGCGTTCACTTGCACGCCTTTCCGGGCCTCATCTCACAATCCATAAAACCTCCGTGAGCGGGACTGACCTTGCCACCCGCCCGTGATAGTCAGAGCGCTGTAGTCTGAGTTTTTTGGAGAATATTGTGAATCTATTACGGTCAATATTAGCGGCAGTCGTATGCGTCTTTGCGCTCGCCGCCGGAACGACAAGCTTATCCGCACAACAGCCGGAAGAAACCAGCAAAGGCCGAACCGAGACGGCGGTGTTTGCCGGCGGGTGTTTCTGGTGTGTTGAGGCTGACCTTGAAAAGCTCGACGGCGTCGGCGATGT
This sequence comes from Alphaproteobacteria bacterium, assembly GCA_013151255.1. Taxonomy (GTDB): domain Bacteria; phylum Pseudomonadota; class Alphaproteobacteria; order Caulobacterales; family Parvularculaceae; genus Hyphococcus. The sequence continues at coordinate 46,057 of JAADIQ010000018.1, forward strand.
TATCTCAGGCTATAGTGGCGGCGATTTACAAAACCCGACTTATGAAAATCATGATGGCCATATTGAAGTGGTCGAGGCGCCTTTTGACCCGGACGTCATTTCCTATCGCGAACTCACCGATTATTTCCTGCGCCATATCGATGTGCTCGACGATGGCGGACAGTTTTGCGACCGCGGCTACACTTACACGACAGCGATTTTTTATAATAACGAAGACCAGCGCAAAGACGCCGAGGCGGCGATCAGTGCCGCTGAAGCGGAGCTTGGAAAATCCGTCGTCACGCCGGTGCGCGCGCTGGACAAGTTTTGGATCGCCGAAGGCTATCACCAGGATTATTACAAGAGGAATAAACTGCGCTACCGCTATTACCGCACCAGCTGCGGCCGCGACCGGCGGGTGAAGGCGGTGTGGGGCAAGCACAAGAAATAAGAACTTGCACTAAATTTTTACCTCCCCCTTGAGGGGGAGGTAAAAAGTCCAGAGAAATGCGAAAACCTATTTCGTATTACCCGCCCCTATTCCACCGTACTGTCATCCGCATCCGCGCCTGGAACCGGAAAGCCGCGATCGCGCATCAGCGCGTCGATCTTTGCGTCGCGGCCGCGGAAAGCGCGATAGGCGTCGGCCGGATCGACGGAATTGCGCGAAGCGAACAGATTATCGACCAGGCTTTTGGCGACTTGCTTGTCGTAAAACCCGCCCGGCGCCTCAGCGAAAGCTTCGGCTGCATCGGAGGTTAAAACATCCGCCCACATATAGCCGTAATACCCGGCCGAATAGCCTTCGCCGGAAAAGATGTGACCAAATTGCGGAGACCGGTGACGCATGACGATTTCGTCCGGCATGCCAAGCTCGGCCAGCGTCGCGCGCTCAAACGCATCCGGGTCAATACCGGTCGGATCAACCGTGTGGTAGCGCATATCGACAAGCGCCGAGGCGAGATATTCCGTTGTTGAAAAGCCCTGATTGAACGTCGCGGCGGCTTTGATTTTCGCCACCAGTTCAGCCGGTATAGGCTCGCCGGTTTGATAATGAACGAGATAATTGTCGATAACTTTGTCGGTGGTGAGCCAGCGCTCCAGCAGTTGCGACTGGAATTCGGTATAGTCGCGCACGCCGCTATTCAGCGTCGGATAGTCAACATTCGACGACAGGCCGTGCAGCGCGTGGCCGAATTCGTGGAAATAGGTTCCCGCATCGTCCCATGATATTAACACCGGTTCGCCCGGCGCGCCTTTGATGAAGTTGGAGTTGTTGGAGACCAGCGGGGTTTTCGCAACGCCGCCCAGCGTGTCATGGCTGCGATAGCCGGTCATCCAGGCGCCGGAACGCTTGCCCGGACGCGCAAAGGGGTCGAGATACCAAAGGCCGACCGCATCGCCCGTGGTCTTGTCGGTGACTTCCCAAACGCCGACATCTTCATGCCACACCGGCACGGAGCCTTCCGGGACGGCTGTGAATTTATAGTTGAACAATTCACCGGCAACGAAGAACATCGCCTCGCGCAATTTGCCCAGTTGCAGATATTGCTTCACTTCGTCCGAGTTCAGATCATATTTCGCCTGACGAACTTTCTCCATGTAATAGCGATAGTCCCAGGGCGCGATTTTGAACCCGCCGCCATCGCCATCAACAATCGCTTGCATCTGCGCAACTTCTTCCCTGACGCGAGCAAGCGCCGCCGGCCAGACCGCTTCCATCAGCTCGAGCGCTTGAGCCGGTTCTTTCGCCATGCGGTTCTGAAGTCGCCACTCGGCATAGTTTCCATATCCGAGAAGCTTCACCCGTTCATCGCGCAGTTGAAGCGTTTCCGCGATGATGGCGTTGTTGTCGTACTCACCGCCATTGTCGCCACGATTATAATAAATCCGCCATACCGTCTCGCGCAGATCGCGCTCATCGGAATAGGTCAGGAACGGCGCCATCGATGAGCGGGTGTTGGTGATGGCGTATTCGCCGTCATGCTCGCGCTGGCTCGCCGCCGCTGCGGAGGCTTTGACAAAACTTTCCGGCAGGCCGCTTAACTGGTCGCCGGAAATATAGGTGACGTAGCCTTCCTCATCGGCGAGCACATTATTGGCGAACTTCGTTCCCAGTTCAGCCAGGCGCTGGTTGATCGCCGCATAGCGCTCTTTCGCCTCGCCTTCGAGGGTGGCGCCATTGGATGCAAAGCCGTCATAGGTGAGCCAGACAACGCGTTGTTGGGCCGCGTCCAGAGACTTGTAGTCATCGCCTTCGTAAATCGCCCGGATACGCGCAAACAGCTTGTCGTTCTGGGTAATCTTGGAATTGAATTCAGACAGCTTCGGCGCCATTTCCTGCTGGATTTCACGGAACTCGGGCGAGGACATGTTGGCGGACCAGATGCCCCAATAGGTAAAGACATTGCCGAGTTCGTCGCCGGATTTCTCCAGCGGGACAATGGTGTTGGCGAAGCTCGGCGCGTCCGGGTTATTGGCGATGGCGTCAACTTCCGCGAGGTTGCGCTCCATCCCCGCTTCCAGCGCCGCCTTCAGACCGGCAAGGTCCATCGTATCGAAATGCGGCACGCCGCCATAAGGCCCGTCATAGGCGGACAATAATGTATCGCCCGCATCGTTGGACGCGTCCGCCGGCGTAATCTCCGCAAACAGATCGATATTTTCATCGACGGTTTTCTGCGCCATTTCCTGTCCTTCACCAGCCTTGGAAGTTGTGTCTTCTTTCCCGCAGGCGGAAAGCGCGGTCATGATGGCAATCGTTGAGACAATAAGTTTGATCCGCATCAGGCGGCTCCTTCTGGTTCAAATTGAAATACCCCGGCGACGCCGCAAAGGCCCCGCAACCCACATAAATTTCGCGCATGGTGCGGAGACTGGGGACGGGTTGCAAGCGGGATCGCGCCCAAATTCTTCGCTTTAACGCGGATATGGCTCGGTTTATCCCGTATGAGTACAATTTGACAATTAGCAGCGGTCACGCGAACCGGCAGAACTGCCCTGCGTAAGTCCCAGTAGCAGTTTCTGGCCCTTGGTTGCCAATCGAATGAGAAGAGGCGAATGGCGGCTTCTGGCCCTTTACGGCCTTTCCGATGGATGGAACCGAACGGCAATAGTTAGCTCTTAATTTGCCGTTCGAACTCCCCTATACAGCGCAAAAGAGTAGAAAAGGGGGGCACATGCTGCTACGTCGCATTACTGAACACGTCAAAGCGCAGAACTGGTTTGCGGTCGCGATCGATTTTTTAATCGTTGTTGTCGGCGTCTTTATTGGTCTGCAAGTCGACACATGGAATGATGACCGCGCGGCGCGTGTGACCAGCAAAACCTACTACGCCCGTCTCAGCGCTGACCTTGCTGCAGAAAGAGAAACGCGCCTCAGGCGCATTGTGTATTACGAGAAAACAAAACGACACGCAGTGGCGGCTCTTGAGGCCCTTGATAATTCTGATCAACCTTTGGGCGTCGATTTTCTAATCGATGCTTATCAAGCAACACAGCGATGGAATTACGAGCCGCACCGCACCACTTATGATGAACTGCTTTCCGTCGGCATCACCAGCGCCATCCCTGATGTTGAATTACGCACTCAGCTCGCGATTCTTCATGTGAACCTGCAAACGTCGGCAATTACGCAAGAAGAACCCAAACCTTTTCGTGACGAGTTACGTCGCAACATGCCTTATCAAATTCAAGACGCCATCCGCACGCAATGCGGGGATGTTTATGAATTAGGTGAGAACGGCCTTATGCTATTATCTCTGCCCGAATATTGTGCGCTTGAAATAGAACCCGACCAAATTGCTCTGGGTATCGCTGCGCTGCAATCTTACACAGACTTGGAAATGGATCTCGCCCAACATGTCTCGATATTAGATTCCATGCTCATGTCGTTGCGCGTCTACGTGGAGCCCATTCGGAAAATCGAAGATCAATTGGACGCCAATCAATGATCCTGCGCCGCATCACCGAACACGTCAAAACCCAGACCCGGATGGCCGAAAAGCAACCATAACCCGACATTTGTTTTGAAGGGCTCTACGTCGCCATTTGGCGAATAGCAGCCATCCAGGTTCCAAAGTGAAACACCACCAACTGTCGCCGCCAGCTTGCAAGTGCTGAAATGGCCGATTTCCTCAATCTAAATTTGTTGCTCGGCCATCAACACCCGTCGACCAGAACCACATTGGTGGTTGTGGATTTATGCCGGATGGCGACGAGGTCCTGAAATTCCGGGTCTTCAAGAAAGGCTTTCGCCTGCGCCCTTGCAGGGAACTCGATGATGATCAGCCGCTCCGGTTGCCAGTCCCCCTCCATCACCGTCGGCTCAGCGCCTTGGACAATGTACTTTCCCGAGTGCTTTTCGATAAAAGCGGGAACACCGCGAATATAGGCGCTGAAGGCTTTGAGGTCGTGGATCGTCATATCGATGACAAGATAGACGCTCATTCGGTCAATCCCTCTCTTATGCTTGTGCCACAGCTTCTTGCGGCCACGCGCGGCAAGCGCTATATAGGCCTTGTGGAGTGATCCACGAGAAAAGAATCTTCGGGGCGGGGTGAAAGTCCCCACCGGCGGTAATGCGGAAGGAATTCCGACGAGCCCGCGAGCGGACGCGCTGTATGGCGCTGAAGCAGATCCTGGTGAGAGCCCAGAGCCGACGGTCATAGTCCGGATGGTAGAAGATTCGAGGCAGGTTTTGAGAACCTGACGACGTGCGCGTTATTGCGCCCGGCGTCCGGTTTCTAAAGCCCTGTTTTGACGCCCCGTAACCGATTTTGGCCACGGGGCTTTTTTATGGGCGACGCCCAGAAAATCGATGCGCTTCACCGCCGGCATATGGACCGGGCGATGGAGCTTGCGCTGCGCGGCGCCGGACGGGTCTCACCGAACCCGATGGTCGGTTGCGTGATTGTCCGCGACGGCGACGCGGTTGTCGGCGAAGGCTGGCACGCGGGGCCCGGAACGCCGCATGCGGAAACCGAAGCTCTTAAAGACGCCGGCGACAAAGCGCGCGGCGCGGCCGCCTATGTCACGCTTGAGCCTTGTAACCATCACGGCAATACCGGGCCCTGCGCCGAGGCGCTGATTGCGGCCGGCATTGGCGAAGTCATCTATGCGATGGACGACCCCAACCCGCTCGCCGCCGGCGGGGCGGAGCGGCTTCGTGCGGCGGGCGTCAACGTGCGTGGCGGCGTTAGCGAAGACAGCGCCCGTCATCTTAACCGCGCCTGGCTGCACTTCATTGCGAACAAGCGCCCCTACGTCGTTGGCAAAACCGCGATGACCCTTGATGGGCGCATTGCCACCGCCAGCGGCGAGAGCCAGTGGATTACCAGCGACGAAAGCCGCAAGGCCGGCCATGAGTTACGCCGCGCCGCGGACGCCATCATCGCCGGCGCCGGAACCATCATCGCCGACGACCCGGCGCTAACGGCGCGCACGGAACGCGGAACCCAATACCCTTTACGAATTGTGCTGGATTCAAAAGCCCGCACCGCGCCCGGCGCAAAAGTCTATGAGCGCAGCGCCATTGTCGGTCGGGGGGGCGCGCTGCTCGCCACCACCGAGGCTGCGCCCGCCCCTCGCCTGTCGGCGTTTAAAGAGATGGGCGTCGAGATTGTGGTGCTGCCCGCTGACGATGCGGGCCGTCCCGATCTCCACGCGTTGCTTGCTGCGCTTCATAAGCGCGGCATTGTTTGCGTGCTGGTTGAAGGCGGCAGCGAGGTGCTCGGCGGGTTCTTTGATGCGGACCTGCTTGACGAGGTCGAGATGTTTGTTGCGCCGAAACTGTTTGGCGGCGGCAAGACCGCGTTTGGCGGCGACGGCGTTGAGCGTCTGGCAGACGCTGACCGGTTCTGCTTTCAGCAGATGAAAACAGACGGGCCGGATTTCCGGTTCCGGGGCGTTCGCCGCCGGGAGGGCTCGTGATGTTCACCGGTCTGGTTGAAGAAATCGGCGTTGTCGCCGCGGTCGCTAAATCCGCTGAAAGTTTTGGCCTGAGCATCAGCGCGACAACCGTGCTTGAAGGCCTCAAGCTCGGCGATTCTATCGCCGTAAACGGCGTCTGCCTCACCGTAACGGCGTTTGACGCGGCCGCCTTCACCGTCGGCCTCGCGCCGGAAACCCTCGCCCGCACCAATCTCGGCGATCTTGTCGCCGGCGATGCAGTAAACCTCGAGCGCTCGTTATTGCCGACCACCCGGCTGGGCGGTCATTTCGTGCAAGGCCATGTGGACGCGACCGGAACCATCGCCGCGTTCCATCCCGACAAAGACGCGTTGTGGCTCACCGTTAAAACCGATGCGGCGCTGATGCGCTACATCGTGACCAAGGGCTATATCGCGATTGACGGAACTTCCCTCACCGTCGTCGACACTGGCGACGACTGGTTCAACGTCACGCTGATTGATTACACGCAAGCCAAAATCATCCTGCCACAGAAAAAACCCGGCGACCGCGTCAATCTCGAAGTTGATATTCTCGCCAAATATATCGAGCGCCTGACGCAATCGCGCACCGGCGCGGAGATCACGACTGAATTTCTCGACCAACACGGATTACCCAACCAAGGAGCGCGCTAATGCCTATTGCCTCTGTGCCGGAAGCCCTCATCGCCTATAAGACCGGCGAAATCGTTATCATCGTCGATGATGAGGACCGCGAGAACGAGGGCGACCTCACCATCGCCGCCGATTTCGTGACGCCCGAGGCGGTCAACTTCTTCGCCAAGGAAGGCCGCGGGCTTATCTGTTGTGCGCTGGCGCCGGAACTGCTCGACAAGTTCGCGCTGCCGCTGATGGTGCCCGATGAAGACAACCGCTCGGGGTTTGGCACGCGCTTTACCGTTTCCGTCGAGGCTGCCGAGGGCGTCACCACCGGCATTTCCGCCCATGACCGCGCGCATACCATCCGCACGCTTATCGACCCCAAGGCCACGCGCGCCGACATCGTCACGCCCGGTCACACCTTTCCGTTGCGCGCCACCGAAGGCGGCGTTCTCGAACGCGATGGCCAGACCGAGGCGTGTGTTGATCTGGCGATCCTCGCCGGGCTCACCCCGGCGGCGATGTTGTGCGAGGTGATGAACGACGACGGCACCATGGCGCGGCTGCCCGATCTTGAAACCTTCGCCGAGCGCTTCGGTCTCAAAATCATTTCCGTCAAAGCGCTGCAGGATTATCGCCGCGCGAATGAGTGTGCAGACGGAAATCTGCGCGCAGCAAGTTAGGAGTAGTCATGGGACAAATATTTGAAGGCGCAATGTCCGGCGCCGGTTTAAAGATCGCCATCGTCGCAACCCGCTGGAACGAGTTTATCGTCGAGCGCCTTACTGCCGGCGCCAAAACAGCGCTTGTGCAACACGGCGTCAATGAGGACGCCATCGATGTCGCCATGGCGCCCGGCGCTTATGAAGTCCCGTTCGTCGCGAAGAAACTCGCCGCCACCGGGCGCTATCACGGCGTCGTCGCGCTCGGTTGCGTCATCAGAGGCGCGACACCGCATTTCGATTATGTCGCCGGTGAAGCCGCAAGCGGCGTCGCCGCCGCCGCGCGCGACACCGGCGTGCCGGTCTCCTTCGGCGTCCTCACCGTCGACACAATCGAACAAGCCATTGAGCGCGCCGGCGCCAAAGCCGGCAACAAAGGCGCGCAAGCCGCGCTGGCGCTGATTGAAACCATCACCCTTTGCCGGTCGATAGACCGCTCCACCGAGGAGGCGTAAATGAGTGCCGAAACCATCCAGCTAAAGCCGAAACAGGCGACCCGCGAGGAAGCCGAGGAAGCCGTGCGCACGTTGCTGTCCTATTATGGCGAGGACCCTGAGCGCGAAGGCCTCCGCGATACGCCGCGGCGTTTTGTTGACGCTTATGAGGAGTTTCTCTGCGGCTATGCGCAAGACCCGGCGGCGCTGCTGACGCGCACCTTTGAAGAGGTCGAAGGCTATAAGGATATTGTCGTCATGCGCGGCATTCGTTTTGAAAGCCATTGCGAGCACCATATCCAGCCGATGATCGGCGTCGCCCATGTCGCCTATCTGCCGGGCGCGCGCGTGGTCGGCATTTCAAAACTCGCCCGCGTCGTTGATGCGTTTGCACGCCGGCTGCAAAGCCAGGAGACGCTCACCAACCAGATCGCCGGCGCGATTGAAACGGCGCTTGCCCCGCGCGGCGTCGCGGTGCTGCTCGAGGCCGAACATCAATGCATCTCCACCAGAGGCATCCACAAAACCGACGTCGCCTGCATCACCCGCGCCATGACCGGCGAATTTGAAACCGACCCAAAAGCCGAAGACCGGTTTATGCGTCTGATCGGGAAGGGGCGGTTTTCATAGTTGGCGCTGCAAACATTCAGCACACAAAAAAAGGGCGGCTCAATGAGCCGCCCTTTTCGTAAGTCGTGTTTCGCTGCTTAGAACTCGTAGCGAACGCCGAAACGAATTTCCCAGACGGACGCATTCGTAACCGGCCTTTGGATTGAATCCGGGTCCACATTATTAAATCCAGTGAAAATATATTCACCGTTCGGACCAAGCCCGCTCTCGTCCAAATCAGCTAACTGGACTCTTCCGGGGAAGCCGGCCTGATTGATCACGCCCCATTTGTCGTTGAGGAGGTTGCCAACATTGTCGAGAATGACAAAGGCGGCGCCGTTATGGCCTTTAAACAATCCAGGGATTTCCTGTTCGATGCGGATATCCCATTGAGAAAACCACTCTGACTGGAATGCATTTCGTGGTGCGATCATGCCAGCATATTGATCAAGGCCCAGCTCACTCACCAGGCTAAAGAAGCCTGCCGTATCAAACCCTGGAGCGAAAATTACATTTGGATCGGCAGGGCCGGTCGGCACATACAATAGGTGGCGATCATCAAGCTGGTCGCCAAACAGCTCACCGCCATCAGTGAAATTAATGCTGTATGGCCGTGACTGCGAGATTGTCCCAAACAGATTGAATTTCGTTTCATATCCGTCGAAAAACTCGTTCGCTACGCCAGCACGGAATGTGATCCGATGCGGCACTTCGTAGTTTGATGTCGCAAGCGCCAGATTATTCGGGTCCGATGTCTGAACACCAACAAAGTTAGAGAATGCAACGGATGAAGTCATCGGGTTGCGATCTTTTGCATTGGTGTAGGCGTAAGCCACCGTCCAGTCCGCACGCCAACTATTGGCAAACTCATAGTCCTTCGACAGAGCCGCCGAAATAACTTTCTGGCCTCCGCCTTCATTGTTCGTCAAGATAAAGTCTTGATTGAACCTGCGGCCACCACATGCTGCCGCCAAAGGATCTACACAATCAGGATCTGCGCGGTCAATCTGGCGATAGATTGGACGCCCGTCCGGACCCGTCCCAACCTGTTCCAGCGTAGCATCAATGATTGTCGCCGCGTCGCGGTCCTTGGTATAGAGGAAATCCGCTTGCAGCGTGTAGCCCTCGCCAAAGCCCATCGGCGCATCGAAATTATAGGTTAGACCGAATGCTGCTTTCCACTGGGATGGAATATTGAAGTCAGGATCGACAGCATTAACGCCTGTGTCCGCCGTGCCTGAAGCCACATCATCGAAAAGGAATTGCGGTACGCCATATATTGGCCGCCCTGACCCGCCTTCATCTTCGACAAATGTCAGACCCGTTAGATCAATATCCCTAACCCTGAGCTGGATGGTAGTAGTACCATCATTCTGATAGCTGTTTGCTAGCCAGACATTGGGGTTGCCGCCGGAGAAAATACCCGCGCCGGCGCGAAGGGTGAGGTTGTCTGCGGCCTCATAGTTAATACCAACCCGTGGCTGCAAAAGCCCCTTACCGTCAAAAGTTGATGTATTGTCAAAGCCATTCCTTGCGAGAAAATTCGCATTCAGTGTTGGCACATCACTAGACGTGTACCAATCATAACGAAGACCTGCCGTAATCGTTAGACCATACTCGTCTAACACAAACTCATCTTGTAGATACGCCGTGTTCGTTACAAACCCGAAGTTTGCAGCTGCATCTTCCGGCACGTTGGTGCCGCCTGCGTTGCCGTAGTGAATGTCGTCAGCCAGCTGGATTTCAAAATCATCAATATTGGCGTCTGGATCCAATGCAAGCCCTGACGTTCCCACGCGGTCAAATCGATACTCACCTTCAGTTTGCTGGACAAAGAGATTGAAAACTTCCAATTCTTCACGCTCATACCCAAGCGTGATGAGGTGGTTATTGATAGAATAGTCGCCCTTAAGTTTTATGTTGAAGGTTTCAGTGTCGAGCTTGTTTGAATGCCGTGAATCATCGGCGCCAAGATATACTGAAGCTCTCTCACCGTTATTAAAGGTGTTGATCCGCACCTCGCCAAAGTCTGTCCCGCCAACAGATTCCTGCCGCGTGTCGTTTTTCGTAAAGGACACGCGCGCTTCTGTTGATAAATTATCGGTCCAATTGGAGAATATCTGCCCGGAATAGGAGTTAATCGTTGTTCCACGCAAATAGTAGTGGTCGAAAAACTCGTACTCGTTCGGATCGCCGTCTGAGGCAGTGATGTTGTTGCCGTCATTACGGTTATAGGTGAACGACGCGCGATGATTGTCGTTAATATTATAGTCGAGCTTAACAAGAATTTTCTCGTCGCTCTCATCGAAGTTAGCAGGTAAAGGTATAACATCATACCCATAAACCGTGCGCGCGATATCGGCGATGCGATCTAGCTGCGCTTGGCTTACGCCTTGGGTGCCGATGGCGCCGGCCTCGGCCGGACCGCGCGCAAGAACTTCTACATCGTTAAATTTCTCGTATGCCGCAAAGAAGAACAATTTGTCTTTGATAATTGGCCCGGAAAGCGTAGCGCCGAAGCGCACTTTGCGGAAATTGCCTTTATCAAATTCGGAGCCCTCAATAGAGCCGCCCCGCAAGCTGTCATTGGTGTAATCTCCCCAAGCCGAGCCATGAAATTCGTTTTCGCCTGATCGCGTAACTGCATTGATGTTACAACCCGTGAACCCGCCATATTCGACATCGAACGGCGCAAGTTCAACTGCAACCTGATTGATGGCGTCAAAAGGAAACGGTAACCGTTCGGTCGGATACCCGTTGGAGTTCAACCCGAAATTATCATTCAGTTTGATACCGTCAACGGTTAGGCTGTTGAAACGCGGGCTCGCGCCGGCGCATTGCAAGCCATTACCGAAAGACTCGTCAATAAAAACGCGTGGGTCCGTACGAATAATATCTTTAATATCACGGCTGATGGCTGGCGTATTTTGCAGATCATTGAAATCAAACGTCGCTGCCGGGCCGGTCGCAATGTCTATAGCCGATGAGCGAGACGCCACAACAATGATCTCATCGTCTGTCGAAGCGCCCGCAAGGCCAAAATTAACCACGGTCGTATCGCCGAGCGAGAGCGTTACATTAGAAACCGACTGGTCAGCATATTGATCGCTGTCGATACTAATCGTATAGTCGCCGGTAACGTTCAATCCGCGAAATGTATAGACGCCGCCTGAACCGGTCCGGACCGTCCGGGCTGCCCCCGTTCGCCTGTCCCGTATGCTGACGGAGGCGCCTGCAACTGGAGCCCCTGAGGGGTCGGTGACGACGCCGCGAACATCGGACGTTGTTGACTGCGCCATGGCCGGTGTTGGGGCAAGCGTGGCAAATGCCGTCGTCAGCGCGATCGCCGCTGCGCCAGCGGAGAGTGTTTTCATTAGTGTCATGTTTATATTCCCCGAGCTGTGACTGAAATATTGAGCCGCCTCGCTCCCTGCGACCCCAAAAAACAAGCGATCCCCTACGTACTTTAGATGACAAGCCCGTGACAATGCGACGAATGTTTTATTGCAGCGCACACAAATTCCTTTGGCGCGTCAGCCTCGAAACGGCGAGGGGATAATTAATCTCAATAAATTAAAGGGTTAACAGAATGTTGATATAAGAAATGGGTAAAAAACTAGAATTTCCCTATGGTTTTCCACAACCGTTTTGGGATAGAAATCTTATCGCTGTTGATTGGGCGCCACAGTTATTTCCCCAATTCCGCCAAGTTCTTACATGCGCTCCGGCGTCTGGATGCCTAACAGGTCAAGTATTAGGTCAAGTTGGCGCCCCGATGCCGCGGCTAGCCCCATTCTCGAGGCGCGAATCGCTTTGTCCGCCTCATCGGCTATGCGGCAGCCGGCGTAGAATTTTGAAAACGCCTGCGCCAGTGAAAATGCATGGTCGCAAAGCAGGTGCGGCAGACGTTTTTGATGCGCGTTTCGCAAGGCGTCGCCAAATCCAAGCAGCACCAGAGCCAGCGCGCGTTCTTCCGGCGCGGTGATTGTAATCGGCCCCGGCGCGCCGGCGCCCGCCGCTTCCGCCTTGGCCAAAACCGAGCGCACCCGCACGCGCGCATATAGAAGATACGGCCCGGTCTTGCCTTCAAAGGCCATGAACCGGTCGAGGTCGAAAATGTAATCGCTGATGCGCGGGTTGGAGAGGTCGGCGAACTTCAGCGCCGCGACGCCAACCTTGCGGGCAATGTCGTTTGTCTCCGCAGCGTCATAGCCTTCGGCCAAACCATTTTCCGCAAGCCGCGCCAGCGCCCGCTCGGTGACCATGTCGATCATCTCGCGCAATCGCAGAACCCCGCCCTCGCGGGTTTTGAACGGCTTGCCATCCTTGCCGTTCATGGTGCCGAAGCCGATATGCTCCAGCCGGTCGGCGGCAAACAAACCGGCAAGGTCAGCGGCGCGAAAGACTTGTTCAAAATGCAACGCCTGGCGCTGGTCGACCACATAGATCATGCGATCAGGATTTTCCGAGCGCACGCGATCGACGATGGTCGCAAGATCGGTCGTGCCATAGGTGACGCCGCCATCGGACTTGAACAGCATCAACGGCGGAATTTTCTTATTGTCTGCCTCGCTCGCCACACGAATAACCTGCGCGCCGTCGCTGTCTTCAATCAGGCCCTTCTCGGCGAGGTTCGTCGCCATCTCCGGGATTAACGGCGCCGCGTCCGCCTCGCCCTTCCATAAGTCGAACGTGACGCCGAGATCGCTATATTCTTGTTCAATCGCCGCGCGCGAAACGGCGACGAAGTGCTTCCACAAAGCAATATAGCCGGGCCGGCCCTGTTGTAGTTCCGCCGTCGCCTGACGGGCTTCATCCGCACGCGCCCTATCGGCTTTGCAGGCATTGGAGGCTTGCGGATAGAGCCGCTCCAAATCCGCCAGCGACACCGGCGGCAGATCCGGATACGGGCCTTTAAACGCCGCATCGAAATAGACGAGATCGGGCTGCTCGCGCTGTAGCTCGGTGATGAGCTGGCCCATGGGCAAGCCCCAATCGCCCAAATGCACATCGCCGACCACCGTGTCGCCGGCGCATCTGAATATGCGTTTGAGGCTTTCGCCGATGATTGCAGCGCGCAGATGCCCCACATGCAGCGGCTTGGCGACATTAGGCCCGCCATAATCGAGCAGAATTTTTGTCGGCTCCGGGGTTTGCCAGCCGCCGAGGCGGTCGTCTTCGACAATAGCGCCGAGGCGCCGCGCGATATCATCATCCGCCAGGGTGATATTTATAAAGCCAGGCCCGGCAATTGTGATTTCTTTGAAGGCGGCGTCGGTGCGCAAGCGCGCGCAAACTTTTTCCGCCAGGGCGCGCGGATTTTGCTTGGCGGCTTTCGCCGCCGCCAGGGCGCCATTGCACTGGAACTGCGCGAGGTCCGGACGGTCGGCCGGCTTGACCTGGCCCAATTGTCGGTCCAGTCCCGCCTCGGCAAACGCATCGCCAACCCGTCGGCTCAGCTCTTCAAGGATAGTCATTTCAGGTTCGGAAATTTCAGACTTTTGCCGGAGCGGTTAAAAATGATCTGGTCGCGCGAAAGCGAAAAGCCGACGATAATTTCAAAATTGGAGCCGGCAATATGTTCGCCCGCGCGCGGAATGATGATTTTGTCGATGTCTTCTTTTTTGACGACGATAATATTTTTATCAGTGAACTTCGCCTGCACAAGGAATTCTGTTTTCGCAATAACTTCAAGGTCTTTACGCGTCACCGCGACAAAGTACTTGAAAACCTTATCGCCATTTTGGCCCTTTGGCCCCTTGCCGAAAGCGAGGTCGATAGAGATTTCAGCGTCAATCGGCTTGTCCTCAACGTAACGACAGCCGATCTCCACATTGGTGATTTCGCCGGTATAGGCGATATCCTCAAGCCGTTCTTCGCCGTCAAACTCGAGGATCCGGGAGGCGTCCAGCAGAACGACAATATTCGGACAGGGCGCCGGGTTTTTCTCGGTCGACGCCTTTTTCCCCAACCCCGAACATCCGGCGACGCCCACGACTGCGGCGATAAGTGCGCCGGCTAACAGTTTGTTCATCTGACCGAACCCTTATATCTGCTCATAAATGGCCCTCTTGCCGCCAGACGGTTGCCGCTGAGACGCCGTACTTTCGTGTCAGCTTCTCGTAGCGTCTCAAAACCCATGGCGCAACGCTCATGCCGGGCGATGGATGAGAAATCGCATAATGAAACCGAGAGCTGGAAAATTACCGCTGAAAGTGCGCCTTGCCGCGCCGCGGGGGTTTTGCGCCGGCGTTGAGCGGGCGATCCGCACCGTCGAGGAGGCGCTGGCGATGTATGGCGCGCCGGTCTATGTGCGCCATGAAATCGTCCACAACAAACATGTAGTCGAACGGCTGGCGGCGATGGGCGCGGTGTTTGTCGATGAGCTAAGCGAGGCGCCCGGCGACCGGCCGGTGATTTTCTCCGCCCATGGCGCCCCGCGCGCCGCCTATGCCGAAGCCGCCGCGCGTAATCTGATTACCATTGACGCCACCTGCCCGCTAGTCCTCAAGGTCCACAATGAGGCCCGCCGGCATGCGGCGGCGAACCGGCATATCTATCTGGTCGGCCACGCCAACCACCCCGAAGTGATTGGCGCCATGGGCCAGGTCGCGGAGGACGCGATCACATTGGTCGGTTCGGTGAGCGACGTCGCCGCGCTGGAAGACCGCGACGGGCCTAAAGCCTACATCACCCAGACGACACTGTCGGTAGATGACGCACGGAGGATTATTGCGGCGCTGAAGGTGAAATTCCCCGCCATCGCCGGCCCGCGCAAGCAAGATATCTGTTATGCGACCACCAATCGGCAAAACGCCGTCAAAGCGACGGCGCCGGGTGTTGATCTGTTTGTCGTCATCGGCTCGCGGACATCGTCGAACTCATTGCGGCTGGTGGAAGTCGCAAACAACGCCGGCGCCAAATGCGCCATGCTGATCGAGGACGCGGACGCCTTCGATCCCGACGCCCTTAAAGGGGTCTCAGTCATCGGATTGAGCGCCGGGGCCTCAGCGCCCGAACATCTGGTTGAGGGGTTTTTAAAATCACTTGCAGCGTTACGAACGCTGACCATCGAGACCATCGAGACAGCTTCTGAAAATATTGTCTTCAACACGCCGCTGAAGCTTGCGAGTTGATAGCAGAACCGCCTATGCCAAAAACCTCTGGCGTTGCCCCCCACCCTTGAATTACGGATACCCAATGATTGAAATTTTCACTGACGGCGCCTGTTCCGGCAATCCCGGTCCCGGCGGCTGGGGCGTTCTTATTATTATTGGCGAAGACGAAGCTGAGCATTACGGCGGCGAGCCGGCGACCACCAACAACCGCATGGAGATGATGGCCGTCATCAAGGCGCTGGAGGCGACAGACCCGAAGGCGCCGGTCCGTCTGTTCACGGACAGTCAATATGTCAAAAACGGCATCACCGTCTGGATTAACAGCTGGAAGAAAAACGGCTGGAAGACCGCCGCCAGAAAACCGGTCAAGAACAAAGACCTCTGGACCGAACTGGATGTGCTGGTAGACGGCCGCGAGATAGACTGGCGCTGGGTGAAAGGCCATTCCGGACATCCGGGCAATGAGCGCGCCGACGCACTCGCCTGTCGCGGCGTGCCATCGGCGCGTTGAGCTTGAGAGCCTGTCCGCGCTTAAAGCTGCGCAAGCATGTGTTCGGCGCTTGAAACATCAAACGCGCCTGGCTCTTCGATGTTCAAATGCTTCACAACGCCGTCTTCAATCACCATGGAAAAGCGCTGGGCGCGCTCGCCCATGCCGAAGCCTGTCCCGTCCATGGTGAGCCCAAGCGCGCGGGCAAAATCGCCATTGCCGTCGGCCAGCATCTCAACCACACCGCCGGCGCTTTGATCTTTCGCCCATGCGTTCATTACAAATGCATCATTGACCGACATGCAGACGATTTTATCAACGCCCTTGGCTTTGA
>JAADIQ010000030.1 GCA_013151255.1 Alphaproteobacteria bacterium
TATGATGAAATTCATCGCCTCCGATCTTGATGCGGCAAAGCGCAAGGCGCGCCGCGCACTGGGCGATCGCGCGTCGATCATTTCCGTCCGCGATTTGCCGAGCGGCGACGTTGAGGTGACGGCGTCCGACAAGCCCGCCCCCGCCGCGCCAGAGCCGGCGCCAAAGGCGCAATTTGCCGGCGCCGCGCGCGACGCCGTTGACGAAGGCCCGTTCAAAATGACCGCCGGCGCGCGGCTCAACCAATCGGTGGAGCAGAGCTTTTCCGAAGACGCGCTGGCGCGGGTGAGCGGCGCGCTGACGGGCGGAAAGACCACCGCGCATTTTGATATGAGCGATGCAACCGTGCGGGCGATGGCGGAGATTTTATCACCCCATGGCGTCGGCCAAAAACTCCTCGCCGCCCTCGTTAACGGCGCCAAGACATCGGCCATCAACGAAGACCTCTATCGTCTAGAAGCGGCGTTTGGCGATGCGTTTTCCTATGCGCCTTTGCACTTCTCGCCATCGACGCCGATCATGCTGGTCGGGCCCACCGGCGCCGGCAAAACCTCTTGCGCGGCAAAGCTCGCCGCTTCCGCGACCACCCCGAAGACGCCCGCCTTAATGATGACCGCCGATATCGGCCGCGCCGGCGCGGTCGAGCAAATCAAATCCTACAGCGAAGCTCTGGGCGCCGATTACTTCATCATTGAATCGCCGCTCGACGTGCAGAAGGTGTTGCGCAGCCACCGCCCCAACGGCGCGGTGATCCTCGATACGCCGGGCGTCAGCCCCTATGACGGCGGCGATGTTGCGGCGCTGAAAAGCTACCAGGAAGCGTCCGGCGCGGAGCCGGTTCTGGTGCTGCCGGTAAGCGGCGACGCGGCCGAATATATCGACTGGGCGCACGCGTTTAAGGAAATTGGCGTGCGGCGCTGCATCCTCACCAAATTCGACGCCACCAAGCGGGTCGGCGCCGGTTTGTGCGCGGCGTTTGAATGCGAGCTGGCGCTGGCGCATTTTTCCCAAACGCCGTTTATCTCCGAAGGGATATTAACCGCCACCCCGGAGTTCCTCGCCCGCAGGGTAATCGCCAGCCATCCCGGTCAGCTTGGGTGAAGGCTGGGCGATTAACCTGAATCGCCTACCATTGCCCCGCTCATTCCGGCGAAAGCCGGAATCCACTCATCGGTTGCCGTCTGGATCCCGACTTTCGTCGGGATGAGCGAGGTGGGTTGAGACATGAATCTAATAAAATGTGACCACACGCCACAAAAAAATAGCGGACCCCGAAGGGCCCGCAAAATTGTACTCAACTTACTTTCTTATTGCACAAAACGTCGAGCTCCCCCTCCCGGGCTCGTGTCCTTTTAAATTACTTCGCGCTTAATAACGTCGCCGGATCGATGGATTTTAAATTCCGCCGTACTTCAAAATGCAGTTGCGGCGAGGAGACGGCGCCGGACTGACCGACTTTGGCGATGACTTGCCCCTGGCGAACTTTGGCGCCTTTCTTGACCAGCATCGCTTCATTATGCGCATAGGCGGTAACGAACCCGCCGGCGTGTTTCACCAGCAGGAGATTGCCGAACCCGTCAAGCTCCGAGCCGCGATAGACCACCTCGCCATCGGCTGCTGCACGCACCGGCGTGCCGGCGGGGGCGGCGATATTAACGCCATCATTGCGCCGGCCGAAATCGGTAACGCCGTAAGAGGCGATGACTTTGCCGCGCACCGGCCATTCAAACATCGTCTCAGGCGTCGTCGGTTTGGGCGGCGTATAGGAGACTGTCTGCGCCAGTTCGGCGACATTGCGCGGTTTGTTGTTGCGCGGCGGCGCGGTGATTTTCGCTGGCGCGCGCGCGGCCCGCGTATTCGCCGCATAGCGGCCGGATTCAATACGCGCTTGCGGGATCAGCAATTGCTGGCCGGGGCTCAACGTATAGGGCGGCGCGATTTTGTTTGTCTGCGCAATGGTCTGAACCGGCACGCCGGTGCTGCGGGAGATGGAATAGAGCGTATCGCCGGCGCGCACCGCATGGAGCGTGTCGCGCGCCACAACCTTGCGTGTTATCCGGGCGTTGCGCTTATTGACGGCGCGCGCCTCTGCGGCGCGGGCGTCTGCGATGCGGGCCTCCTTGGGCAATTTCAGGGTTTGGCCGATCGACAACGGATAAGGATGGCGCAACTTGTTCTCGGCGATCAGTACTTTTGGCGAGACACTGTATCGCCGCCCGATCGCATAAATGGTGTCGCCGGGCTGAACGATAATTTCACCGCGCCGAATTTGTCTGGCGGTGCGCGTTGGTTGCGCCTGGTACTGCGCTTGCGCCCGCTGCTCGTCCGACAGGTAAATTGCCGAGACCGGCTGTAGCGCGACCGGTTCCACATATGCCGACGGTACGGCTTGCGGCGCCGCGGCACTCTGGCGCCGGTAAGGATCGCTTGGCGGCGCATAAACGCTTACGGTCTGCGCGCCCCGATCCGCCGCCTTGTTATGCGCGCTCTTATGCGTCTCGCACGCCGTCAACGCCAATACCGAAAAAATCAAAATAGCCAAACGCAAAACCATGGCCCGCCCTTTCCCAAAAAACGCCAACGCGATTCTATTGGAAGTTTGTCAACTTTGGTTAACAACCGGTTAATTTATGTGGGATCAGCGCGGAAATCAGGTAATTTTCGAAGGACCATTAAGCGACTTCGACAAGCTCGCATGCGCGCCCGCATGGGTCAGCGCCAGATGCAGCGGGGTGATGGAAATGCGCCCCTCATAGATGGCTTTGAGGTCAGTGCCCTCCGGCGGGTTCGAAAGCTCGCCGGAATAGCCGTACCAGTAATAGGTTCCGCCGCGCAGATCTTTACGCTCCTCGGCATAAAGCTGGATCGCATCGCGATGGCCCTGGCTGGTGACTTCAATATCGGTAATCTCTTCCGGCGCGCGGTCCGGGAAATTGACATTGATGACCACGTCTTTGGGCCAGCCGGCTTTTAACAGCTGCTCGACAATCGGTGCGCCATGGGCTTCCGGCGCCGCCCAGCGCGCTTTTTCGCGTGAGAACCGCGCCAGCGACAGGGCGATGGAGGGAACGCCCATGGACATCCCCTGAAACGCCGCCGCGACAGTGCCCGAGACGGTGACATCTTCGGCGATGTTCTGGCCATTATTGACGCCGGACAAAATGAGGTCCGGTTTTTTGTCGGTGAGGACTTTGGTCATCGCCATCAACACCGCATCGCTCGGCGTGCCGGAGACGGAAAACCGCCGCTCGTCATATTTTCGGATGCGCAAGGGGTGCGCGAGGGTTAAGGCCCGCGCGGCGCCGGATTGTTCTTCTTGCGGCGCCACCACCCAGACATCATCGGTGAGTTCATTGGCAATCTTGACGAGGCTTTCCAGCCCGCGCGCGTGAATGCCGTCATCGTTGGAACACAGAATACGCATGTTTACATCACCGCTTGTTGCCTATCCTTCGCGACGGTCCTTCGGACCTCCTCAGGATGAGGTTGTTATGGTTGAAAAATAATGCTTCCTCATCCTGAGGAGCGAACCGGCAGGTTCGCGTCGCGAAGGATAGCCGTTAGCGCAACTTCTCAATCGTCTCCACACCGCCCATATAGGGCTTTAACACATCCGGCACCGCAATTGAGCCGTCCGCCTGCTGATAGTTTTCCAACACCGCCACTAGCGTGCGCCCGACGGCGAGACCGGAGCCGTTGAGGGTGTGGACGAATTGGGTTTGTTTGTCGCCTTTGGGCCGGAACCGGGTATTCATCCGCCGCGCCTGGAAGTCGCCGCAGTTTGAACAGGAGGAAATCTCTCGATATTGCCCCTGCCCCGGCAGCCACACTTCGATGTCGTAAGTCTTGCGCGCGGAAAACCCCATATCGCCAGTGGCCAGCACCATAGTGCGGTAGGGCAGCTCAAGGCGCTGCAAAACCGTCTCGGCGCATTGGGTCATGCGCTCATGCTCGGCGTCAGCCTGGTCCGGCGTAGTGATCGACACCAGCTCAACCTTGGAGAACTGGTGCAGGCGGATCATCCCGCGGGTATCGCGGCCCGCCGCGCCCGCCTCAGAGCGGAAACACGGCGTCCAGGCGGTAAACCGCAAGGGCAGTTCCTCGCCAGCGAGGATAGCGCCACTTACTATATTAGTGAGCGGGACTTCTGCTGTAGGGATAAGCGTCACACCCGCCGTGGTTACAAACTGGTCCTCCGCAAACTTCGGCAGCTGCCCGGTGCCGAACAGCGCCTCGTCGCGCACCAATAGCGGCGGCTGGCATTCGGTATAGCCGAACTCACCGGTATGCAGATCGAGCATGAAATTGGCGATGGCGCGTTCCAGTCTTGCCAGGCCGCCCTTCAGCAACACAAACCTGGAACCGGACATTTTCGCCGCGGTTTCAAAATCCATCTGGCCGAGGGCTTCACCGAGGTCGAAGTGTTCTTTGGCGCTGTTTATCTTCCGTGGCTCGCCCCATCTGTGATCTTCAACATTCGCCGCTTCGTCATCGCCATCAGGAACATCTTCCGCCGGCAGGTTCGGCAGACCGGACAGCATCTCGCGGATCGCGTCGAGCTTTGTCTTCTGCTCGGCTTCTGCGGCCGGCATCTGCGCTTTGATGGCGTCAACTTCCGCGCGCAAGCTGTTGAACAGCGCGTCATCGCCCTTGGCTTTCGCCGCGCCGATCTCCTTGGAGGCGGCATTGCGGCGCGCTTGTAGCTCGTTGAGGCTTTCGGTGAGCTTGCGCGCCTCAGCATCGAGGGCGATGAGAGCGCGCGCTTGCGGTGCGACGTTCCGGCGGGCAAGGCCCGCATCGAACGCGTCAGGGTTGTCGCGGATGAATTTGATATCGAACATGGCCGCTGATGTAGCCGGGTCAGGCGCCATGGTCCAGCGCTTCCTCAGCGCCTTCGCGGGATCGGGGTGGAGGCGGCAACCGTGCTGACAGGCGCCGGAGGGACTTCAGCCGCCTCACCGCGACCATGGGCGGAGCGAGAAAAATTCCCCGCCCCGCCCAATTTTTTAGCTATTCAACCCGCGTTAGAAATTTCTGCGGAGAGAAATCCCGTATTGACGCGGAGAACCCAGGACCGTCACCGGCACATTGATGTCGGCCGCGCCAGCCGCATTTCTGCCCACCGTAATATAGGTGGCGAAGCGGTTGTCCGTCAGGTTCGTGCCATAGACCGAAGCCTCCCAAAGGCGGTTCGGCGTTGTGTAGGTAATGCGCGCATTCAAGAGCGCATAGGTGTCGGAGCGAAACTGCGGCAGGTTGTTGCGCTTAAAGTCGACCGTATCGCGCCATGCGAAGTCAGCGCGGAAGGCAACCTCGCCCATATCATTGCCGAGCGGCGTCGTATATTGCGCACCAAGCGAATAGGACCAGTCCGGCGCATTCGCGAGCCGGTTGCCGGAGAAATCAACGCCGCCTTCAAAGAAGGTGTCATAGGTGGCATCGAGATAAGCCAGCGTTGCGTTGAGGTCCAACCCATCCATCACCCTGGCGACAAATTCCGCCTCAACGCCTTTGACTGTCGCCTTACCAGCATTGCTGGTTGTCGCAATGCCGCCAATAAATTCCACCACCTGAAGGTTGGTGTAATCATATTGGAAGACGCCGACATTGGCCCGCAAGCGCTGGTCGAACAGGCTTGATTTGACGCCCGCCTCATAGCTCCACAAAAATTCCGGATCAAAAGCCCCGGCGTCGCCAAGCTGGAAGCCGCCGGATTTGAAACCGCGCGTTGCCGAGACATAGCCCAGAATATTGTCGCTAATGTCATAATCAAGCGCAAAGCGCGGGGTCCACGCACTCCAGTTTGCAGATGGCGATCCGCTAGCGACTTCCGTTCCGTTTACCGTCGTTGAGAAGTTATAGTTTTTCTTCTCATAGCTGTAACGCACGCCAGCCGTGGCGCGGAAACGATCCGTGATGTTAAGCGTCGTCTGCCCAAACAAAGCATAGGCATTGGTGACATTGCTTTCGGGAATAATGATGGTCGGGTTCTGGAACAGGAGGTCGATCCCACCGACGCCGTCTTCATTCAGGAAGAACATGCCCGCGATCCATTCCAGGCGCCCGGGATTAGTGTTGTAGAGTTGCAACTCTTGTGTGAACGACCGGGAGTCTTCCCGGAACCCGATATCGAAGAGAAACAGATCCGTGCCATCGGCGTCGATAACCTGGAAGACATCGCTTTCGCGATAAGCGGTGATGGATTTAAAGCCAACTTCTTCGCCGGTCCATGTCGCCGTCGCTGAGACGCCCCAAACATCAGTGTTGCTGACCGGCATGGTGTCAAAGGCGACGCCAAGGTCGGTCGTCGGGATTGTCGCTCCGGCGTTGACTATGTCTTGAGCATAGGTGGCGCGCACAGCCGGGAAACCGGTTTCACGCTCGCGGTTAAAGTCGCCGCGCACGACCAGCTCAAAATTATCCGCCAGGTCAAAGGCGAGCGATCCGCGCCCGGCAAATGTGTCCTGGTCCTGATATTTATCGCCGGTTACAACATCGGTGTAGATGCCATCGCGGTCGTTTTTAACCAGCGTGGCGCGGCCCCTGATTTTATCTGTTAACGGGCCGGAAATGGTGCCGCTGAAAACGCGTTTGTTGTAGTTCCCGAAGGTAACGCCAATAGCGCCTTCCAGCTCGTTGCTGGGCGCTTTGGATATGATGTTGAGCGTACCGCCGGTGGAGTTGCGGCCGAACAGGACGCCTTGCGGACCGCGCAGAAGCTCCACGCGCTCAATATCGAACATGTCCTGGTAACCCGTGGTCGGACGCGGTTGATAAACGCCATCGATATAAACCGTAACGCTTGGGTCTGTGGCCACGCCAAACGCAGATGTTCCGATGCCGCGAATATTGACGATCGCCATGGAGTCATTCGTCACCGTGATGCCGGGTACGAAAAACTGGAAGTCTTCAATGGTGCGAATGCCCATTTTTTGCATGACGTCGCCGGACAATGCAGAAACGCTCAATGGCGTGTCTTGCAGATCGGATTCGCGTTTTTGCGCTGTGACCGTAATGGAATCAAATATCGACACGCTCGCTCTGTCGTCATTCGCCGCCAACTCTTGGGCGGAAGCCCCGGTTGGTCCTAATATTAGCGCTGATACGCCCGCCAATAAGGATAGTTTCACTTTCTTGTTTTCAGTTTGCACGGAGCCCTCCCGGTTTTGCGATTGATCGCTTTTGCCTTGCGAGATGATGATCACCCCGCTTTCAGTCAGGCCACCGGAAAATTCCGTGTTTCGGAACAAGATCTCGAGCGCTTGGTCCGTCGTATATCGCCCAGAAACAGGGTTCATCCCGGTTCTGTCGGCTAACTCGAAAGGGTAGAGGACGTTTGCATTGGTTTGCTGGGCGACAATCTCCAGCGCCCCGCCTAACGTCTCCTCGTCGATACGAAAGTCGTATCGCCGCCCACCATCCTGCGCAAATGCGCTCTCAATGAGCGATACGCACAGAACAACCACACTCAAAAAAGCAAAAGCTCGATTTGAGTTGCATCTCACCTTTTTTGTTAACCTAGCGATCAGCACAAACACGCATTCCCGCTAGCCTAACTACTAAGATGCCGGCAAAAACCCGATCCACAGTCGGGATAGTAAATTTTATTCATTTTTTTAACCCCAATTATCGAACCCCAAATGCAACGCCAACAATTACGCCCCGGAAGACAGTCTGATATAGCCAGTATGAACGCGCTCAACCGTTATACCGAACGTAAGCTCAAGAGAATCAAACAAGGCGTCCGTTTCGCCGACCTTGAAATAACCGCCGATTGGCAAGCTACGCAACGCCGGGTCTACGATTTCGATTTTTAAATCCGTATAGCGACTGATATCATCGATGACATCTTCCAGCGGATCGCCTGCATAGGCTAAAATCCCCTGACGCCAGGCAAGTTTTCTATTCAACTCCGCCGATTGCATGAGTTCGAGGTCCTCGACTTGTTTATCAAAGACAACGCTCTGCCCTGCGGTCAGCTCGGTGACGGGGGACTGTGCGGCGTTTTCGAGAATGTCGCCCCCGGCTGATGCGGGGTTAGGAATGGACAAAAGCGCAACACGCCCCTCCTCAACGGTAACCTCTAGCGCCTGGCTTCTAACTCTGACCGTAAACGCGGTGCCCACCGCCTTAACGGCGCTGCTGGCGGCGTAAACAACAAACGGGCGGCGCTTGTCTTTTGAAACCGCGAAATACGCCTCCCCGCGCACCAGCCGGATGCCGCGCTCGTCTTTGGAAAACGCCACTTCAATGAGGCTGCCGGTGTTTAAAATAACCGACGAGCCATCGACCAGCTCAATGGTTTTTTGCTCGCCGATCTGGGTGACAAATTCGCCCGCTTGAAGCGCCGGGTTGTTGTGGTTCAGAAAATAAACGCCGCTCCCAAGCATCACCGCGCTAATCGAGGCGGCAATCGCCATCACGTCGCGACGTTTATAAAACGATGGTCGCACCGCCTGCGTTTCCGCAACCGATATCGGTGAGGTCTTTGAGTATCTCTAAATCGCCCCACAGGGCTGACATTTCATCAAAGACTTCGCGATGGCGCTCACTTTGTTTCAGCCAGTTTTTAAACTTGGCGCGGTCTTTGTCCGATATGTGCTCGCGCCCCAATACCGTCAGCCATGAGGCCGCTTCGGCTTCAATACCCTTCCGGCTCGGAAGCGTAATGATATTTTTCTTTACATCAGTCATCTTGCAACACAGTTTTCTCAGTGAGAATTACTGCCTCTCCCTCTTGGTTCGACCGAGCAGCGGCGGCGCCAAATTCTGACAACTCAAAACCGCGCTCCTTAAAATATGCGTGGCATTTGAGCAGGCCCGTTGTGACGTGCTTTTCAACCGCGCTTACGCTTATGTTCATTCGGATGGCGATTTGCTTATACGGCAAGCCGTCCACCCGGCGCATCAGGAACGCCTTGCGGCACTTCGGCGGCAGGTGCGCCACGGCCCTGGCAAAGACAGCAAGTTTTCTGCGCCCATCCAAATCGTCAATCGCACTGGACTGACCTTCATCTAATATGAGTTCCGCGCCGCCAAAATCCTCAAGCCTGTCGGTTGGCGCGCGTTTATTTTTTCTGAACTCCGCCAAGGCGGTGTGTTTGGCGATCTTAAACAGAAAAGCCTTCGGATCGCGGATTTCCGTGCGCATTTCCGCGGCAAAGCCCTTCAGGAACGTCTCTTGGGTGAAATCTTCAACATCTTGCGCATTGGCGCTGTAACGCCCGATAAATCGTCGAATCGCAGCCTCGTTCTCCAAGAATATCTTTAATATTCTCGACATGGCACAAACAATCTATCCACTCGCTCCCCCGTTCCTTATCGTAGCACGAACAACGCCGGAAACCATAAAAATTGGTGCACAAACTTTTTTGCGACCCCGACCTGTGGATTTCAAAAATTGGAGCATCTTAGTGTTTTATGGGGGCCATTTATGCCTCCCTATGGGCGGTCTCGCCCCCTGATTGCCCGTGTTGGCGCCAGCCCTAGCTTGCTTCTTCCTCTGCGCCCTGTTTGCTCTTGCGCTCGGCAAAAAGCACCGCGATCACCGAAATCTCGTAGAGCGCAATGATTGACCCGCCGAGCACCAGCTGGCTGACCGGGTCGGGCGGGGTGAGGAAAGCCGCGATAACGAAAATGCCGACAATGGCGTATTTGCGGTTGCGGCGCAGGAACTTCGCGTCAATCAGGCCGGCCCGCGCCAGCAGCGTCAGGAACACCGGCAGCTGAAACGCAAAGCCAAACGCCATCAGCAATGTCGTTGTCAGGGTCAGGTAGTCGCCGACCCGGGTCAGGAGCTCGATGGAAACGCCCGAGCCCTCGCCCGCATCCTGCTCCATGCCGACCGCAAAGCGCATCACGAACGGCATCAGCACATAATAAACCAGCGCCGCGCCGGCAGTGAACAATACCGGCATGGCGGCGAGGAACGGCAAGGCGGTGTGGCGCTCGCGTTTGTAAAGCCCCGGCGCGATAAACTGATAGAGCTGAAAGGCGACCACCGGGAATGCCAGCGCTATGCCGCCAAGCGCGGCGAGGCGCACCCGGGTGAAGAAAAACTCCAGCGGCGCGAAATAAAGCGTCGGTTCAACGCCGGCCGCCTCCACCGCAACACGAAACGGGATCACCAAAAACTCATAGAGCGGTATGGAAAAAGCAAAACATATGGCAAAGCCGACGGCGATGGCGGCGGCGGAGATAATCAATCGTCGGCGCAGTTCCGTCAGATGGTCAAGCAGCGGCGCGGCGGAGGCGTCAATCTCGTTATCGCTCTCGTCTGATGGCGACGGCGCGGCCGGTGCGCCCGGCGCCGCCGGTGCACCCGGCGCATCCGGTTCGGGCTTGTCGCTCATGACTTGACCGGCTCATCGGCCGGCGGCCCATCGCTCTCAACCTCGCTCTCGGCCCCGCTCTCGGCCCCAGTCTCCGGCGCACTCTCAACTTTGTCGATGGCCTCTGTCATGGCGCCTGCTTCTTTGCCAAGCTCGTCTTTAAGCGGCGCCAGGCTTTCATCTAACTCTTGTTTGGTCTTGGTAAAGACATTGTCTTTTTTCAGCGCTTCAATTTCCTGGCGCAACTCATCCATTTCGCTCTCGCGCGCCATCTGGTCGAAGGCGGAGGTGAACTCCCCAGCCATGCGCCGCGCCTTGGCGACAAACTGCCCGGCCGAACGCATTAATTTCGGCAGATCCTTTGGGCCGACAACAATCAGCGCCACAATCGCTATAAGCATCAGCTCAGCAAATCCGAATTGGGGAAGAAGGTTCATAGTTGCGGCGTCGTATGATGAGGAACAGAAAACCTGTTGCACTGCCTCTCTGAATTCCCGCTTACGCGGGAATGAGCGGAGGAGTCATTAAATATACACTGCATCACTGATATAAAAATTAATCAGCACTCGAACCGGTTTTCTCGTCTTTTTTCACCGGCGTCACATCCATCGCCTGATCGCTGCGCTCTTCAAGGGATTTTTCATCATCCTCCTGAAGGCCCTTGCGGAAGGATTTGATGCCCTTGGCGAAGTCGCCCATTAGCGAGGAAATCTTGCCGCCGCCGCCAAAAAGCAGCACCGCCAACACCAGTACGATAACAATCTGCCAGGGTCCTATAGCGCCCATGAGTTAGCCTCTAAAATAACGTATCTACAATCTAATGCGCCGGAGCGCGAGAATCAAACTGCGGGGTTAAAAACCCTTAAGCATCAACCGTTTCCCCGTCTTCACCGGAGCGAATATCTTCTCTATCGGGGCGAACATCTTCCTCGTCGGACAGGAAATCCTGCGCGAATTCAGCATCCACGCCGTCTTCGTCGCCTTCCTCGTCGTCAGCGTCAGACGGCGCCGGCACCGAAAAGCCGGGTGGCAGGCGCGCATCAAGCAGGCCGGCGGCTTTCAGATCCGCCAGGCCTGGCAGGTCCTGGATGGTCTCCAGGCTGAAATGCTCAAGGAAAGCTTCAGTCGTTCCGTAAAGCGTCGGCCGGCCCGGCACATCCCGGCGCTTGCCGCGCAGCCGCGCCCAGCCGATTTCCAACAGCTGGTCGAGCGAGCCCTTGGAGACCGCAACGCCGCGCACATCTTCAATGTCAGCCCGTGTGCAGGGCTGGTGATAGGCGATGATCGCCAATGTCTCCAGCGCCGCGCGCGATAGCCGCCGCGGGGTGACTTTTTCTTTCTCCAGCACATGCGCGACATCGCCGGCGGTGACGAACCGCCACTTTTCATCGGTTTTGTGTAAATGGACGCCGCGGTTTTCATAGTCCTCGGTAATGCGCGCTATGATCGCGGCAATGTCGGCGCCAACCGGCAGCCGTTCGGCGATGCTCTCTTCATCGAGCGGCTCGGCGGCGGCAAACAACAGCGCCTCGGCCATGCGCACATGCTCGGCCAGCTCCGCATCGCTCCATAGCGGGCTCGCCGGTGCGGCGTCGCTTTTATCTTCGTTTTCATCACTCACGTCGCTACTCACTGCTTGCGCCTCTGTCTCATTGACCAATTCTTCCGCCAGCGCTGCTTGCGCCTGTCTTGCGTCCAGGCCGTGGAAATCCCGGCCGCTATCGGCATCGATATCCGTCATGGCTCGTCCTTTTCATCAGTATCGTGACGGGTTTTAATATAAATCGGTTCAAACGCCGCCAGCTGGCGCATGTCGATGCGGCCGTTTTTGGCAAATTCAAGCGCGGCGTTAAACGCGCTGGCGACAATCGATGTGGTCGGCGCATCGACGTCCGTGGTCTCGATGAGGCTTGCAAGCGCGGTCCATTCGGGGATTGAGCCGAGGATGCGCGCAAGCCGCAATCGCGCCAGCTCAATTGAGAACACTTTCGGCGGATCGATATGATAGTCGCGGTCCACCGCGGCGATGCGCTGGCCGGCATAGGCGCGCAGCAGCTCATAAAGGTCAGCGCGCCAGTCCGGCGTGCGGATAACGCGCACGCCCTCGGGCCGTCCGCGCGGAAAGAAATCAATGCCGATTTGCGGGCGCGCCTGCAACGCTTCGACCGCCTTGCGCATCGCCTCAAGCCGCTGCAATTGGAACGCCAGCCGCGCCGCCATCTCGTCCGCGGTCGGCTCGTCGCCATCCTCATCGCCAACCGGCAACAACAATTTCGACTTAAGATAGGCCAGCCACGCCGCCATCACCAGATAGTCCGCCGCCAGCTCAAGGCTGCGCTTTTTCACTTCCTCGACAAAGGCAAGATATTGATCGACCAGCGCGACCATCGAGATTTTGCGGATATCAACCTTCTGCGTGCGCGCGAGGTCCAACAGAACATCGAGCGGGCCTTCATAGCCGTCAATATTGACAATCAACGCATCGAGGTCGGCGTCGTCGATATGCGTCCGCACCGGCGCGTCAAACGGTTCGTCGCCGCTGTCAGGGCCATCCTCGGCTGCGCTCATCATCGCTGCGCTGATATTTCCACCATCCATCATGTCATTATTCTACTTGCGATTCTGGCTCTCGCCTATCGGCATTCACCGGCTGTTGAAAACTCATCCTAACACGGGCGCCAGCATCGCCTGCAACCGGCTATAGGCCTCAGCTGTGTCGTCTCGCTCCACCGCTTGCAGTTGGTCCAGCGCCGCAGCAGCGCGCGTCGCGGATTTGCCGGAGAGCGCGCTCGCCCCTTTCAGCGCTTCGCGCTTTTCGTCCATCGTGAAGTTGCAACACAAAGCAATGTCGCCGCCGGCGGCGAGGCTGTCGCGCATTCGCGTCTCCAGCGAACCGCCAAGCGCTTTCATTTTCAGATCATCGCTGAACAGCAACCCGTCAAAGCCTATCTCGCCGCGGATGACGTCCTTGATGATTGTCCGCGACAGCGTTGCGCAATGCTCAGCGTCGTAAGCCTCATATAGAACATGTGCGGTCATCCCCATTCTTACGTCATTGAGGGCCCGGAAGGGTGCAAAATCAACGTCGCGCAAATCCTCGAGGCGAGCGCTGACGCGCGGCAACTGGTGGTGGGAATCGCACAGCGCGCGGCCATGTCCCGGCAGATGTTTAATCACCGGCAGCGCGCCGCCCGCCAGCAATCCCGCGCACGCCGCCTTTGCCAGGCTGGCGATCACATCGCCATGTTTGGCGTAGGCGCGATCGCCGATCACCGTCGGATCGGCGTCGGCCTGGGGCACGTCGAGCATCGGGATGCAGTTAATCGTGACGCCGCAATCGGAGACCAGTCGGCCGAGCAAATATCCGTTGAGCCGCGAGGCCTCGCGCGCCACTGTCGGGTCGAGCCGCCACAGATCGCCGAACACCGCCGGCGCCGGGTGGGCCGGAAAAGTCGGCGGCTTCATCCGCGCCACCCGCCCGCCTTCCTGGTCAATCAGGATCGGCGCATCACGGCCAACGCAGGCGCGCAGCTCATCGCAATGGGCGCGCAATTCATCCGCAGACGCACAATGGCGCGCAAAGACGATAAACCCCCAAGGGTCGACGTCTTTGAAAAACGCTTTTTCCTCCACGCTGGCCCGCGGGCCCTCGCAGTCAAAGATTGCGGCTAGCGGCATCCGTTGGTCCTTAAAGAGAGCTAGATCGACTTAATCAGACAATCCTGTCCGCGCTCTTTCAGCCCGGCGCAATATTGCTTTGCTTCGTCCGAGGACGAGAACGGGCCGACCCGCAGGCGGTGATAGACGCCTCTGTCACCAAGATCGGCGGTTTCCACATCAATCGACTTGCCGGCGACGAAATCGCCCAGCTTCGACTGCATGCGCGCCCACTGACCGCGGGCTTCATCATCGCTGCGAAAGGCGCCGACCTGAACCACATAGCCGCCCGACAGCGCGCCGCGCGCGCGCGTGGTTGGCTCTGGCGTCGCCGCGACCTCTATCGGCGCGGCGGCGGCGACCGGATCGGGGACTTCGAGCCCGGGATCGGCGTCAAACGCACCGGCGTCTTGTTCGGCGAGGCTGGCAATACGGTCTTCGACCGCCTGGCTGGTTTCTTCCGACTGCTCTCCGGCTTGTGCGGCAAGCGCTGCAATCGGGTCCTCGCCGCCACGCTCAACCGGCTCTTCCGGGCCTTCGGCGAGCACAGTCGCCGGGTCGGCGTTGTCGCCGTCAAACACGTCATAGACTTCGCGATCAGCGGCGGGCGCGCCATTATCGGCGGTCTCGATTTTGATCGGTTCGGGATCGGCCGCGACATAGGGCGTCTCGCCGGCGCCGTCTTCGCCGCGCTTGATGCCTTGATGATAGGCAATCCAGGTAATGGCGAGAAACGCGCCGAACATCACCAGCCCGATCAGCAGCACCATGAAGCCGGAAAGCCCTTCATCGTCGCCGTCATCAAACTCGTCATATTCGCTGTAGTCGTCTTCGTAAGTTTCGTCTGCGTTTGTCATCCGTCAAGCCGCTCCTTCGTCAGCGCCCCACTTTTATCCCGCCATGGTATTGTTGCAACGGCCCTATCACCTCTAGCCCGTCACGCCAATTGGGGC
The DNA here is from genome assembly GCA_013151255.1 of Alphaproteobacteria bacterium. Taxonomy (GTDB): domain Bacteria; phylum Pseudomonadota; class Alphaproteobacteria; order Caulobacterales; family Parvularculaceae; genus Hyphococcus. The sequence goes on from JAADIQ010000030.1 coordinate 14,940, forward strand.
GCCGAATCGTTTGTCGCCGGTATTTTAGCACCGGACGGCGTGGTTCGGTAATCTCACTCCGGCAATTCCACCCCGAAAAGACGGCGATATTCGCGCATCGCATAGCGGTCAGTCATGCCGGCGATATAATCACACACGATGCGGGCAAGCCGCCGCTTGTCGTCGCCCGAGGGCGCGTCTTCATATCCCGCCCGCCATTCCGGCGGCAAGGTCTCCGGCTCTGAAAAGAACAATTCGAACAAAGATTTAACAATTCTCTTGGCCTGGCTGCGGGCGCCGACGACCTTGAAATGGCGGTACATATTCTCATGCAGAAACTCGCGCAGCCCGGTCAAATCCTTATCCATTTCGGCGGAAAATGCGCAAATTGCGGTCTTTGCACGGCGTATTTCATCGGCGTCCTGTGGAGAAATAGTTGCCAGCCGCGCCTGGGTTTCTTTGAGGACATTTTCAACCATCGCGCCAATCAGGTCCGAGACCGCCTCGGCGATTAAGATATCGGCCGGCGCATCTTGATAGCGGTGTTCCGCACGGCGCAGCGCCTCGCCAACCAGCGGCAAGTCGCGGGCCTCGTCAAACCCGAACAGTCCGGCGCGCAAGCCATCATCCACATCATGATTGTTATAGGCGATGTCATCAGCGATAGCGGCGACTTGCGCTTCCAGCGACGGAAACGTGTCGAGCCAAAGATCATGGCTTTGCGCATATTCGGCAATCGCCGCCGGCAGCGGTTCATGCTTCGCCGCAAGATCGCCAACCAACGGCCCGTTATGTTTGACCACGCCCTCAAGGGTTTCCCAGGTGAGGTTAAGGCCGTCAAATTTTGCATGGCGGTGTTCAAGCTTGGTCAAGAGGCGCAGCGTCTGGGCGTTGTGATCAAAGCCGTCAAAAGGCGCCATGCACTCGCGCAACACATCCTCGCCCGCATGGCCGAAGGGCGGATGGCCAAGGTCATGGGCGAGCGCCAAACATTCGGCCAAGTCCTCGTCGAGCTTTAAAGTCCGCGCCAGCGTGCGGGCGATTTGCGCCACCTCCAGCGAGTGGGTCAGCCGGGTGCGATAGTGATCGCCCTCATGGGCGACAAAAACCTGGGTTTTGTGCTTGAGCCGACGGAAAGCGACAGCGTGGATAACCCGGTCGCGGTCACGCTGGAACGGCGTGCGGGTGGCGCTTTCGTCCTCGGGGTAAAGCCGCCCGCGGGTTTCCTCAGCACGCGCGGCATAGACCGCCAGCGGAGCCGGAAATGCGAGCGGCATCAGGCTCCGCCTCGCATCAGCGGAGTTTTATCAATGCTTACTGTAGCTTGCCACACTTTATTAAACTCATTTCTTGCAGCCTGTCAGGCCGCCTCACTCGCCAAGATAGAGCCCTTATCAGGCGATTCTTTGGCGGCGATTGCACCGCAATGTTTAATATGTGTCGGCAACCCTCCTATTTTAATGGGAATGAATTTTAGACCTTAAGCCACCGTCTGGCTTTGCAGCCGCCCTTTCAGCCAGTTCAGCATGGTTTGGGCGTCCGACACTTCAAATGGGTCAGACGGGCAGTTGTCTGCAAAGCCCGGCTCGGCGAAAATCTGCTCGACCTCGCCATCATTGATAAACGCCGAATAGCGCCATGAGCGCATGCCGAAACCGAGATTGTCCTTGTCCACCAGCATGCCCATTTTGCGGGTGAACTCACCGGAGCCGTCTGGCAACAGGCGGACTTTTTCAACGCCCATATGCTTGCCCCACTGGAACATGACGAAAGCATCGTTGACGCTCAGGCAGATGACATCGTCGATGCCAAGCGCTTTGAAATCATCATAAAGCGCTTCATAGGCCGGCAAATGCGTCGTGGAGCATGTCGGCGTGAACGCCCCGGGCAGAGCGAAAAGCACGACCTTGCGGTTTTTAAAGAGCTCGTCGCTCGTCACATCCTGCCAGCGATACGGGTTCGGCCCGTCCACGGCGTCGTCGCGAATGCGGGTTTTGAAAGTCACTTGAGGCGCTTGCATGGGTCATTCTCCGATTAGGAAATATCAAAAGGGATGTTGTTGTTTGATATATAGGGCGCCAGCTAGCAGAAAGAAAATTAATAATTATAATGTGATTAATTGATATAATCGATACAATGTGGCCCCGCCGTCTTCTCCCGGCGCCTTAGTCACGGGTAATTTCAAATATGTAGGCAGAACCCGCTTCATTACCGTTGTCGTCATTGCGTGCGGCCCCGATCACTGCGGTATCGCCTGAAAACCCAACACTGAAGCCGAAGACGTCGCCCTCGGCGCCATCGGCGGCGGTGAGCTTGGCTTGCTCGCTCCAGCTGCTTCCGGTGCGGGCAAACACATAGGCCGAACCCGAATTCTCGCCCTTGTCGTCTTGAAACATAGCGCCGATCACGGCGGTGTCGCCAGCAAGGGCGACGTCGCGGCCAAACCGGTCGTCGGCGGCGCCGTCAGCGGCGGTGAGTTTTGCTTGTTGTTTCCATGTTGTCCCTGTGCGGACGAATATATAGGCCGATCCGGCGTCAACGCCCATAACGTCGTCGTCATCTCTGCGGGCCGAAATTAAGGCGGTGTCGCCGGACAGGGCGACCCTGACGCCGAAAATATCGGTCTCGGCGCCGTCCTTTGCGGTCAGTTTAGCCTGCTGGCTCCAACTATCACCGGATCGGGTGAAGACATAAACGGCGCCTGCATCAACGGCTTTTTCATCGTTCAGATCGGCGCCAACCAGGATGGTGTCACCACTAAGGGCGACGCTGATGCCGAACACGTCGCCCTCTGCGCCATCAGCGGCGTTTAGCTTGGCCTGTTGGCTCCAGACCGTCCCGGCGCGGGTGAACACGTAAACCGAACCCGAGCCATCGCCCATGTCGTCATCATGCGGCGCGCCGATCACCACAGTATCGCCAGCAAGCGCAAGGCTCTGGCCGAAGGCGTCGCCTTGTGCCGTATCAGGGGCGGTGAGTTTAGCCTGCTGGCGCCAAGCCGTCCCGGCGCGGGTGAACACATAGGCGGCGCCCGAATTATCACCCCTCTCGTCATGAAAGATGGCGCCAATCACAGCGGTATCGCCGGAAAGTACAACTTTACCGCCAAAGTTATCGTTCGCGGCGCCATCAATAGCGGTGAGCTTGGCCTGTTGGCGCCAGATTTTTCCGGAGCGCGCGAACACATAGGCCGAGCCCGCATCAACACCCGCGACGTGGTCATCTCTAAACGCGCCAATGATTGCAGTGTCGCTAGAGACCGCAACGCTGAAGCCAAAGAAGTCGCCCTCTGCGCCATCGTCAGCCAGAAGCTTTGCGTCCCCGGCGGGCGCAGCGGCGCAAGCCGACAAAGCCAGAACCAAAAGCAAGCCTGCAAAGGCAGACGCGTAACACTTTCTATTCGGATGCACTTTGGCGGACTGTCTTGTTAGATACATATCAACAGCATTACCTCCCCCTTGAGGGGAGGTCAAAAATGCAAAGCATTTTTGGGTGGGGGTGAGCGGTAAGGCGCAAAACCCCCAACTGCTTTGTTTTCACCGGACTACCCCCTCCCGAAATCAAAGATTTCGACCTCCCCTCAAGGGGGAGGTAAAAGGGTTGTGACGACGCGTGAGCGAACCGCCCTAAGAAGCGCTTCTTACGCCGCCTTGCCGTAGAGCTTCTCGCCCGCACTCGCCATCTCGCGGAATTTCGCCGGCGGGTGGAAGCGCTCGCCATAGCGTTGCGCCAGACTTTCTGCGGTGCGCACGAAGCTTTCCGCGCCAATGGTGTCGATATGGCTCATGGGACCGCCGGTCCATGGCGCAAAGCCCCAGCCGAATATCGCGCCAAGGTCAGCTGATTGCGGGTCGTCGATAATACCTTCAGCAAAACACTGCGCTGCCGGAACAAGTTGAGCGTAGAGCAGCCGGTCTTTGACCTCGTCCATTGTCGGCTGTTGGTCGGCTACCGGGAAATGTTCCGCCAGGCCCGGCCAGAGATGTTTCTTGCCGCCTTCGGGATAGTCGTAAAACCCGCCGCCGCCAATGCGTCCGCTGCGTCCCTCGCCTTCGACCATGGTTTCCAGCAGGTCTTCAACGCCGGTCGGCTTATAGTCGTCGCCGAGTTCTTTTTTGGTTGAGCGCACCAGCATCAGCGCAAGGTCAAGCTTGGTTTCATCGACCAACGCCAGCGGACCGAGCGGCATGCCGAGGGATTTGGCGGCGTTTTCGATCAGCGCGGGCTTCACACCTTCTTTGACCAGAAGCATCGCCTCGTTGAGATAAGGCGGCACGACGCGATTGGTGTAAAATCCGCGTACGTCCTTTACGACAATCGGCGTCTTGCGGATCTTGGCGTTATAATCGAGCGCCGTCGCCAGCGCGCGGTCGCCGGTTTTCTCGCCGGGAATAATCTCCAGAAGCGGCATTTTATCGACCGGCGAGAAGAAATGCATGCCGATAAACTGATCCGGGCGTTCAGAATGACGCGCCAGCCCGGTAATCGGCAGGGTTGAGGTGTTCGATGCAAAGATGATGTCCGGGCGGATTACCGCTTCGGTCTTTTTGATGACATCGGCTTTGATGTCCGGGTCCTCAAACACCGCTTCAATGATCAGATCGACATCTTTCAGATCATTATAATCGGCGGTCGGTTTGATTTTCGCCAGAAACTCTTCCGCCGCCTCTTTGGTCAGCTTGCCGCGCGAAACGCGCTTGTCGAGAATTTTCTTCGAGTAAGCGACAGCTTTCTCCGCCGCTTCCATATCGCGGTCGAGCACCACGACATTCATGCCGCCCTTGACCGTCACATGGGTGATGCCGGAGCCCATCAGCCCGGCGCCGAGCACGCCAACGGTTTTGATGTCCTGTTTTTCAACGCCTTTAGGCCGCGCCCCACCCTTTTCCGCCGCCTGCTTATTGATGAACAGGGTGCGGATCATATTGCGGGTTTGCGCGCTGGACAGAAGCTTGAGGAAATATTTCGATTCAATCCGGATCGCGGTGTCGAACGGAACGATTGAGCCTTCGTAAAGACAGGACAGGATATAGCGCACCGCCGGATAGTTGTGGTTGGTCTCGCGCTGCGCCATGGCGTTAGCGGCCATGAAAAACTGCATCGCTTTCGGGTTCATCGCTCCGCCGCCGCCGGGAAACTTAAAGCCCTGCTTGTCCCAGGGCTGGGTAACTTTGGGATTGGCTTTGACCCATTCCTTGGCTTTGGCGACCAACTCGCCAACCGGCGCCACTTCCTGAATGATGCCTTGCGATTTTGCGGTCTGCGGGTCGATCGGCCGGCCTTGGGTCGCCAGCATCGCCGCATTTTGCAGCCCCGCCAGACGCGGCAGGCGCTGGGTGCCGCCAGCGCCGGGAAGCAGCCCCACCTGAACCTCAGGCACGCCAAGTTGCAGTTTCGGATTGTCAGCGACGATGCGGTAATGGCTCGCCAGCACCAACTCAAGCCCGCCGCCAAGCGCCAGACCGTTCACCGCGGCTGCAACAGGTTTAGCCGAGGCTTGGCCTTTGATCAGCGCTTTTGCCGGATGACCGCTGGTCTCCAGCTTGCGCATCATCGCATTGAGCGCGAAGGCGGATTCAAATTGTTGTTTCTTGGTGGCTGACGCGCCGCCGCTAACCGCCGGATCGCCATCGCCCAGCATGTTGAGATCGGCGCCGGCAAGAAAACCTGTTTTCTTACCCGAAGTAATCACCGCGCCCTTGATGGCGTCATTGGTGCAGAACTCATCAACGAAGGCCTTGAACTCGCGCATCAAATCCGCGTTCCAGACATTCATCGACTTGCCCGGCAAATCAATGGTCACCAGCGCGATGCCGTCAGCGTCTATATCGACTGTGATTGTTTCGTATGCCATTGTTTCCGTCCGTATAAATATTAAAATTTAAACCCGTTCGATAATCGTCGCCGTGCCCATGCCGGCGCCGATGCAAAGCGTGATCAATGCGGTTTCCTTGCCGGAGCGTTCCAGCTCATCAACCATGGTGCCGAGGATCATCGCGCCCGTAGCGCCAAGCGGGTGGCCCATGGCGATAGCGCCGCCATTGACGTTGATATCGCCGTGATCAATCTCAAGCGCTTGCATGAATCTGAGGACCACGGAAGCAAACGCCTCGTTCAGCTCCCAGATATCGATGTCTTTTTTATCCATGCCGGCGCGTTTCAGCGCTTTTTGCGCGGCAAATTCCGGCCCGGTGAGCATGATGGTCGGCTCTGACCCGATTGAGGCCATGGCGCGAATGCGCGCGCGCGGTTTCAGTCCGAGTTTTTTACCAATATCCTCATTGCCAACCAGCACCGCCGCGGCGCCGTCGACAATGCCCGACGAATTGCCCGCATGGTGGACATGATTGATGGCCTCAAACTCACCATATTTTTGCAGCGCCACCGCATCAAACCCGAACTGCTCGCCGAGCATGGCGAAAGCCGGGTTGAGCCCGCCAAGCGATTGCATGTCGGCGTTCTCGCGAATGGTCTCGTCATGGTCGAGAATAGTGTCGCCCATAACATCGCGCACCGGCACAATCGATTTCTCAAAACGCTTTTCCGCCCACGACCGCGCCGCGCGCTTCTGGCTTTCGACCGCGTAAGCGTCAACGTCGTCGCGCGAGAACCCGTATTTGGTGGCGATCAAATCAGCCGAGACGCCTTGCGGCACGAAATAGGTTTTAAACGCGGTCTCCGGATCGGTCGGCCAGGCGCCGCCATCGGACCCCATCGGCACGCGGCTCATGGATTCAACGCCGCCGCCGATAGCAAGATCGGTTTCACCGGCCATCACCTTCGCAGCTGCGATATTCACCGCCTCAAGCCCCGAGGCGCAAAACCTGTTGACCTGAATGCCGGCGGTGGTTTCCGGATAGCCGGCGTTTAAAACGGCGGTGCGGGTAATCACCGCACCCTGCTCGCCAACTGGCGCGACGCAGCCAAGCGCCACATCTTCAATTTCGCCAGCATCAATCTGATTGCGGTCGCGGACCGCCGCCAGCACCTGGCTTGCCAGCTGCACCGGGGTTATCTCGTGCAATGCGCCATCAGCTTTGCCTTTGCCGCGCGGCGTCCTGACAGCGTCGTAAATATAGGCTTCGGTCATGGGAAAGCGTCCTT
>JAADIQ010000013.1 GCA_013151255.1 Alphaproteobacteria bacterium
GCGGCGGGCGCGGATGTGGAACACGCCGCCTGCATGGCGACGGGCGCCAATACCTGCCGGTTTCGGTTTGCTTCAGAGCCGGAAGATTAGCCTCGCGCGCTAAATTTTTTACCGCTCAATCCGCCTCGTCGCGAAACCCGCCATCCATCTGCGAGGCGAGATAGATAGTCGCCGCCCAGGCCGCAACGTTTTGCTGAACCGCGTCCGGGTTTACCTTGTCGAGCGTATCATCCGGCGTGTGGTGAAGGTCGAAATAGTCCGAGCCGTCCTGATAAAGATCAACCACCGGCACGCCAGCGGCGCGCAGCGGCGACACATCCGGGCCGCCAAACGCCTGGTTATTGCCGGCGCCGACGCCAAGCGGGTGCAACAGCCGTTGAAAGATTTTCGCTTTAGCCAACGCCCCGTCGCCAAACCGCGTCTGGAACTTCCAGATACGCGCTGCGCCAAAGTCAGACTCCGCCGCCAGAACATGGCGCGCTAGCTCTTCTTTATGCGCTTTGGCATAGGCTCTTGCGCCCCAAAGTCCGGTTTCTTCCGCGCCCCACATGACGACGCGAATAGTGCGCGCGGGCTTGCCTTTAAGATCGCCAACCAGCTTTGCCGCCGCCACAGTGATGGCGACGCCCGCCCCGTCGTCAATCGCGCCAGTACCAAGGTCCCAGCTGTCGAGATGGCCGCCGACAACGATAAGCTCATCGCTCTTGCCAGGGATTTCGCCGATTACATTGCCCGATATCGCCGACTTTTTAAATTCGGTCTGAATGTCGAGCCGGACGCGCACCGGCCCTTTGGCGAGCCTCAGCGCCCGCGCCAATTGATCGGCATCCGGATTGGACAACGCCGCTATGGGCGCAGGCGCCAGCGCCGCGCCGCCGCGAACCGAACCGCCCGTATGCGGATTGCGGTGGCTGTCGGTGCCGACCGAGCGGATGAGCGCGGCGATTGCGCCTTTCTCAGCGGCGACAATCGCGGCGCGGCTGCGCTTTTGCACCGCCGCGCCATAGCCTGACCCGTCCTGCGTGCGGGTCATCGCTTCATCGACAAAGATGATTTTACCGCTGAGATCAGCGCCGGATGTTTCAAGCGCATCAAGGGTTTCAAACCGCACCACCTCGCCGACAACCCCGCCGTCCGGGGTAGACGGTGAGTGCCCCAGCGCGGTGATGACTAATTTTTGCGGGAACGGCGAGACAATTTCAGCGCGTTCGGAAATCCGGTTCCAATAGGCCAGCTCAAACGTCTCTATGCGAACATTTTTAAAACCCAACCGCTTTAACGTCTGAACGCCCCAATCACGCGCACGCGCTTCAGCCTCGGACCCGGCCAGGCGCGGGCCGATCTCAGTTGTCAGGCTTTCAAGCAATGTCCAGGCAGTATCGTCCTTCAGGCCTTTTTCGATCAGCCGCTTTGCGGTCTGTTCTTCTTTGGCGGTGATAAACTTTTCTTCAACGTCCGGCGTCTGCGCCGCTGCGAGCGAAGCCGCTGCGCACAGCCCGACAACAAGCGCCATACCGGCGGCGAATTTTCTGTTCAACATTTTACATCCCGTTTGTTTTGTTGGCGCCATCCTCCCCAGATTGGACGCGCCGTCAACAAGAGTAATACTCACCCGAACCGTTCGAGCCAGACGCTGCGCTCCGCCGCCCATACTTCGAGCTTGAAACCCCAGTAATCGTAATCCTCGCCGGTATTTTGCTCGCCGATTTTACGCGCCACCGCCTGGCTGTTTTGATTGTCCGGATCGATCACCGATATGATGCGGGAAAGCTCCGGAAATTTCTCAAATGTCCATTTGATCGTGGCGATCGCTGCTTCCGGCGCATAGCCCTTGCCCCAATGCTCACGTTTTATCGACCAACCACATTCAAGGCCCGGCCAGCCTTCCGGCATCCACGGGCCGACCCGGCCAAGCCATTCGCCGCTGTCCTTATCGAGAGCCGAAAACCAGCCAAAGCCGCGCATTTGCCAATGGCCAAGATAGCTGGCGAATTGCCGCCAGCGATCGGCCCGACTGTCCGGCGTTTTGTTCGCGGTGAGAAAACTGGCGACATCTGCATCGCCCATCATCTCAATATGCGCGTCGGCATCGTCGGGCCCGATTGGACGCAGCACTAAACGTTCCGTCTCGATACGGATGGTCATGTCTTGTCTCCTTCAGAATTGTTGCCGAGAAGCATTTGCGCAATCGTCTCTACGCGCCGGGCGTTGCCTGCCCAGGTTAAATCCTGTCGAATGAGGCTGGCGCGCGCCGCAGCGCCGAGGCGGGCGCGTAAATCACCGTCTTCGATCAGCGCCTCCAGCGCAGTGTCAAAATCGCCGCTGTCTTGCTCATCAAATAGCGCCGCGTCTTCGCGATCTTTGAGCACCTCGCAAATATTGGCGCTGGCTGGCGCCAGGATCGGCTTTGCTAGCGCCATATATTCAAAGACTTTTAACGGCGAGGCGTAATCCGTCACCGCCGGCTGTAATGCGATATCAAAAGCGGCGATGTGGTCCGGCATTTCGCTGCGCTGCACGACGCCGGTGATGGTGAGTTGCGAGGCGATGCCAAGGTCGCGCGCCAACGCCTCCAGCCCCGCCCGGGCGGGCCCATCGCCGACCAGCAACAGGTGCAAGTCAGGCCGGCGGAGCCTTGCAATCGCCCCCACAACCCGGTCAACGCCGTGCCAGTCGCGGACGAAACCGGAAAAGCCGAGAATAAGTTTGCCTTCAAGATTATAGCGCGCGCGAACAGCGCCGCCATCATGGGGGCTCAAAAATTCCTCGCTGGCGCCGTTTTGAATAACCGTAATTTTCTCGTCCGCGACGCCCGCCGCACGGAGCTTTGCAGCCAGCACATGGGTCACCGGCAACACCATGTCGGCGGCGCGCCAAATCGCCGCCTCGGTTTTGCGCGCCACGCCTTCAAGGCTAAGCCCGCCATGGCGTGCGCGTTCTTCAGCCAGCGGCGCATTGACTTCGAGCATCAGCGGGATGTTTTTCGCGCGCTTCAACCACACGCCGGGATGATAAAAAAGATTATAACGCTGATAGAGAATATCAGGTTGGGTTTTTGAATATAATGTCCGCAGCCGCCAATAGGCTGGCGCACAATAGGCAAGCTCGGCCAGTTCATAAAGCGCGCCCGGCAGCGCCGAGCGCCATTGCCCGCCGCCGGCGTTTAAATCTTTCGCAGCGCCTTCGCGCTCGCCATGCGGCCCGGCCATGACAATATCGTGACCGCGCGCGCGCAATGCATCCGTCAGTTCACGGATGTGTACATATTGGCCGTCAGCCGAACGCGTCCGGTGGGAATAAAGGAACTTCATAACACCCGTCTTATCGTGATGCGCGCGGCTTACAATACGCGCGATAGGCGAATTTGTACTTACGCCTCGCCGCAAAGGTGTTGGAACTGCGAAAATGTTGATGAAGCGCATGCGGAAACCTAGCCCAGCGCTTGCGAAAGCCGCATCTGCGGCGCAGGCTGTTGGCGTGTGAGTAGGAGAATAATTATGCGTCTAAAATTTATCCTCGCAGGCGCCGCCTGCGCTAGCCTTATCACCACCGCAGCAACCGCGCATCCGGGGTCGGAGATATTAACCGCCGGCGGTGTCAAAGAGCGCGCGGCGATGACCCAAGGGGTCTCGTTTGAAGAGGTGAACGGGGTGCATCTGTTTCGCGGCAGCAAGGCGGCGAGCAAAGCGAGCCGGCCGGCCGCGCTTACACAAAACCGCACCATCCGCATTGAAATTGCAGCGCCGAGATTTGTCTGGCGTTCGTTTCGCGGCTTGCGCACGCAAGGATTTTATTCCGGCAAAGCCTATCCGTCGCGGCGCTATCGGCACGGGTTTTATTCCGGCCGATAGGCCCGCAACTTAGCCAAGGCTCGGATCGAGCTTGATGCAGGCTTCCATCAACTCGTGGACTGCGGCCACTGAATTGTCGAACATGGCTTTTTCTTCCGCGTTGAGTTTAACCTCAACAATGCGCTCCGCGCCGCCTTCGCCCAGCACCACCGGCACGCCGACATACATATCGCTCAACCCATACTCGCCGGAAAGATGCGCCGCACAAGGAATGACGGCTTTCTTGTCCTTCAAATAGCCCTCCGCCATCTGGATGGCTGACGCGGCTGGGGCATAAAACGCCGAGCCGGTCTTCAACAGGCCAACGATTTCGCCGCCGCCCTTGCGTGTGCGATCAACAATGGCATCAATTTTTGCCTGTGTCGTCCAGCCCATCTCAATAAGGTCCGGGAGCGGAATACCGGCGACCGTCGAATAACGAACCAGCGGCACCATAGTGTCGCCATGACCGCCAAGCACGAACGCAGTAACGCTTTCTACCGAGACGTTGAATTCTTCTGAAAGAAAATATCGGAAGCGCGCTGAATCTAAAATGCCGGCCATGCCGACAACTTTTTTATGCGGCAGGCCGGAAAATTTTTGCAACGCCCAGACCATGGCGTCGAGCGGATTGGTAATGCAGATCACCAACGCATCCGGCGCATGTTTGGCGATCCCCTCGCCGACCGCTTTCATCACTTTGAGGTTGATGGCGACCAAATCATCGCGGCTCATGCCGGGCTTGCGGGCAATGCCGGCAGTGACGATGCAGACATCGGCGCCGGCGATATCGGCGTAATCTTGCGTGCCTTTTAGGTGCGAATCATAACCATCAACCGGCGAGGATTCGGCGATATCGAGCGCTTTGCCTTCGGGTATGCCTTCGACAATGTCGAACAGGACAACATCGCCAAGCTCTTTCTGGGATATGGGCGAGCGTGCCGCCGATCATGCCGGAACCGATCATTGCGAGTTTTTTGCGGGCCATGGGAATATCTCCTTGAGATTGCGGCGGGGCGCCGCGTGAATTCTTCGCCGCCGGTCTAGCCCAAGGCGATGAGGTTTTAAAGCCGGTGCGGGGGTTTCGGGCCGTGATATATTTGCCCAGCCCCATTGCCGACTGGAGCCGGCCGGTCAGGCATAACGGATCAGAACTGTTTACGCACAGACACCATCACATTCGAGGCCTCGTAGCGGTCGCCATCGATGCGCGGACCGATGGGGCCGGCGGGCGTGAAATCTTCATCTTGCGGGCCGTAGGACAATTTGCTGGTGCGCAAGTATATGTATTCGGTATCGAGGGAGAACCCGCCGCCGACATCAAACGAGACCCCGGCGCGGCCCTGATAGGCGAGCGCGGCGTCGCGCACGCCGGTTTCGTTTTCAACAAAGGCGCCGCCGACGCCGCCGCCGATAAACGGCGTGAAGCGGCTGTCATTACGCCAGTCGAAATAGAAGTTAGACATCAGGAAATGCACATTGATGTCGTCATTCACCGGCGTCGCTAAGGTCGGGCCCAATGTCGGATCGTTGATTGTAACGGCATCGATACCGGTCGAGGCGTAGCGATATTCAAGCTCGGTGCGGATGCCGTCGGCATAGTCAAACCCGATGGCGCCGCCGATGACATAGCCGTCGCCATTGCCCACCGTCTGGCCGGTTGGCGGCGAACCGGCAAACGCTGCATTGGGATTGAACGTATAATCCTGGGCCCAGTCGGAGGCGAAAGCTACGCCGCCGCCGATGCGCACATAAACGCCGTCAGACGCGGCGCCGTCCTGCGCCAACGCAGCGGAACCACACGCCAACATCCCCGTTAAATACGCAACCACTCGTTTCACTACGCCAACTCCTTTGCCTGTTGCGGGCAGATTAACCCGCGCGTTGATCGCGGGGCAAGCAGCCGCACGATTAACTCACCTTTATTTGACTCTATTTTATGCGCCCTTTTTCCCGCGCCATCGCCACCACCACGGGGCTCAACAGCAAGATCGCAATCAGGTTGGGAAACGCCATCGAGGCATTGGCCAAATCGCCAAACTTCCAGATGAAATCGATTTCCTGCAACGCGCCGATAAACACCATGACGACCCAAACGAAGCGCAGCGGTTTGGCGATCCAGTCGCCGAACAGATAAGTCGCCGCCTGCTCCATATAATAGGCCCAGCCCAAAATGGTGGTGAACGCAAACAGCCCCAGCGCCACCGCAATGAAAATACCGCCAAACGGCATGCCCTGGCTGAAGACCGCCGTTGTCACCTGCGCCCCTTGCAAGGTCGATTGCCAGGCATAATCCACCATGCCGCCATCGGCTCCAGGGAACTGACCCTGCACCGACAAAATAACCAGCGCGGTCATGGTGCAAATCACAATCGTATCGATGAACGAGCCAAGCATGGCGATTTCGCCCTGGCGCACCGGATCGTCAGTCTTGGCCGCCGCATGGGCAATCGCTGTTGAACCTTGCCCCGCTTCATTTGAAAACAACCCGCGCGCCACGCCGAACCGCACCGCCTGCAACACCGCATAACCGGCCACGCCGCCGCCCGCTTGTTCGAGGCCGAACGCATAGGTGAAAATCTGCATAAACGCCGCCGGCACATGTTCGGCGTTGATAATCAGCATAATGATCGCAACGACAATATAGCCAAGCGCCATCGCCGGCACCACCTTGCCGGCAACATTGCCGATGGACTTGATGCCGCCAATGATGACGATGAACGCCAGAACCGCGATGACGACGCCAGATATCCATGTCGGAATACCCGCAGCAGCCTCTGCCGCCGTTGCAATGGAATTGGCTTGCGTCATATTGCCGGTGACGATGGCGGAAAAAATCGTCCCGACGGCAAAGAACACCGCCAGCCAGACCCATTTTTTGCCAAGGCCGTTCTTGATGTAAAACATCGGCCCGCCATGAATATGCCCGTCGGGATGGGTCTCGCGATATTTCACGGCGAGGCTCGATTCCGCAAACGCCGCCGCCATGCCGAAGATCGCCGTTATCCACATCCAGAAAATCGCACCCGGTCCGCCAAGCGTAATCGCGGTCGCCACGCCGGCGAGATTGCCGGTGCCGACCTGGCCGGACAGCGCCGTTGAAAGCGCGTTCCATGGCGTGATCTCGCCTTTGGCGTCAGGATCGATGCTTGCCTTGCGGCTGCCGGTAAACAGATTGACGAAGGCCGGGATCAGCCGTCTTATGGGCAAGCCCTTGAGCCGGATCATGAAGAACAGGCCGGTGCCCAAAAGCAGCACCACCATGGGCGCTACCTGTAGGACCACTTCGCCGTTCCAGGTGCCGCCCCAGATAAAGCCGCTGACATTGTCAACGCCGGTGTAGAAACTCTCCATGCCGTTAAGTACCCCTTGATGGCGCCTGTGACCGGCGCTTGATTAGAAAAATTGCGCCAAACATTAGGCGGGGCTGACCCTCGGGGGCAAGGCTTTTCGTGCTTGCATGGCCGCGCCAGGGCGCCGTAAAACCTTGTTATGGCGCGCAAATACTCTCTTTGCCGGGCGGCGGCTTTCACAATTGCGATAGCGGGGCTGGGGTTTGGCTGCACCGGCAAGGACAGCGGCGCCGATACCGAAACGCTAACCGTCGAAGGCCGCGGCGGCGACACCGCGAAATGGTGGGAGAAGCTGCCGCGGGCGCAATGGGCCAATTACGAGCGCGTCGCCGAGGGCCTTGAATGGTTTGAAGCCTACCGGGTCTTCGAAGGCGTCTATGCGATCTACGAGCCGGGCCAGTTTGAGGAAGTCATCTCGTTTCTGATTGTCGGCGAGACGCGGGCCTTATTGTTCGACACCGGCCTCGGCATCGCCAAATTGCGCCCGGTGGTCGCCCGCCTCACCGATCTCGATATTTTGGTTTTAAATTCCCACGGCCATTACGACCATATTGGCGGCAATTATGAGTTTTCCGAAATTGGCGGCCTTGACGTTGACTACGCCCGCGCGCAGGCGAAAGGCGCGGAACATGAATACGTCGCCGAGTATGTGAGCGGCGACTGGCTATGGAAGCAAACCCCGGACGGGTTTGATCCGGAAGCCTATGAAATCAAACCCTATCAGGTAACGACGACCATTAAGGACGGCGACATCATCGACCTTGGCGGGGTGCGGCTTGAAGTCTTAGTGACGCCGGGCCACTCGCCGGACTCTATCTGCCTGCTCGACCGTGCGGGTCGAAGGCTGTTTACCGGCGACACATTTTATCTCGCGCCGCTTTACGCCCATCTCGAAGGCTCAAACGTCGCCGACTATAGAGCGTCGATTGACCGGCTCGCCGCGCTCGAGCCGGAACTCGATCATCTGTTAACGGCGCATAATGTTCCGCTCGCCGAGCCGGCTTATCTCAGCCGGGTCAGTGCTGGCTTTGAAGCGATATCAAGCAAAAGCGCCGCCTATGTGGAAACAGACGGCGCTTTTGAATATCAGTTTGATGGATTTTCCATCATTGTTCCCGCAACCGAGCCATAGGGCGGCGGCGAGAACACCGAATTATTCGGTCTTTTCTTCCGCCTCAGGCGCGGCGGGGTCTTCTGCAGGCGCTTCTTCAGCAGCAGGTTCTTGCGCGGGTGCGTTTTTCGCTTCTTCAAGCGCTGCGGCTACCGCTTCAGCTTTGTCTTTCTTCTCCTGCTCGCGCTCTTGGGCTTTCTCGCCCGGCTTGCCTTTGTTCGGGTTATTGCCGTGTTCCCATTTTACGAGATCGTTCGCCGCCAGAAAACGCGCGACGCGGTTTGTCGGTTTGGCGCCGACGCCGAGCCAATGTTTGATGCGTTCTTCATCATATTGAACACGGTTTTCGTCGGTTTTTGCGAGCAGCGGATTGTAATGCCCGACCTTCTCAATGAAGCGGCCATCACGCGGCATGCGCGAATCCGCAACAACGATATTGTAATAGGGACGTTTCTTCGCGCCGCCCCGGGCGAGTCTGATTTTTAGTGACATGTTGGTGTTCCTTCTATGTTTAGTTTTCGGTTGAAAATTGAAATCTGTTCCCGCTCATCCCGGCAAAAGCCGGGGCCCAGCAAATGAATAAAGCCGGGCGAGGCCCGTCATTTTTTTGCTGACTGGATTCCGGCTTTCGCCGGAAAGAGCGGGAGATGGTTTGGTTGACAAGAATCATGATGATAAGCCAAGCGGTTGCTGCGCAAATAAAATCGCGTTTCATAGTTTTATTTCTTCTTCCCCAAACCCGGCAACCCACCCATGCCTGGCGGCATCGGAGCTTGCCCTGCAAGCGCTTTTTCAATGGCGTCAAAATCTATTTCGTCAGCCCCCGGACCTTTCGCGCCCTTGGCGGCTTCCAGCAACGCCGGGTCTGGCGCGCCGCCTGGCATTCCGCCGCCCATCATCCCACCGGGCATACCGCCACCCATTCCAGCGAGCTGTTTGGCCATGCCTTTCATGCCGCCTCTGCCCATCTTCTTCATCATATCGGCCATCTGGCGGTGCGCTTTGACGAGCTTGTTGATTTCCTGAACACTGGTGCCGGAGCCTTTGGCGATGCGTTTTTTGCGGCTTGCGTTTAACAGCTTCGGCGTCTTGCGTTCGGCCTTGGTCATCGATGAGATGATCGCTTCCTGATGGATGATTTCCTTGTCATCAAGCCCGCCGGCCTGATCGACCATCTTCTTCATCTTGCCCATGCCGGGCATCAGCCCGAGGATGGCGCCCATGCCGCCCATTTTGCGCATCTGACGAAACTGGTCCGCGAGATCGTTCATGTCGAACTCGCCTTTGGCCATTTTCTTGGCGGCTTTTTTCGCCTTGTCAGCGTCGATTTGCTCGCTGGCTTTTTCAACCAGGCTGACAATATCGCCCATGCCGAGAATGCGCCCCGCCATGCGGCCCGGTTCAAACGTGTCGAGCTCGTCGAGTTTTTCGCCGACGCCGATAAACTTAATCGGCGCGCCAGTAACCGCGCGCATGGACAGCGCCGCGCCGCCGCGCGCATCACCGTCAATCCGTGTCATGACAATCCCGGTGACGGGGACGCGGGCTTTAAACTTCTCCGCCGTCTGCACAGCGTCCTGCCCGGTCAACGCATCGACCACCAGCAGGATCTCAATCGGATTAGTGGCGCGGTTGATGTCAGCGATTTCAGCCATCAACTGCTCGTCGATGGAGAGCCGGCCGGCGGTGTCGAGCATGACGACGTCAAAGCCGCCGAGCCGGCCCGCTTCCATCGCCCGGCTGGCGATATCGCGCGGGGTTTGGCCGGCGATAATCGGCAGGGTTTTCACCTCGGCCTGGCGCCCGAGAATTTCTAACTGCTCTTGCGCGGCCGGGCGGTTGGTGTCGAGCGAGGCCATGAGGACGCGTTTTTTGTCGCGTTTCGTCAGCCGCAGGGCGATCTTCGCGGTCGAGGTGGTTTTGCCCGAGCCCTGAAGCCCGACCATCATAATCGCCGCCGGCGGCGTGGTCTGGAAACTTAAGGATGCGTCCTGATCCCCGCCAAGCATGTCGGCGAGCGCATCATGAACGATTTTCACGACCTGCTGGCCCGGCGTCACCGAACGCAAGACTTCGGAACCAATGGCGCGCTCTTTCACCTTGGCGATGAAATCTTTCGCCACGGGCAACGCAACATCCGCCTCCAGCAGCGCAACACGCACCTCGCGCAAAGCCGCGACGACGTCCTTTTCTTCAAGCGCGCCTCTTCCCCTGAGCCCGTCGAATATAACGCCTAACCGGTCACTTAGAGTGTCAAACATCAGGCGTCCTCATCTTCGATTAAAAACATCACCGCGCGGTCAGAAAGCGCGCGCGGACGATGGCGGTCTTTTGTTCCCGCCGGAATGAACAGCGCATCACCCGCGCGAAAGACAGTCTTGTCGCCGCCAAAGTCGATTTCAAGTTCGCCCTCGACAATCATACCGGTGTGGCCAACCTCGCACCATTCTGGATGTTCCGAGGCCGGCGTCATCTCAACCAAACGAAACACCTTGCCGCCGCGCAAGACGCGCTTCAGCCGAGCCGTCCCCTCAAGGGCCGGTTCCCAATCAACACCAGAAAAATCAATCCGATAGTCCAAACCGTATCCTTCAAACCAGACAACTCTCGCCGCCGCACCCAACAACACGAGCACAACACCCGCCAAACGAATTTAACCACCGCACCCGCGGGCGAATGCCCGCAAACAAAAAAACCTCGCGGCGCAAAGCGCGTCATGTCAACAACGGGAGCGCGAAACTCACCAAACGAATTTAACCACCGCGAGGGCGTTACCCCGGCGGCGGTGCATCCCCAGCCTCATCCCTTTCATATAGGGGATCGTGCCGGCAAACGCGGGAAAGCTTAGATTTCCCGAAAGTCGCGGGTTCTATAGGGGGTCGGCAGGTTCATGGCAAGCAAAGCGAGGAAACAGGACGCACTTAGGGGGAGACACAAGCGAAATCGCCCTGTTTCCTGCTTTGCTTATGAAAGCCAAGGCGGAGGCGCGTTGGCGCTTTCCTGCTTTCACATGAGGGCCGGTCACCCGAACCCCGGTTAGCCGTTTTAGTCATGCGGCAGATTTTACCTCAGGTAAAATAGATAATATTCATTTGTAAATTCGGAAATTTCGATACTAGGCCATGACCAGGCTGCGACAATGGTTTGACCCGCACATAGCCCCGGGCCACAGACTAAACCGCGACGCAATTCAATCCGGTTTCAAGGAGCACCCCCATGAGCAGCGCAATCCGGATCGGAACCGAGGGCGCGGTGCGCCGTCTGACCCTTTGCCGCGCAAAAGAATACAACACCATCACGCCGGGCTTTCGTGACGAATTGTCCGCCGCGCTTGATGAGGCTGAGGCTGATGACGCCGTCAGGGTCGTGCTGCTCGATGCGGAAGGGCCGGCCTTTTGCGCCGGATATGGTCTCGACTGGTCGGCGCGCAGCGGGGTCATCGCCGAGGACGATCCCGGCCGGGTGTGGGACAGCGTTGCGGATCTGCGCGAGATTGGTCGTTACGCAAAAACCTGGGCGCGGTTGCACGAGCTTGCCAAGCCGACAATCGCGGCGGTCTCCGGCTGGTGCATCGCCGGCGGAACCAACATTGTGTTTAACGCCGACATCATTATTGCGGCCGAGTCTGCGCGGTTTGGCTATCCGCCGTCGCGGGTCTGGGGCGTGCCGGAAGCGCCATGGACATGGGTGGCGCGGCTCGGTCTGGAAAGAACCCGCCGCTATATGCTCACCGGTGATGAATTTACCGGCGCGCAGGCCGCCGCATGGGGCGCGGTGCAGGAATGCGTCCCCGATGATGCGCTGGCGGAACACGCAACGGCGCTTGCAAAGCGCATGGCGCAGGTCCCTTTAAGTCAGTTGCAGATGATCAAGCTCAACCTCAATGAGATTGCGCGGCAGATGTATGACCCGGCCGGCTCGCGGCTGTTGGGCACATTGTTTGACGGCGTCGCCCGGCACACCCAGGAGGGGCTTGATTTCGTTAAGCGTTGCGAGGATGCGGGCTTTCGCGAAGCTGTGCGCGACCGCGACCGACCGTTCGGTGATTATGGCGAGCGCTCCGTAGACGGACGCAAAGGTAAAAGCTAAGCCACGGACTTCGCCTTGAAGACCTCTTCGTCTAGCGCGCCTTCCCATTTGGCGACTGTAACCGCAACGGCGGCGTCGCCGGTGACGTTGGTTGCCGTGCGCATCATGTCGAGGAGGCGGTCGAAGGGGAAAATCAGCGCGATGATGAGCACTGATTGCTCCGCCGTTACACCGAACACCGACAGCACCGTCGCCGCCAATAATAGCCCCGCAGAGGGAATGCCCGCAGCGCCAATGGAAGCCAGCGTCGCGGTCAGCGCGATCATCAGATAATCGCCGGCGTCGAGCGGAATGCCTAAAGCTTGCGAGGCAAAAAGCGCAATCAGTCCGAGATAAATCGACGTCCCGTCCATGTTGATGGTGGCGCCGAGCGGCAACACCGAGCCGGCGACGGATTTTTCAACGCCGAGGTTTTCCGACACGTTAGCGATGGTGACCGGCAGCGTCGCATTTGATGAGGCGGTGGAATAGGCGACCGCCAGAGCGTCGACAATGCCGCCGAAAAAGCGCCGCACCGGCAGGTTGACGACAAAGCGAATGATCGCCCCATAGGTGAAGATCGCATGCACAAAACAGGCAAGGTAGAGCGCCATAGCGAGCTTGCCGAGATTAACCAGGATATCGAGCCCCTGGGTCGAGATCACCCACGCCATCAGTGCATAAACGCCGTAAGGCGCAACTTCCATGACGATCTCGGTGACTTTTAAAACCGCCTCAGCCGCCGATTCCATCACTAAGGCGACGGGCTTGCCGCGCTCGCCGGCCATCAATATGCCGACGCCGAACAATATCGCCCAGAAAATAATCGCCAGAACATCGGTTGAGGCGAGCGCCGCTACCGGGTTCATCGGAATGATGGCAAGCAGCCGGTCAACGACGCTGCCCGACGCCCCCGCCAAGGCAAGCTTACCCTGCACCGAGGCCACCGCGTCGGGCCCCACCGCTGAAAGGTCGACGCCAATGCCGGGCTGAAAAATAAGCCCGAAGACCAGCCCGAGCGAGACCGCAATGACGGTCGTGCCGACATAAAGGCCAATCGCGCGTCCGCCAAGCGAGCCGAGGCGCTTGGGGTCGCCCATGGCGATGACGCCGGCGGTCAGGGTAGTGAAGATGAGCGGCACAATCAGCATGCGGATAAGCCGCACAAACGCATCGCCGATAAATTTCGATGACGCCGGCACGCAAGCCACACCGTCAGCGCACCCCGCCGCGCCGCCGCCAAACGCAAACCCCATCGCCCCGCCGAGACCGAGCCCAATAAGGACCCGCGCCCAGAGCCGCATTTTGAAATTTCGCGCCAGCGCAAATAAGACGCCGAACAACAAGATCGTAATCACCCAATAGGCGATAAGGGCAGGGGTCATGCAGACAGCTCCTCAGATCAAAATTTCGCGAACTCTAGGGTAATTTTGTACAAAAAGGGAATGGCGGCTTATTTGGTGGTTACAGGCCGATCGCCCTGACCGCACGGTCAAACAGCTGGCGGAACGGCTCGGCGCGGTCCGGGCCGAGCGAGCCATAGGCGATTAACGCCGTATCCGCCGTTTCAAGGCGCACGCCGCGCGGTTTCATCTCCCCGGACCAGTCATTCCAGCCCGCCTCGGTATCGATCATAAAGACCAGCCGAACGTCTGTCTTCGCGGACGTTTCTATCCCAAGGCCAAAGATTGTCTCGCGGTTGAACACCCCGGAGGAAGTCGCCACGCGGCGGTCGTCAAACAGCACCTCGTCGACGAACCAACCGCGTCGCCAGCGCAGGATGTGCATGTCGCCGTCAATCGACAGCTTGATGTCAACCTTGCGCCAGGCACGCTGAAGCAGGGAGGCGGTCATCTCGCTCATTTTACTTCATCCATCAGCTGACGGAAGAAATAGACATATTCCAGCGCCGTGCGGCGGGCGAGTTGTTTCTGATTGGCGGTGCCGCCATGCCCGCCTTCGATGTTCTCATAGTAGTAAAAGTCATAGCCAAGCTCGGCGAGCCTGGCCGCCGCCTTGCGCGCATGACCGGGATGGACGCGGTCATCCTTGGTGGAGGTATAAAGCAACACTTTCGGATAGGGCTGGCCCGCCTTAAGGTTCTGATAGGGCGAATATTTGGAAATATAGTCCCACTCTTCTTCGATGTCGGGATTGCCATATTCGCCCATCCACGAGGCGCCGGCGAGCAGCTTGTTGTAGCGCTTCATGTCGAACAGCGGCACGCCGATATCGATCGCCGCATAAAGCTCCGGCCGCTGGGTGAGCATCGCGCCCATCAGCAATCCGCCATTGGAGCGGCCGATAATGCCGAGCCTTGAAGGACTGGTGACGCCGGTTTCAATCAGGTCTTCCGAGATCGCAATAAAATCATCAAACGCCCGCTGACGGTTTTGTTTCAACGCCGCTTCGTGCCAGCGCGGGCCATATTCCGAGCCGCCGCGAATATTGCTCAGCACCATAACGCCGCCGCGCTTCACCCACATGAGCCCGGCCAGGGCGCCATTTTGCGGCCGCGCCGGGTCCTCATAATAGGCCGGCAGGATAGGCACGAGAAAACCGCCATAGCCATATTGGATGGTTGGCGCGTTGCCCTGTTTCAAAACCGCATCCTGGCCCATAATAAAATAGGGAACTTTTGTTCCGTCTGCGGAGGTTGCAAAGCGCTGCTCGACCATGACGCCGGTTGCGTCGTAAAACGGCGCGGTCTCGGCAATTTTTGAAACTTTATTTTTCGCCGTCACATAAAACAAAGAATCCGGCGTCGTCAGATTTTCAAACGACACCATCGCGTCGTCGGTCCCGCCGCCGGCAGAGACAATAGCGACAACGCCATTGGTGGGTAATTTTATTTCCTTTGATTTCCAGCCGCCTTTTTTACGGCGGGAAACCCGTGCGGCCTTTCCTGAAACATCATCGAGATATTGAACAATCAAGCTCGATTTGCCGACGCCAACGCCTTCAATCGATTGGCTCTGGCTTGCGGCGAATATATTTTCAACCGCGCCGCTGTTCAAGTCATAACCGATCAGCGCGCCTTGCGCATAATCATTGCCGCGATAGGCCCAGTCTTCGCGCAGGAGAAAAATCGCAACGCCGTCGAGGACGCCTTGCATGTCCGCATTGAGCGGCAGCGGGAGCTTGGCGAGGGCGCCGCCAGCGCCGATTTGGTGATATTCCCGCTCGAAGAATGACGGGCCGCGCAATATAAATTCATAAGTGTCGTCACCATCATGCTCGACCACCGGGAACGCCCAGACATCATCGGCGCCGACCGTCATAAGGATTTCAGCATCATCCTTTGAGGCGCCGCGCTTCCACCGCCGGACTTGTCTTGGATAGCCCGACGTCGTCAGCGCATCCGCGCCCCAGTCGGTCGCCACAAGGAGCGTGTCTGCATCAACCCATGAGAGCCACGACTTTGCTTCCGGCAGATAAAACCCGCCATCGACAAAGGTCTTGGTTTCAAGGTCGAATTCACGCCAATAGGCAGCGTCTTTTCCGCCGTCGGAAAGCTCGACCATGCAGTGGCGATAGGCCGGGGACAGGCAGGCGATGTCGCCCTTGATCCAGTTCTCGCCCTCGGCCTTGGCCAACGCATCAAAATCTATCAGCGTTTCCCAATCCGGCTCGCCGTTGCGGTAGCCCTCAACGTCTGCGCGCCGCCACAGCCCGCGGATATGGGTTTCGTCCTGCCAGAAATTATAAACCTCGCCATTATGGATTGCTCCATACGCAAGACGCGCATCAGAAGTTAAAACCGAAAGCGCGTCTTTATAGAGATCGGCAAACCGCGGATCGCTCTCCAGCTCGCCTAAAGAGCGTTTGTTTTGCGCGCGCACCCAGTCGAGCGCTTGCTCGCTTTCCACCTCTTCAAGCCATAAATAGGGATCGCTCGCGTTAACTGTAGTCATTACCGCCATCGCCCCAATCGTTACGGCGGCCATTACTGCGGCCATTATTTTTTTCATGGTGAGAAAACTCCCGAGATTGTTTGGCAGGGCCCCCGTTGATTAACCATACAAAAGCTTGTCCGCGCCCGCAAACCCGGCGCGCCCAGAGCCCAATAAATCCGCGAAGATCGATAAAAATGTATCTTACCTTTTAGAGAAGGTTTGAATGCTGGCCGATAGTTTGCAGCTATCGGCAAGACTATGTCTATATTAGGAAAATTATCAATGGCGAAATCCGACGCCCGTCGCTTCAAGCGCGTTAGCCTCAATATGCCGGCGCATATTGTCATTAACGCCGTCGATGAGTTTGAGGGCCGCCTGTTGAATATCTCGCCAGGCGATATGGCGCTGATCGCCGATACTAACGCGGCGCCCGGCGACGCGGTTATTGTTCGGGTCAAAGACCTTGATATCATCGAAGGAACGGTGGCGCGGACTTTCCCCGATGGGTTTGCGGTGTCTTTCCTGTTGTCAAAAAAGCGCCGCACGCAACTTACCGAAAAGCTCATCTTACTGGCCAACCAGCCCTTTGCTGAAGGGCTTGGCGACCGGCGCACTACCTTGCGTCACCGTCGTTCAGATGTGCGCACCAGCAGCCGCCTTGCCGACGGTTCGTCACTCTATGTCCGGATTATCGATATGTCCGTGGACGGCGTATCTGTCGAAGCGCCGCGCCGCCCGCCGCTTGGATCGGAAATCCACATCGGCCAACAATGCGGCGTGGTCGTCAGACACACGCCGCGCGGTTTTGTTGTTGTCTATGAATCCAAGAAGCAAAAACCGCAGGCAATCTTGCATGCGGTTTAAGCGGGTTTAATAGCCAGCAGCCACAGGCTGCTCGCCCAATACTACCGGTCCAAGATTTTTCATGACTTCACGCGCAGAAAACGCCCGTGAATTGTCCGCAGGCTTTTCACCGCGATACATAGCCACGAATGCAACCGCAGAGTAGCGGGTAATTTCGCGCGTATAGCCGTCATAAGGATAGCCCCAGCCGAAGCCGTAGGCGTAATATGGAAAGGCGTAAGACGAGCCGTGGAACCCATGGCCAAAGCCATAGCGTCCATAGAACGGTGAAAAGGACCCCGGGTAGGTCGATGTGCTGGAATAGTTGGTGCGGGACTCGGTATCGTTTTCAACCACCACAAAATAATCGTAGCCGCCTTGAACAGTTAACTCCGCCGCCCGGTAGAGCAAGGAGTTCTCTACTGTTTCGCGCGCTGTCGAGGAGTTGCCGCGAAACGTAATCCGGTATCGGCCTTGTTCGATTTGCTGTTCTGAAAATCCATAACCGCGATCGCTCACAGCTGGCGCATAGGGCGTTGCCGTCGCGCATGCCGCCATCAACAGCGCTAGGCCGCCCATTGTCAAAATCTTGATCATCATCGTCTCCCGACTATCGCCGCAATTTGCCCCAGCGGTCATTATAGACCGGCGGGGCGGTTCTGAAAAGCCGTAAAGCGGCATCACGCTAGCCCTCGCGGAGATTTGAAACCGGGGCGGCGGCCTCGCCTTCAAGGGCGTCGCGCAAGGCCTTAGGCGCTGATTTTATGTGCAAATCACGCTGCGGGAACGGAATTTCGACGCCCTGTTCGGCAAGCATATCCCAGATCGCCAGCAATACGTCGCTGCGCACATTGGAGGTGCCGTTGGTGGAGGTGCCGTTGGCGGCGTCGTTAATCCAGAACCGCAGGTCGAAATTGACGGAATTATCGCCGAACTCCATCAGATTGCAGCGCGGGACCGGCGATTTCAGAACCCGCTCAACGCTCAGCGCGGTTTCCTCGGCGCGTTTGGCGAGCCCGCGCAAATCTTGCGTATTGTAGGAAACCCCGAACGGCGCATGCAGCCGAACTACGCGGTCGGAGTGCGACCAGTTGGTCACCCCTTCATTGATAAAAAGATCGTTGGGGATAAGGTGCGCGGTGCCGTCGCGGGTGCGGATTGAAACATAGCGCGCATTCATCTGCGTCACCCAGCCATAGGTGCCGCCAACCTCAATAACGTCGCCGGGCTTAATCGATTTATCGGCAATTAGCGTAAAGCCTGCAAAAAAGTTCGACACCGTGCGCTGCATCCCAAGGCCAATGCCGAGGCCCACCGCGCCGCCGAAAATCGCTAATGTGCCAAACGGAAAGCCGACAATCTGTAACGCTGCAATCAGCGCGATGATTGGCAACATCACATCAAGGATTTTTGACAACAACGCTTTAAATGAGACCGTCAGCTCATCAATTGCGCTGATGCGGCCCTTGACGAATTTGCTGGCGAAGCTTGCGCCCCAGAACAGCAGCGCGAAAATCGCCAGCATGCGCACAAAGTCCAGCGCTGAAAAATGTTGCGTATTGCCAGCTTCGTCCGTTCCTAACGAAATGGAAAACGCATCCAGCTGGCGAACGACATCGTCGAGGACACCGAGAATATCCAGCGCGGCAATTGGCCAGGCGACGGATATCGCCACCCGCGACCAGAACGGCGAGCGGATAACCAGCGCCACCAGCCGGATGACGATCCAGGCGCTCAACAGGCTGACGCCAGCCTCGACAAACCCGTTGGAAATACCGAGCCCGTCGAGAATGACGACCGCTGTTTGCAGCGTGATAAGTAGCGCAATCGGCGTTGCGATATGCGCAAACGCGTTTGCCGCGCGACGCAAAACGCCAAACGGCGCGCGCGGCGCAACCTGGCTGCGGATCAGTTTTTTCAGCTGCGGGCCAAAAACCGCCGCCGGCGCCAGCGCGAAAAAGATGATGCCCGCCTGAATGGCGACATCGATAGACAACATCTGGCTTTGCAGCCAGGCGGTCCACTCTGCGGATTTGTCACGCAAGGCGTCAAAGCCGACCAGGGATTCAATGCCCGAAACGTCAGGCTGGCTTTCGGCTGGAGCGACGTCTTCCTGCAGCATCAAAACTCCTCTTATGACGGGCCGGCCCGGCGCGTCTGGTTACGGCGCTTAGCATGCGCCGCCGCTGGCGCACAAATCAGCCGGCGATTTCCGCCTGCATCTTAGAAATGTCAGCGCAGCCGTCCTTGGCCAGCGACATCAGGGCTGCAAATTGCTCTTCTGTGAACGGATCACCCTCGGCGGTCGCCTGCACCTCAACCAGTCCGCCCGAACCGGTGATGACAAAATTGGCGTCGGCTTGGGCTGAAGAATCCTCGTCATAATCGAGATCGAGCGCCGGCGCGCCAGCCACCAGCCCGCAGGAAATCGCCGCCACCCGATCGCGGATCGGGCTGGTTTTGATAATCCCTTGCTCAAGCGCCCATTTGCAAGCCTCGTTCACCGCCACCCAGGCGCCGGTAATCGACGCGGTTCGGGTGCCGCCATCGGCCTGAATGACATCGCAATCGACCAGGATTTGACGCTCGCCAAGCACTTTTAAATCCACCACCGCGCGCAGCGAACGCCCGATCAACCGCTGGATCTCCTGGGTGCGGCCCGATTGCCCGCGTTTGGCCTCGCGCTTCATGCGCCCGCCAGTGGAGCGCGGCAGCATGCCATATTCCGCCGTCACCCAGCCGCGGCCGCCGCCGCGCAGCCATGGCGGCGTGGTTTCATCCCAGCTTGCTGTGCAAAGCACATGGGTGTCGCCGCATTTCACCAGGCACGAGCCCTCGGCATGTTTTGAAAAACCCGGAACCAGCTCAATCGAGCGCAGTTCATTGAAGGTGCGGCCTGACGGTCTCATAATATTCTCCAAGTCCAAGATAAAGTGAGGCGTTCCTAGCGCTGCGCAGGCCGGCTTGTCGACCCGCAATCGGGTAAATCACCCCTTTGCCCACCCCTTTGAATGTTTACGCAACTGCGCCTATTTTCCACTAGACGCGAAAATAACGGGTACAAGTTCGGGCCATGGACGTATTAAACGATATTGACGAGCGCTCGCGCGATATCTTTCGCCAGCTAGTGGAAACCTATCTCGCCACCGGCGAGCCGGTCGGCTCGCGCACGCTGAGCCACGACCAGACCATTCCGTTCTCAGCCGCCACCATCCGCAACGTAATGGCAGACCTCACCGATGCGGGGCTCTTACATGCGCCGCATGTCTCGGCCGGGCGGCTGCCGACGGAGCGGGGGTTGAGGCTGTTTGTCGACGGGCTGATGCAGGTTGGCGAGCTCACCGGCGAGGAACGCCGCGCCATTGAGCAGGAGGCCCGCGATGACGATGTCGAAACTGTGCTGGCCCAGGCGGCGGCAAAGCTAACCGGCCTCACCCAGGCGGCGAGCCTTGTGCTGACGCAAAAATCCGACGCGCCGTTGCGCCAGATTGAATTTGTCTCCACCCGGCCCGGCAAGTCGCTGGTGATTTTGGTGTTTGAAGATGGCCGGGTTGAAAACCGGCTGATTGAAACCCCGGAGAACCTTCCCGCCTCAGCGCTGATCGCCGCCGGCAATTATCTCAATGCGCGCCTGCGCGGGCGTTCCCTGAATGAAACCCGTGCGCAAATTCTCGATGAGGTGGAAAATAACCGCGCCGAGCTTGATGCGATCACCGCCAAGCTTGTCCGTCAGGGCGTCGCCAAAGTCACCGGCGGCGAGGACTGGTCTCTCATCGTGCGCGGGCGCGGGCGGTTGATTGAGGAAAGCGCGCTTCAGGATATCGAACGGGTGCAGATGCTGTTTGACGACCTTGAGCAGAAGCGCGACGTGATCGAGCTTTTGACCGCCGCCAAAGACGGCGAGGGGGTTAAAATTTTTATCGGCTCGGAGAGCAATTTATTCTCGCTGTCCGGCTCATCGGTGATCGCCGCGCCCTATCGCGACGAGACCCGCAAAATCGTTGGGGTCTTGGGGGTGATCGGCCCAACCCGGCTGAATTACGCCAAAGTCATCCCAATCGTCGATTATACCGCCGAAGTTGTCTCGCGGATGTTGAAATAACCGCAGCGGAGCCGTAAATGGCGCTTGCCCGTCAGCGAAACAGTTAAGAGAATTAGAACCTGAATATGAGTGATCACGATTACCCCCCCAATAAAGACCAGAACCCGGTTGAAGGCGACAAGCCGGTTGACCTGACAGAAGACGACCGCGCCGTCGCCGACGAGATCGCCAGCGCCTCCCAAACTGACGAGAAGAAGGGCGACGCAAAAAAAGGCGATGAGGACAAATCCTTGCGCCATGAGCGGCAACTGGCTGAGCTGAATGACCGGGTGTTGCGCCTGGCGGCGGAGCTGGAAAACACGCGCCGCCGCAGCGAGCGCGAAAAAGCCGATGCCGGGCGCTATGCAATCGCCAATTTCGCCCGCGACCTGCTTGGCGTTACCGATAATTTCGAGCGCGCGCTCCACGCCGCCGGCGGCGACGATACGCCAACCTCCACCGAAGCGCTGTCGGGCATTGTCGCAGGCCTTCAGATGACGGAAAAAGAGCTTTTGGCAGTGATGGAACGCCACGGCATTCGCCGGGTGTTTCCCAAGGGCGAGAAATTCGACCCCAATCTGCACCAGGCGGTCGCGCAAATTCCGGATGGGGCCGTGCCGGTCGGCCATGTTATCGACGTCGCCCAGCCGGGCTTTACCATTGGCGAGCGGGTGTTGCGCGCAGCGATGGTGACGGTTTCCTCAGGCGCCGGCGCCAAACAGGAAGGCGATGACGCCGAGCCCGGCGCACGCTTCGACACGCGCGCATAAAGTTTAGGTTTTCGGCGCGGCCGCTTTTACCGCATCATCGACATAAAGCTCGAAGACTTTAAAGTTCTCGACAAACATCGCCGCGAGCTTTTGCGCCTGCGCGTCATAAGCGCCCTTGTCGTCCCAGCTATTGCGCGGGGTTAAAATCTTGGGGTCAACCAGTGCAACATCGCTCGGCACGGCAAAGCCGAAAATCGGATCAAGCGTCATCGGCGCATCATTGAGAGAGCCGTCCAGCGCGGCGGCAAGCAGCGCGCGCGTCGCCTTAATCGGCATGCGCATGCCGGTCCCATAAGGCCCGCCGGTCCAGCCGGTGTTCACCATCCAGCAATCGACATCATGCTTGTCAATTAACGCGCCCAACAGCTTGCCATATTCCGACGGATGGCGCGGCATGAACGGCGCGCCAAAGCAGGTGGAAAAAGTCGCCTGCGGTTCCTTGCCAAGGCCCTTTTCGGTGCCCGCAACTTTCGCGGTGTAGCCCGACAGGAACATATACATCGCCTGCGCGGGGGTGAGCTTTGCAATCGGCGGCATCACCCCGAACGCATCGCAAGTCAGCATAATGATGTTGCGGGGATGCCCGGTGCGGCCATCAAGGCTGGCGTTTGGAATAAAATCGATTGGATAGGCGCCGCGCGAATTTTCCGCAAGGCTGGCGTCATCAAGGTCAAGTTCGCGGGTCCGAGGGTCCATCACCACATTTTCAAGCACCGTCCCGAACCGCTTGGTGGTGGCGTAGATTTCAGGCTCCGCCGAGGACGACAGGCGTATCATCTTGGCGTAACAGCCGCCCTCAAAGTTAAACAGCCCGTTCGGGCCCCAGCCATGCTCGTCGTCGCCGATTAATGTGCGTTTGGGGTCGGCGGACAGCGTTGTCTTGCCGGTGCCGGAAAGGCCGAAGAAAATTGCCGGATCGGCGCGCTCGCCGACATTAACCGAGCAATGCATCGGCATGACGCCGTCTTCGGGCAGCAGAAAATTCAATATGGTGAATACTGATTTTTTCATCTCGCCGGCGTAAGACGTGCCGCCGATGAGGACGAGCCGGCGCACGAAATCAACCGCGATCACCGTCTTGCCGCGGCAGCCATGCACTGCCGGGTCAGCTTCAAAACCCGGCAAGTCGACAACCGTGAAATCCGGCGCCGCGCCGCGCTCATCCATTGGCGGGCGCACCAGCAAATGCTGGATGAACAGGCTGTGCCATGCAAATTCGGTAAAGACGCGCACATTGATGGCGTATTTTTTGTCGGCGCCGCCGCGTAAATCCTGCATGAAAAGATCGTGGCGCGTCGCATAGTTAAGCATGTCGGCGTGGAGACACTCAAACTGCTCGGGCGTGATTGCCTGATTGGCGTCCCACCAGATTTTGGCGTCGATGTCTTCGTGGCGGACAATAAATTTATCCAACGCCGAGCGGCCGGTATGCTCGCCGGTCTTCACCACCAACGGCCCGTCTTTGGCGATGTCGCCTTCGCCGCGTTCAACGGCATGTTGGTAAAGCGCCTCCGCCGTCAGGTTCGACAGACGCTGCGGCGCGCATAGCTCAAACGATCTCGCAGCGCTATGCGCTGGCGAAACTGAAACGCTCATTCATCTTCCTCCCGATGCCTCAAAATTGAGGCCGTGCGCCCATTCTGGGTCGACAAATACGCAGTCAAACCCATTCCGGCCACGTCACGGCTATTAATCCAAAAATCGGGCCATGACCACAGGTCACAGTTGCTGCGGGCCCCATAATCGACTTGTTTCAAACCGCCCGCCATGCAACATCGCGCGCTAACCATAATGCGGAGGAGATCGATGATGAGATTCAACCGGTTGGGGATTTTAGCGCCCTGTTTCGCTTTGATTGTAGCCTGCAGCGCCGAGGTTGCCGCGCCCGACGCCGAGGCGGCCGCAGATGCGGCGCCTGCGAACAAAACCAGCCCCGACATCACCGGAGACGACCTCGCCCTCCACATCTCAACCCTCGCATCGGACGCATATGAGGGCCGCGCGCCAGCCACGCCAGGCGGCGAGAAAGCCCGCGCCTATATCGCCGATCAGTACACGCGCCTCGGCCTGAAACCGATCGGCGACAGCTTCTTCCAGCGCGTTCCCATGGTTGAGGCGACGCTTAATCCGGACACGTCCTATTTCCGCATCAACTCGCCAGCGGGCGCGCGCGATCTCGACTATAAAAAAGACGTCGTCTACTGGACCAAGCGCGTTGAGGAGAGCCTTGCCTTTGAAAACACGGAGATGGTGTTTGTCGGCTTTGGCGTCATCGCGCCGGAATATGGCTGGAACGATTACGAGGGCGTCGACGTTAATGGCAAAACCGTTGTCATGCTGGTGAACGACCCCGGTTTTGCGACCCAGGACCCGGACCTCTTTAACGGCAATGCGATGACCTATTACGGCCGCTGGACTTATAAATATGAAGAGGCCGCACGCCAAGGCGCCGCCGCCGCCATCGTCATCCACGACACCGCGCCTGCCGCCTATGGCTGGGGCGTTGTTGAAAGCTCATGGTCCGGCGCGCAGCTTGACCTGGAGCGCCCCGATGGCGGCGCTGAGCGGGTGATCGCCGAAGGGTGGTTTTCCATCGAAGCGGCGCATGAATTGTTTGACGCCGCCGGGCTTGATTTAGACGCCCTTGGCAAAGCTGCAACATCTGCCGACTTCAAAGCTGTCGCAATGCCGGGCCTTACCGCATCGGCCGCGCTCAACACCGCCATCCGGCGCAGCGAGGACGCCAATGTCATCGGCGTCATTGAGGGATCGCAATACCCTGACGATTATGTTCTTTACATGGGGCATTGGGACCATCTCGGCGTTAATCCGGCTACGGATGGCGACGACAAGATTTATAATGGCGCGGTCGATAACGCCACCGGCGTTGCGGCGCTGTTGGAAATTGCTGAGAAGTTCGCCAATGCCGATGAGCCGCCGCTACGCTCGATCCTGTTTGCCGCCGTCACAGCGGAAGAATCCGGCCTCTTGGGCTCGGCCTATATGGCCGAAGCCCCGCCCGTGCCGCTTAAAAATATTGTCGGCGGCATCAATATTGACGCGCTCCTGCCGACGCCGCCGGCCAAAGACATCGTTGTCGTCGGCTACGGCGCCTCAGAGCTTGAAGACCTGTTGAGCGCGGCGGCGGAAAACCACGATCGCTATTTGCGTCCCGATGCGGAGCCGGAAAAGGGATATTTCTATCGCTCCGATCATATCTCGCTGGCGAAAAAGGGCGTACCGATGCTTTACGCCGATGGCGGGTTTGACCTTCGCGAGGGCGGCGAGGAAGCGGGTAAAAAATACGGCGAAGACTATGTTCAAAATGATTATCACGCGCCGAGTGATGAGTATGACGCCAGCTGGAACATGGAGGGGATGACTGAGATGACGGAAATCCTCTATGAGACCGGCGCGGCGATGGCTTATTCGGACGTGTGGCCAAACTGGTATGAGGGCAACGAGTTCCGCGCCCTGCGCGACGCCCAACGCGCTGAGCCATAAGATTACTTATCGCTGCGCGCCGCCAGAATACTCGATTGATGAGAGTGTTGATTCCTAAAGGGCGCGACTGCGCCCCGGCGCTTATGCGCCGCGCCCGCGCAGGCCCTCGCGAAGCGAGGATTAGCCGCGAGCGAAAACAGCCATAGCGAAATCAATATCCATTGATTTCGCTATATTGGCGGCGCGCTGTTTTATTCAGCGTTTGTATATATTCCTTAAGCGGTATTTTAACCCTGACAGCCTCAAATCTCCCTTCGAGGAGACGGCATGGAAACGATTTTCGACCTCTTGGCGGTATTTTTATTCAGCGCGACGGCGGGCTTGTTTTTCCTGCGTCAGCGTCATGAAACCCCGCCGATTACGCCTTATGCGCTGGTTGGGTTTGTCGGCGTGATCGGCAATTGGCTCGGCAATCATGGCGGCGGCGTCGCGGCGGTCGCGCTGCTGGTCGCGGGCGCGTTTTTGACCCTCCACCTCGCCAGCGAGCCCTATCGCGAGCCTCGCGAAGAAAAAAACCAATAGACTGCGCACCGAAAGCCAACCCGCTCACGTAATTTCAATTTTACCCTGCCGCGTAATCGGTTTAGGTTCCGGCCGCTGTAACCGATTGATGTGAATTTTGATTCTAAACGGGCGCGACTGCGCCCCGGCGCTTATGCGCCGCGCCCGCGCAGGCCCCCTCTTTCGGTAATGGGGCGTAGCAAGGATTAGCCGCGAGCGAAAATAAACCACAGCGCTATATTGGATCGCCCCTCCCTTGAACCCGCCTGTACCTAACAAGACTGCATCCCAAAAGCATATTGTCGATGTGCTGATTGAAGAACGCGCGCAAAAACTTGTGCGCTCGCGGTTATGGCCGCTCTATAGGGCGATTTTATATCCCGTCTTGCTGCATGGCCCGGCTGTGCAAATGGCGGACGCTATCGCCCGGCTGCCCGCACGCGGCGTCTTCGATCATATCAGCGCGCTTCTCCATCTTGATATGGACGTCACCGGACTTGAGCATATTCCCGAAACCGGCCGTGTGCTGATTGCCTCAACCCACCCTACCGGCATTCCCGACGGCGTGGCGATGTATGATGCGCTGAAACAGTGCCGCCCCGATATGACATTTTTTGCCAACCGTGATGCGTTGCGCGCCGCACCCGGACTTGAGGAGATGATTATTCCGGTGGAATGGGTGGCGGATAAACGCACCCGCCTGCGCTCGCGCGAGACGCTGGTGTCCGCCATCCGCGCCTTTAACGCCGAGAAATGCGTTGTCCTGTTTCCCTCCGGGAGGCTGGCCTTCATGAATGACCAGAAAAATCTCACCGAACAGGAATGGCTGCAATCAGTTGCGGTTTTCGCGCGCAAATATGACTGCCCGATTGTGCCGGCGCATATTACCGCGCGCAACTCGTGGCTTTATTACTGGTTCTGGAAACTCAACGAAGAATTGCGCGACGTGACTTTGTTTCACGAACTGCTCAACAAGAAAGCCAAGCCCTATAAAGTTACTTTTGGGCCGGCCATTTCACCGGACCAACTAAAAGGAGACGCCGGTGAAGTTACCGCGGCGCTGCGTGCGCATGCCGTTGATGATGTCACCGCAGGCAAGCCTTGGAAGGGTTTAGCGTAAACCGCCTCAGGCGATTTTCTTTGTAGTTTTGTAAGTCAGCTCAAGGAAGACATCCTCAAGGTCAGCCTCATCCGTCGACAGGTCTTTAACCCCGATGCCGGCGGCTGAAACGCGCTCTAATATCTCCGCAACTTGCGCCTTGCTCGGCTGATAAGGGATCGCCAGGCGCCCGTCCGGGGTTAACTCAGCCTGATAGGGAGACAAGTCCGGGGCTTTACTGATTTCCGCTACCGGCGTCACCATCAAGGTTTTGCGGTCGAGCGAGGCAATCAGCTTTTCTGTCGGCTCGCAAACAACCACATCGCCTTCATGAATGATGGCGATTTGAT
Source organism: Alphaproteobacteria bacterium (assembly GCA_013151255.1). Taxonomy (GTDB): domain Bacteria; phylum Pseudomonadota; class Alphaproteobacteria; order Caulobacterales; family Parvularculaceae; genus Hyphococcus. Next base: position 27,407 of record JAADIQ010000013.1, read on the forward strand.
CGCACAGCTCCTGCGCCTCTTCAAGATAATGCGTAGTCAGAACAATAGTGACGCCAGCCTCATTGAGCTCCAGCACATATTCCCACATCTGCTTGCGCAGCTCGATATCGACGCCCGCCGTCGGCTCATCAAGCACCAGGATCGGCGGCGAATGCACCATCGCTTTGGCGATCAGGAGCCGGCGCTTCATGCCGCCCGATAGCTGGCGCACATAAGCATCGGCTTTGTCGGCGAGGCCAAGCGCACTCAGAATTTCCATGGTGCGGCGGTTTTTCTTGGCGACACCGTAAAGCCCGGCCTGTATCTCCAACGCCTCCTTCGGCGTGAAGAACACATCCATGTTGATTTCCTGCGGCACAATCCCGATGGCCGCGCGCGACTGGCGCGGGTTTTTGTCGATGTCGAAACCCCAGACCGAGACCGTGCCTTCGGTCTTGCGCACCAGGCCTGCAAGAATATTGATGAAGGTCGATTTGCCCGCCCCGTTTGGCCCCAACAGCCCGAAGATCGACCCGCGCGGGATCATCAGGTCAATGCCCCGAAGCGCCTCCTTCGGGGGCGATTTTTTCGTCCCGGCATAGATTTTTCTGACGCCGCGTGCGGCGATGGCGTAATCGCTGCTGTCCGGGTTTTGGCTCATAAGGGGGCTTTCAAACTGCTGTCGGGCTCATATCATCACGCGCAGCGCGAAGGTCAACGCCGCGGCGCCCTTGACGAAGTGATTTGACGTCTGCAATGCAGTTTAAACAACAGAAATGAGCCGCGTCATGAGCGATACCAAATCCACCGCCGCCCCGGACCCGGAAATTATCTATGTCGACAAGCGCCGCATCTCCTGCGACGGCGGCGGCCCGCTTGGCCACCCGCTGGTGTGGTATTCGCTGGAGGACGGCGAAGCCGAATGCGGCTATTGCGACCGCAAGTTTATCTATCGGCCGGCGGGGGACTCTGCGCAGTAGGTATTGGGTAGGCTGACGGGTATTCGCCAGTAACAGTCATTCGCGCTCAGATTTGAGTCGCGGATTATGTTGGTTGGGTTATTGGTCTAATTCACCAATTTTGGGGTGCACGGTGCCAAATGCTTAAGTTTGACTACGAAAAAATTCATGGAAAAAACATTACCGAAGTTCACGGCGAGAACGTCCGTGTTATGAACGACGGAAGTTTTGAGTGCGATCGCATTGTCATAGATGTTGCGACTGCGGCACTTGAGCTATCCGTAAACATCGACACCGACGAACTAATCATCGAACTTCACGAACCTTATGAAAACACGCCAGGCACCCTCTCGAACATCAACGACTATCTGAATTTTGTTGGGCGCAAGCTTGGTTGGGTTTGGACAGCGAAAAATTACAGGGGATATGACGATGCTTTTATGCTGGCACTCGGAGAGGCCGTCCCTGATGCGTTGGATCCAGCGTATGCTTTCGTTGGAGCAGGGTCATCAATCTGTGTTTACTCTGTAACTCCATTAAAATTGCCCGAAACCAATCGCTTGCGACCATAAAACCGAATGGCGACAAAGGCCAATACCGGACGAAGGCGTCAACTAAGCCGTTTCTTTGCGCGCCAGTTTCCAAACTTCGCGGATTTTTGGCGGCGCGGCTTGCAGGATCGCCTGGCGGAATATCCGCCCCATAATCCGTATCAGGAAGATTGTGAAGGCGAGCATCAGCGCGGTGGCGCCGAGTATCTCCCACATTGGCGGCGAGGCGGCCGCGCGCATCATCACCGCATAGGGGGTGTAGATGGGTATCCATGTGAGGATGCTGGCGACCAGGCCGTTGGGGTTTTCAAACACTAAAATCATGAACGGCAGTGGCGCAAACACCAACAGCATTACCGGCCCCATATAAGATTGCGCATCCTGCAAGGAGTTGGAGACCGCGCCGATCGCCAGAAAGATGGTTGAAAAAATCAGATAGGCGCAGAGAAAATAGAACACATAGACCAGTAAAAGATTGGTCGAAAACAAGGTTTCAAACGCCATCCCCATAATATTGCCGTCGCCGCCGGCGGCCATGGCCGTGCCTAATCCGCCGAGCAGAAATATCGTCGGCATGGTGAGGCCGACAGCGGCGATGCCGATAAGTTTGCCCATCATCAGCTGGTTGGCGGTGACCGAGGAAAGCAGGATTTCAACGATTTTATTGGAGCGTTCCTCAATCGTGTTGGTCAACAACAAATTGCCGACGCCAAAAATAATGATCAGCAGCATATAGGTGAGAACCGCCGGCAGCGCGGTTTCAATTCTGTCCTTCATGCCAAGTTCGCCCTTGCCCGGCGCCCGGTCGGGGCGAAACGCCGAGACCGGCGCGTCAATCTCCGCCACTTCGTCAAGCGCTTCTTGCGGCAATCCGAAATCGATGATGGCCTGGCGCTGCAACGCTGAATTAAGCGCCGAGGTGACGATAGCCTCCAGCGCCTGGTCGGTGAGATTGCGGCTCCAATATTGCGCTGGCGCTGCGTCCTCGCCGGCGCCGAAGGTTTTTGGAATTAATATCGCCGCAAACAATTTCGCGCCATCCTCATCATCGCTAACCGGCGCCCGGCGTTGCTCCAGAAGATAGGGCCGCAAGGCTTCTTCCACCAACGCAAGGCTGGTCGCCCTCGCCGCATCCGCCGGCAGCGCAATCCGGAGAAACACCTGCTTTGGCGGCACAAAACCCGGCGCGCCGGGCTTTAAAAACGGCGCCGCTGCGGCGGCCGCCGCATCAAACCCGCCCGCTTCTTCAAACGCGTTAACCCGGCGGTCGGTTAAACCCGGCGCTGAAAAAGGCTCCGGGATAGAGCCCGCCTCAAGCGCTGCCGGTTCGGCATTGGCGCTGAGATACATATCCCAGAGGTTTATCGACGCGCGCAAATGGCGCCGTGCAATTTCCCGGTCGATATCGTCTGTATACAATCCGGTTTCATCATAGACGACAAAATGCCGGGTCGGCTTGGAGCGCTCCAGCAGGCCCATGGCGCCGCCGATGAGCACCATGCCCACGGGAAACAACACGAGAAACAGCAAAAACCCGCGCGAGAACACATATTGCTTGTATTCGCGCCAGGCGATGAGGCGGATCGCGTTCATTCCGCCGCCGCCTTGTGCAAAATCGCGCCGCCCGTTTGCGCGGCGTCCTGTTCATCGCCGGCAAGCGCCACGAAAATATCGTGCAGCGTCGCCCCGGCCTGTTCAAAGCGGGTGATGGCGATGCCGGCGGCAATGGCTTTTTTCAAAAATTCCTGCGGGTCGGCGCCGTCTTCAAGCTCGATTTCATACGTCGTCTCCTCGCCTTCACGCCCCGCCTCTTCAACGCGAATATCCAACACCGCGCCAAGCGCTCTTAACGCTTGCGCCGAAGCGGTCGTGCGCACATGCAGGCGCTGGGCGAAAGCGGCGCGCGCCTCCCCAAGCGTGCCCTCAAACCGTTTTTGACCCTCGGCGATAATCAGGAAACGGTCGCATAAGCGTTCCGCATGCTGCATCACATGGGTTGAAAAGATGATGGTTCGCCCGTTGGCGCTTTGATGTCTGATCATTTCTTCCAGCGTCTGCTGGTTAATCGGGTCAAGCCCGGAAAACGGTTCGTCAAGAATAAGCAGCTCCGGCTCATGGGCGATGGTGGTCAACAACTGAACCTTTTGCGCCATGCCCTTGGACAGCGCTTCGGTTTTGGAGCGGGCGAATTTTTCCAGCCCGAATTGTTCGAGCAGTTCATAGGCTTTGGCATAGGCTTTCTTTTTCGGAACCCCGCGCAACTGCGCAAAATAGGCAATCGATTCAGCGGCCTTCATTTTGCGGTAGAGCCCGCGTTCCTCTGGCAGATAACCGATCCGCTGGCGCACGGTGATGGCCGATGTCGAGCCGAGGACTTCCAGGCTGCCGGAAGTCGGGCTGATAATATCGAGCATCATCCGCAAGGTGGTGGTTTTGCCCGCGCCATTGGGCCCTAAAAACCCATAGATTTCGCCCTTCGCCACCTCAAATGAGAGGTCATCGACCGCCGTGAAGGCGCCGTAGCGTTTGGTGACATGGTTAAGAGAAACGGAGATTTCCGTCATCAATGAGCCTTTTATGCGTTACGGTTTTATCGGCTGATGCGTATTAAAGAATCCATAAAGAAGTCGCCCGAGATTACCAGTTTCCTGTGTTTTCCATCTCCGCCCAAGGCGCCGCGGGACGACGCGCCTCGCCCTTTTGCAGAAGCTCAATAGAGATGCCGTCGGGCGAGCGCACAAACGCCATATGCCCGTCGCGCGGCGGCCGGTTGATGGTGACGCCGCCATCCATCAGCCGCTGACACGCCTCGTAAATATCATCGACCCGATAGGCGAGATGGCCAAAATTGCGCCCGCCATCATAGTCTTCCGTATCCCAATTATAGGTAAGCTCAACCAGCGGCGCATGGTCGTCCTTGGCGCGCGCGACATCGTCCGGGGCGCTAAGGAACACCAGCGTGAAGCGTGCATGTTCGTTCTCGTAGCGGTTCACCTCAACCAGGCCGAGCTTGTTGCAGTAAAAGTCCAGTGAAATATCGAGGTCGCGGACGCGAACCATGGTGTGAAGAAATTGCAACTATGCCTCCTGTTTACTCGCGAGTGCGGATGAGTTCATCGCGCAGATAGCCCGGACGGTTGCGATGATACCGGCGCATGAAAAACGCGACAATGCCGAGCCAGACCGTTAAGACGCCGAAGAAATAATAAAACCCGGAAACATCGCGGAGATAATAAAGCGCCGCTTCCGGCGGCGTCTCACGGAAGAAAATCAGTTGGCCATCGTCAAGCAACAGACGGTTGGCGACATCGACCGGCTCTGGAACCGCGCCGACAGCTTGCGCGCCCCAAAGCACCAGCGCCAGGACAGCAAAGGTTACGGGCAACGAGGCAAAGAATGTCAGGGTCATCGCCAACACATAACCCGGAAAGCGCGGCGTGTGCACCAGCGCGTAAATCTCGCGGAATTTTTCCTCGCTGACGCCAGCCAAAAATTCCGGCTCATGCTTTTGCAGATGCGCCCATTCAATAGCCGCACCTTCAGCAACCTCGGCGGCAATCATCCGCCGCCAGCGCCAATAA
>JAADIQ010000113.1 GCA_013151255.1 Alphaproteobacteria bacterium
CAGTAGCAGTAGTTCAATGAAACATCGGGGTAGTCTATGGCTGACCAGTGTGATCGTGACGGCGCTAGCCGTCTTGCCACGAGAATCCAGGATTTCTGGCGCAAGCGTGGCTTCGACGTTTCCGTGGAAATGTCGGACGAAGGTTTCGTTTCCACCATGCGCTCAGCGCGTACGGATGTCCGCAGCGATATGATCAACGGCATGCCGACCCGCAGCAACGTCGGCGCAGAAGCCGTCGGCTAGCGCGCCAACAAGTTTTCAATCATCGCCGCCGCCTCACTATAGGCCGTAAACGCGCCTGCCGCCTGGTCGCGCAATGTCAGCGGCCCATAGCCAAACTCGGCAATCAGGCACGGCAACCCGGCAGCGCCGGCGGCTTTGATATCGGTGTCGCTGTCGCCAATAAAAACTGAACGCGTCGCGCTGGTCTGCTCAATGCAGAGCAATACGGGCGCAGGGTCAGGCTTGGCTGCCGCGCACGTATCCGCGCCGACAATCGTATCGAACAGAGCGCCAATGGCGAGCGTGTCGATTAACAGTCGCGACAACGCCTCACGTTTATTGGTGCAGATCGCAATGCCGGCGCCGCGGCGGCGAAATCCCCCAATCATCTCGATGACGCCGTCAAATGGCCGTGAATGGGCGGCGATATTGGCGCCATAATGGTCGAGGAAGTTTTTCAAGCCCTGTTCAAGCTCAGCCTCGCTGGCCGCCCGCCCGGCGCCGGCCTCGATGCCGCGCATCAACATCGCGCGCGCGCCATGGCCGACAAGATGACGGACCTCGCCATGTGCCACCGCCGGCAGGCCGGCCTGGCCAAGGGCGTGGTTCATCGACGCGGCAAGGTCGTCGGCAGTGTCAATCAGCGTGCCGTCAAGGTCGAATATGATCGCCGCGCCCTTCAAATCCTGCCTCATTGGCGTTCCTTATCACACCTACTGGCGCCTACACCCCAGCGAATCGCTTCATCGCATAGGCCCTATTCCGTAAGTTATGATACAGCGGTTGCAATTGGATAAATGAGCCCAGGAATGACTGATATCAATATCGCCGCCGTTGTCCTCGCCGCTGGCCACGGCAAACGCATGAAATCCGCCACGCCCAAGGTGCTGCATGAGATCGGCGGCAAAGCGATGATCGCGCATGTCATCGACGCGGCAAAGGCCCTGACGCCGGCTAAAATCGCCGTCATCATTGGCGATCACGCGCCCGAGGTCGGCGACTTTGTGCAATCGATGGACCCGCAAATCGCGGTCGCCGTCCAGGCGCCGCCGCAAGGCACCGCCCACGCGGTGGAACAAGCGCTGCCGGCGCTGGAAGGCTTTGACGGCGCGGTGCTGATCTTGAACGGCGATACGCCGCTGGTAAGGCAGGAGACACTGCGCGCGCTTGCCGGTGAAATCAAAAAAGGTGCCGCTGTCGCCATACTCGGGTTCCGCCCTGACGATCCGGCGCTCTATGGTCGCTTGAAGCTAAATCAGGCCGGCGCGTTGGAAGCCATCGTCGAGGCTCGCGACGCTAACGAAGAAGAGCTGACGATTGACCTCTGCAATGGCGGCGTCATGGCGATCGACGCGGCCTTTCTCCACGCCCGTCTCAAAGACATCGACAACAACAACGCCAAGAACGAATATTATCTGACAGATATTGTCGCGCTTGCGCGCGCTGATAAGCGCAAATGCGCCATGCTTGAAGTTGACCCGGACGAAATTCTCGGCGCCGACAGCCGCGCCGATCTGGCTGAAGCGGAAATGATTTTTCAGGACCGGGCCCGCGACGAGGCGCTGGAAGGCGGCGCCACGCTCCACGATCCGTCCACGGTTTATTTTTCCCATGACACCCAGATCGGCGAGGATGTGGTTATCGGGCCGAATGTTGTGTTCGGGCCGGGCGTTGTCATCGGCGATAATGTTGAGATTAAAGCCTTCTCCCATCTGGAGGGCGCGAGCGTCGCGGCTGGCGCGACGGTGGGCCCGTTTGCGCGGCTGCGCCCGGGCGCCAATCTTCTGGAGGGCGCTAAAGTCGGCAATTTTGTTGAGATTAAAAACGCTGATATCGGCAAGGGTGCGAAAGTCAGTCATCTGACTTATATTGGCGATGCGGAAATCGGCGCCGGCGCCAATATCGGCGCCGGAACCATCACTTGCAATTATGACGGCTTCAGCAAACACAAAACCACCATCGGCGCCGGCGCTTTCATCGGGTCGAATTCCTCGCTGGTGGCCCCGCTGACAATCGGCGCCGGCGCCTATGTTGGCTCAGGCTCGGTCATCACCAAAGACGTCGATGCTGACGATCTCGCCGTTGCACGTGGGCGCCAGAAAACGCTCAAGGGCTGGGCGGCGCGATTTCGAAAAACCAATCAGGGCGAGCGTTAGGGGGCGGTGATGGATAGGCAAGCGGGTAAAAAACGCGCCGGCCAAGAGGCTGCGAAATATGTCGAGCGCGGCATGACCCTCGGCCTCGGCACCGGCTCCACCGCAAGCTATTTCGTTGCTGCTTTGGCGGCGAAAGCGGCGGATGGATGGGCGCTGCGCGGCGTGCCGACATCGGAAGAAACCCGCCGTCAGGCCGAAGCGATTGGTATCGAGATTATTACCCCGGACGAGACCACCATTATTGATCTTGCGGTGGACGGAACCGATGAGGCCGACCCGCAGCGCAACCTCATCAAGGGCGGCGGCGCGGCGCTGTTGCGCGAGAAAATTGTCGCCGGCGCCGCAAGGCGGTTTATCGTCATCGCCGATAAATCAAAACGCGTCGCGGCGCTCGGCGCTTTCGCTTTGCCTATAGAGATTGAGCCTTTCGGCTGGGCGCTCACCGTGCGCAATATCCGCGCTGCGCTGCTTGGCGCTGGATATGACGGCGCCGGGGTGGAATTGCGCGCCCGCGAGGGCGAGGTGGTTAAATCCGACGGCGGCCATCTTATCATCGACTGTGCGCTGGGCCGGATTGATGAGCCGGCAAATCTCGACCAGACGCTGCAAGCCATCCCCGGCGTGATTGAGACCGGGCTGTTTTGCGGCATGGCCGATATGATTATTTACGCAGACGAGACCGGCGTCAGCATCGACCAGGCCTGAGGCTTCATGTCACGATGGCGTGCTTTGCACTTTATCGCCGCCATCCAATAGCCTATCTACGCAATCCAACTTGCAATCATGTGACCTATGACAAAAACCCGGTTTAAAAAACTACAGGACGCGATAAAAATCTATGGCGCGGCGGCGTTTGAGAACCTGATGCGCTGCAAGGGCTTGGGCGAGGCTATCGTCTCCGGATTTTCCACCTATATGGGCTGCGACAAAGATTGCGTGAAGGCGGTGCCGCCCGAAGGCGCGTTCGATCCGCGCAAGGATTATGGCGATGACGCCTTCAGCTATAGCCAGCGCGAGGTTATTGTTCTCGAACCCATCCGCTTCGCCCTCGCGCTGACGATTGATAATTCTGAAGATTCCGGCGCCTTGTGGCTCCGCACCGCCATCGGCGTTGAGGTCACCGGCGACAATTTTGATATATTCATTGCCGAGCAACCGGTGATCCGCGTTTCTCTCGATTATAAGGGAAAGCTCGAACCGGTTTTTGAAGCGATCTATGAAGAGTTTATGCGCATCTTCAAGGTTGAGGTGTTGGAATTTAACGACAAGCGATTTGCAACCGGCATTGGGTTTCTTCCAAAGACATAAGAGCCAAAGACAACAAGAGCCAAAGACAACAAGAGAATGACATGACAAAATTTGACTATGATTTGTTCACCATTGGCGCCGGTTCGGGCGGCGTGCGCGCATCGCGCCTGGCGGCGACTTTTGGCGCCCGCGTCGGCGTGGCGGAAGAATACCGCGTCGGCGGCACTTGCGTGGTGCGCGGCTGCGTGCCCAAGAAGTTTCTGGTCTATGCCAGCGAATATGGCCACGGCTTTGATGAGGCGAAGGCCTATGGCTGGACGGCGGACAATGTGGCGTTCGACTGGAGCCGCCTGATTGAGAACAAAGACGATGAAATCGACCGCCTCAACGGCATCTATATTCGCAACCTCAAAAACGCCGGCGCGGAAATTTTCCAGTCGCGCGCAACATTGAAAGACGCCCACACCGTCCACCTTGAAGCCGAAGGGCGCGACGTCACCGCCGAGACAATCCTCATCGCCGCCGGCGGGGCGCCGTTTGTCGACCAAACGGTTCCCGGCCATGAGCTTGGCGTCACTTCAAACGAAGCCTTCCACCTCGACAAGTTGCCAAAACATGTGGTCGTCGCTGGCGGCGGTTATATCGCCGTTGAATTTGCCTGCATCTTCCGCGGCCTCGGCTGCGAGGTGTGTCTGGTCTATCGCGGCGAAGATATCTTGCGCCATTTCGATACTGACATCTCGGTTCAGGTGCACACTGAAATGAAGCGCCAGGGCATTCGCGTGATTACCCAGACGAATTTTGAAAAAATTGAAAAGCTCGATGGCGAGACGAAGCGCGTTCATCTAAACAATGGAACCCATGTTGACGCCGACCTCATCTTTTGGGCGGTTGGGCGCACGCCCTCGACCGGCGGGCTGGGGTTGGGAGCGGCCGGCGTTGAGCTCGACAAACAAGGCGCCGTGATTGTCGATGATTATTCAAAATCGTCCGTAGACAACATATATGCCGTCGGCGACATCACCAATCGCGAGAACCTGACGCCGGTGGCCATACGCGAGGGCGCGGCGTTTGCGCAAACCGTGTTCAACGACAATCCGACAACAATGGATTACACATTCATTCCCAAAGCGGTGTTCTCGCAACCGCCGGTGGGGACGGTGGGTTACGCCGAACACGAGGCGCGCAAAAAGTTTAAAAATGTCGACATTTACAAAGCCAACTTCCGGGCGATGAAACATACGCTGACCGGCTCGGAAGAGCGGGTGTTGATGAAGCTGGTGGTCGATGGCGATACCGACCGCGTCCTCGGCTGTCATATTGTCGGCGCGGAGGCGGCGGAGATGATCCAGTGCATCGCCATCGCCGTCAAAGCCGGGGTCACCAAGGCCCAGTTTGACGACACCGTCGCGCTCCACCCGACCATCGCCGAAGAGCTGGTGACGATGCACGAAAAGTTCAAACCGAACATCTAAGGCGCTGGCGCGGTTTGTGTTCAAACAGGCCTCACCACTACGACACACCCCGCTCATCCCGGCTTTCGCCGGGATGAGCGGGGGTGCTGTCATGCGGTTCAGTTTGATTGCGGATTGCGCTAGCGCCCGGCGCTTAAAGATGTAACGCCGCACGCAACATTTCTCGCCCTGGCGTTGATTCTGGCGCCAATTTTCGCGTCATAGGCGCGCCCCATAAGGGCTCCAGCGCCTCGCTGGTGAATAATCAGGCCTTACCGCCAAATCTCATCCTCGCGCTTCCAAGCGGGTCCATTCTCCCCACCTATCCGTTTGGATGTGGTCCCCAACACGGGCTGGCGCCAAGAAATATTGCGCTGCACAAGGGCCTCGGATAGACCGGGCGCAATGCGAAAACACTGACGAAAGGAACAACGGGCATGGCGACGACAATCAGCGGGCTGGACTTTATCGGCGAGGTGACCTCGGCCGACCGGGATATCCTGACGCCGGAGGCATGTGCGTTCCTCGCCGGGCTGGTGGACAAGTTCGCCGCGCGCCGCGACGCTCTTCTGGAGGCCCGCGCCATCTGGCAGGCGAAGATTGACGCCGGCGCATTGCCGGATTTCCGCGCCGATTCAAAGTCCGTGCGCGACGGCGACTGGCGTGTCGGCGGATTACCGTCGGACCTTCTCGACCGGCGGGTGGAAATCACCGGCCCGGTGACGCGCAAGATGATTATCAACGCGCTCAACGCCGATGTGAAAGTTTTCATGGCCGACTTTGAAGACGCGCTGTCGCCGACCTGGCGCAATGTCATTGAGGGCCAGGCGAATATGCGCGATGCGGTCAGCCGCACCATCAGCTTTGAAGACCCGGGTTCCGGCAAGTCATATACGCTGGGCGACAACCCGGCGGTGTTGATTGCGCGGGTGCGCGGGCTTCACCTTAACGAGAAGAACGTCCTCAAAGACGGCAAGCCAATCCCCGGCTGCCTGATGGATTTCGCGCTTTATCTTTTTCACAATCACGCGCGCCTGCAACAAAACGGCACCGGCCCATATTACTATGTGCCGAAGCTGGAGCATTATGAAGAAGCGCGGTGGTGGAACGATGTTTTCGTCGCGGCGCAGGAACAGCTTGGGATTGCGCGCGGGACCATCAAGGCGACTTGCCTGATCGAGACGCTGCCGGCGGTGTTCGAGATGGATGAAATCCTTTTTGAGCTAAAGGACCACGCAGCCGCGCTCAATTGCGGACGCTGGGACTATATTTTCAGCTATATCAAAACCTTGAAAAACCACCCTGACCGGATGCTGCCGGACCGTCAGGCCGTCGGCATGGACAAGCCGTTTCTCGACGCTTATTCGCGGCTTCTGGTTAAAACCTGCCATCGCCGCGGCGCGCTCGCCATGGGCGGCATGTCGGCGTTTCTGCCAGCCAAAACGCCGGATGAGGACGCCGCCAATAAGGAGAAAGTCCGCGCAGACAAACAGCGCGAGGCCGATAATGGCCATGACGGCTCATGGATTGCCCATCCGGCGCTCTCCGACGTCGTCAACAAGGTTTATTCAGACGCCTTCAAGCCCGGCAAAACCAACCAGCTTGATGTCATCCGCGACGGCGATGCACCGATTACCGCTGCCGATCTCGTGGAAACCCCGCAAGGCCCGTTCACCGACGCCGGGCTGCGCAGCAATATCCGCATCGCGCTGCAATATATCGAGGCCTGGCTTGGCGGTCTCGGCGCGGTGGCGATTTACGGGCTGATGGAAGACGCCGCCACCGCAGAAATCTCGCGCGCGAGCATCTGGCAGTGGATTAAAAATGGCGCACCGCTCGACAATGGCGAGACCATGACTGCTGAGTATTATCGCAAAGTCAAGATGCAAGAGATGGATGTGGTCAAAGCCGAACTCGGCGAGGCGCGATGGCGCGATGGCCGCTTCACGGACGCCGCCGACTTGCTCGACAAGCTTTGCCTGTCGGACGGTTTCGATACGTTCTTAACGCTGGAAGCCTATGACCGGCTTTAGCCAATCGGCCCTAGCGGCACTCGCGCGCGACGCGATCGAGCGCGGCGGAAACGCCGCGCAGCGACATCACGTAATTGGTCGCCGTGCCGCGCTGAGAGACGGCGCTGACGCGCATATCCGCGCCGCGGCGCATCGCCCGCACCAGCCGGCTTTCCTCGTCAGAAGATTCAATGAACGCCTCGTTCTCGGAGGTGTACATTTTCCACTTGTCGGACCCGACCCGCAATGTCGGCTCCGGCTTGGTGTTGAGCGCATAGCCGGTCATCAAGCTCGGCTGCGCGGTGGCGGCGCCGGATTTCCAGCTCGACACCAGAAAAAAGACATCGCCGTGATTGACCGATTTGGGCGATTTGTCCTTGGCCTCGGTCGCGGCAAAGCAGATTTTGTCGCCGCCGGCGTCGCGCACGAAGACGCTCCAGTCCTTATAGGTCGCCACCGCCTTGGGCTCGGCGGCCAGTGCGCTGAACGAGGCAAAGCCGGTGATGACGGCGAGGGCGGCGAAAATAAACGGACGAGCCATGGCTGCGGGTCTCCTTTGGGCAAAAACAAACGGGCGGACAGACAAATGTGGGTCTTTGCGCCCCATATCATATTTCTGAATATGTCGCGACTTTTGTCGAGTCTGTTGTCAAAATTTGGGCAAAAGCGTGAATTGCGCGCGCCCGCCGCAGGCGCCATAAACGGCGCTGAAATTCCTGATATTTTCCCAACCGGAGGCGCCAGATGATACCCGGACGCGATTCGCTGAAAACCAAAAAAACCCTCACCGCCGCCGGCAAAGACTACGCTTATTATAGCCTTGCCGAGGCTAGCGCCCAAATCGGCGATATTTCGCGTCTGCCGTTTTCGCTCAAGGTTCTGCTCGAAAATCTGTTGCGGTTTGAAGACGACCGCTCGGTGAGCGTTGATGACATCAAGGCTTTTGCGCAATGGGCCAAGGCCGGCAAATCCACCCGCGAGATCGCCTATCGGCCGGCCCGCGTGTTGATGCAGGATTTCACCGGCGTTCCGGCGGTTGTCGATCTTGCCGCGATGCGCGATGCGATGAAGGCGCTCGGCGAGGATCCGGAAAAAATCAACCCGCAAGCGCCGGTTGATCTGGTGATCGACCATTCGGTGATGGTTGATTATTTCGGTCGCGCAGATGCGTTCGGGAAAAATGTCGTGCGTGAATATGAACGCAATGGCGAGCGCTATAAATTTCTGAAATGGGGCGAGCGCGCCTTCGATAATTTTCGCGTTGTGCCGCCCGGCACTGGTATCTGCCATCAGGTCAATCTTGAATATCTGGCGCAAACCGTCTGGACGGCAGACCACAAAGGCGAGACTTACGCCTATCCCGACACGCTGGTCGGTACCGACAGCCACACCACTATGGTCAACGGCATGGCGGTGCTCGGTTGGGGTGTTGGCGGGATTGAAGCGGAAGCCGCGATGCTCGGTCAGCCGATTTCGATGCTGCTTCCGGAAGTGGTTGGCTTCCGCCTCACCAACAAACTGCCCGAGGGCGCTACCGCAACCGACCTTGTGCTGATGATTGTTGAAATGCTGCGCAAGAAAGGCGTGGTCGGCAAGTTCGTTGAGTTTTTCGGCGCCGGGCTTGACCACCTCTCGCTCGAAGACCAGGCGACGATTGCCAATATGGCGCCGGAATATGGCGCGACATGCGGGTTTTTCCCGATTGATGAAGAAACCTTGCGCTATATGCGCGCCACCGGTCGCGATGAAGACCGCATCGCGCTGGTTGAGGCCTATGCAAAAGAACAGGGCATGTGGCGCGATGCGCAAACGCCGGACCCGGTCTTTACCGACACGCTTGAGCTTGATCTTTCCAGCGTTGTGCCATCGCTCGCCGGGCCCAAGCGCCCGCAGGACCGCGTTCTGCTTTCCGAAGCGCCGCAAGGCTTCGCCGCCGCGCTCGACAAGGAATATGGCAAGGCCGCAGAGGCCGGCAAGCGCGTCGCCGTTAAGGGCGAGGATTACGACCTCGGCCATGGCGACATCGCCATCGCCGCGATTACCTCCTGCACCAACACATCGAACCCGTCGGTGATGATCGCCGCCGGTCTTGTTGCGCGCAATGCGGTCGCAAAAGGTTTGACCGTCAAGCCATGGGTGAAGACTTCGCTGGCGCCCGGCAGTCAGGTGGTGACAGATTATCTGGGTGACGCCGGATTGAGCGACGATCTCGATGCGCTCGGATTTAACCTTGTCGGTTATGGCTGCACCACATGCATCGGCAATTCCGGTCCGCTGCCAGAACCGATTTCTAACGCCGTCAATGAAAACGACCTCGCGGTGGCGTCGGTTCTTTCCGGCAACAGAAATTTTGAAGGCCGGATTTCCTCAGACATTCGCGCCAACTATCTCGCCTCGCCGCCGCTGGTGGTGGCCTATGCGCTGGCCGGCTCAATGAATATCAATTTGACTACCGACGCGCTTGGCCGGGACAAAGACGGCAATGATGTCTTCCTCAAAGACATCTGGCCGTCGAACCATGAAATCGCCGATGTGGTGCGCGCGCATGTCACCGCGAAAATGTTTGCGACCCGCTACGCCGATGTTTTCAAAGGCGACGACAAATGGCAGGCGATCGCCGTCAGCGGCGAGGAAACTTATCAGTGGCCGCCATCGACCTATATCGCCAAGCCGCCGTTTTTTGACGGCATGAAACGCGAGCCCGAAGCGGTAAAACCGATTGCAGGCGCGCGGGTGCTGGCGATGTTTGGCGAGTCCATCACCACCGACCATATCTCGCCCGCCGGCGCCATCAAAGAAGACGGGCCGGCCGGGGAATATCTGAAATCGCATCAGGTGCCGGTGGAAGGGTTTAATTCGTTCGGCTCGCGGCGCGGCAATCATGATGTGATGATGCGCGGCACCTTCGCCAATATCCGCATCAAAAACCTAATGTTGCCAGGCACGGAAGGCGGCGTCACCAAATTTGCGCCAACTGGCGAGACCATGCCGATCTATGATGCGGCGATGAAATATCAACAAGCCGGAACGCCGCTGGTGGTTGTCGCCGGGGAGCAATACGGAACCGGCTCGTCGCGCGACTGGGCCGCGAAAGGAACGCTGCTGCTCGGTGTGCGCGCCGTCATCGCTAAAAGCTTTGAACGCATTCACCGTTCCAACCTCATCGGCATGGGCGTTCTGCCCGTGCAGTTCACCGGCGATGATGGCTGGCAGGCGCTTGGCATGACCGGCGACGAAGAGGTCACCATCCACGGCATCGACGACATCAGCCCGCGCGACACGATCAAAGCGTCGGTTAAATTCGCTAATGGCGACGTCAAAGACATCAACCTATTGGTGCGCATCGACACCGCAGACGAGCTCGATTACTTTCGCCATGGCGGCATTCTACATTACGTCATCAGAAAGCTGGCGGCGTAGATTTGAAATCAAGGGAAAGTAAACAAGATTTTCAACTATAAGTTGTGTAGCTTATTTATTTACTACCAAGAGTTTATAGATTGAAACTAACAATTGAGTAAACTTCCCGACGCCGCTTTAGGGGTGAATGGGGGTTTTCGGGATTTTCTGTCTTACAAAATCTATATGCTATCGTCTGCGGCTGAAAGATATTTTCATCTGCTTCATCGTGCTTGTCGCCAGCAGCACCGCCGCCGCATCGCCCTGGGCGCGCGCCGACAACGAACTCTTCGTCATCAGCCGCGCCGATTATTTCAAAGCCGACCTCGGCCCCGTCAACACGATCAACGGAATTGTCGATAGCCGTTTTGAGCGGCTTATGTCCAACACTTATGTTGAGTACGGATTAACTGACAATATCACAATTGGCGGCAAGGCGCTTTACGGAACAAGCTGGTTGACCCGCGGCCGCGACACTGAGACAGCGTCGGGGTTTTCTGAAGTCGAAGCCTATATTCAGCATCAGGCGTTTCGATCATCCACTCATGCCGGCGCCGTCCGGCTCGCTGCTGCAAGGCCCGCAAATTTCTCATCTGGCGCGCGCCCGGAATTGCAAAGCAACGGCGTCGATATGGATGTGTCCGCATTATACGGACGAAATATGATAACTACGCCGGTGAAGATTTTTACAACAACCGAGATTGGGTACCGAAAAAGGTTTGGCGGCGCTGCTGATCATATCCGAATGGATGCAACTATTGGGTTTGAGCCGAGCGATCGGTTTCTCGTTTTATTCGACTTTTTCTCAACGATTTCAATGCAAAACGAAAATATCGGCGGCGCTGATTTCGACATTGTAAAAATCCAGCCGTCGCTGCTATGGCGGGCGACAAAACGCTGGGCGTTTCAGGCCGGGATGACCGAAGAGGTCGCCAGCCGAAACATTTCAACCGGCCGGACCTATTTTTTCGGCCTGTGGTCAAGGTTTTAGATGTTCGACAGCACGCCGAAATTCAGCACTGAAGAACCGCCGGATAGAGAAGTGCCGCCGCCGGATGTCGATTTGCAAAGGTTTGTCGATCTTCGCCGCTATGTGAAATCTGGCAAAATTCCGTGGCGGAAAATCTCTTCCTGGAAGCGTGAAAATCTGTGCAACCAGGATATTGTAACGCGCGAAGAGGTCGGTTATCGCAACGGCGTCCCGTTCCCATTACGCTCGCACCGCTTTACGCCAAGGAAAATTTTCCAGGAAAATCTTCGCGAACGCTTTGCTGACGACATCGCGACCGCATCGGTTCGCGAGCTGCGCGAAAAACACCCCGACCGATCCGCCGCCGGGGTTTTGAATCTGGCGCAGAAATTTCTCTTTGGCATATCAGCACTATTGGCTGTCATTGCGTTTATCAACTATCCGATGACGACCATTATCGCAGCCAACACTGCCGTCACGATTTATTTTCTGCTTGCCATCGCCTACAGAATTGTCCTAGTTTTTACTCCAGCCGCGCCATTCAAGACGAAGGGCCAGCTTCTTACGCCCGACGACGATGCGCTTCCTACCATCACAATCTTGCTGCCGCTTTATCATGACGCCGATGCAATGGTTACGCTCAGCCAGGCCATAGACCAGTTGCAATATCCTGACGACAAAAAAGACGTAAAGCTGCTTGTTGAAGAAGACGATGCGGCAACCATCAACGAAGCGCGCCGTCTTGGATTGGACGAGCGTTACGAATTGATCACCGTCGCCGCCACTGGCCCGCGCACCAAACCTAAAGCATGTAACTACGGCATGCATCTGGCGCGCGGCGACTTGATTGTGATCTTCGATGCGGAAGACCAACCCGAACCCGACCAGCTGCTCAAAGCGGCGAGCGCGTTTCACAATGGCGACGGCCAGCTTGCCTGCGTTCAGGCGCGGCTTAATTATTATAACGCGAATGAAAACTGGCTGACGCGACTTTTTACACTGGAATATTCATTGTGGTTTGACTGGCTGTTGCCGGCGCTGCAGGCGCAAGGCGCGCCCATTCCTCTTGGCGGCACATCCAATTATTTTAAGACCGACACGCTGATAAAAATTGGCGGCTGGGACCCGTTTAACGTCACCGAGGATGCTGATCTCGGTTTGCGATTATCAAAGCTCGGCTACCGCGTCGAGATTTTGGATTCCACCACCTATGAGGAGGCAAACTGCCAAATCGGAAACTGGATCCGTCAGCGCTCGCGTTGGATGAAAGGCTATCTCCAGACCTGGCTTGTGCATATGCGCCGCCCCGGCGACATCGTCGCGACCACGGGATGGTCCGGCCTGTTATCGATACAACTGTTCACCGCGGGAAATGTCTTCAGTGCGCTTATCAATCCGATTTTGTGGGCAGTGTTCGTCGCTTGGCTGCTGACGGGCTCGCCATTAATCTCCGAAGCCTTTCCCGGACCACTTTTATGGTTCAATATTTTCGCCCTGGTATTCGGCAATTTGTTCTTTATTTTTCTCGCCGTCATCGCACCCTTGAAACGCGGCTGGCCCCACCTATGCATCTTTGGTTTAACCGCGCCGGTCTACTGGCTCCTGGCGTCCGTCGCCGCCTATAAGGCGCTTTGGCAAATCATGTTCAAGCCCCACTATTGGGAAAAAACCGACCATCTGATCAGCGCCGTCGCCATCCAAAAACGCAAAGACGCGCTGCGCGATAGAATCAAAAAATAAACTAGAGCATTTCCGGATAAGTGTGACGCGTTGAAAGCTATTCGCTTTCAACTCCGATAGAAATGCGGCAAACAAAGAATCTAGAGCAAATCATCCATGATTCAATTTAACTCGGATTTGCTCTAGCCTAGGTGGCGATTGACATTATATCGTAGCTGTCAATCGAGATGAGAGATATGAGCGCACTGGCTGGCCACCCCTATCGAAAAATGAACGGGCTCGGAAACGAGTTCGTCATCCTCGATTTGCGCCAGTCCGAGGCTCGTCTGGATGAAGAAAGCGCGCGCCTCATCGCTGATCCAAAAACCGGCCCCGGCTGCGATCAGGTAATTTCGCTGGAAAACCGTCGCGGCGTCGATGGCGTCTTTATGGGCGTGTGGAACGCCGACGGGTCCGAGGTCGGCGCGTGCGGAAACGCAGCGCGGTGCGTCGGGTGGTTGTTGATGGAAGAGACCGGCGCTGACGAGGCATCGCTCACGACGCTTGCCGGCGCTTTGACCGCATCAAAGGTTGGCGACGCCCGCATCGCCGTCGATATGGGCGAGCCAAAATTTCACTGGCGCGATATTCCGCTTTCTGAACAAATGGACGATACAAGATTTATCGATATCAAGCTTGGCCCTATCGATAATCCGGTTTTGTGGGGCCCGTCGGCGGTGAATGTCGGCAACCCGCATTGCATCTTTTTCGTTGACGATGCAGACGCGCAAGCGCTCGACCGGTTTGGACCGCTGATTGAAAACCACCCGCTGTTTCCCGAGCGCGCCAATGTTTCCGTGGCGGAAGTACGCAGCAAACACACCATCCGCCTGCGTGTCTGGGAGCGCGGCGTTGGCATTACCAAAGCGTGCGGTTCCGCCGCCTGTGCGGTGGCGGTCGCCGCCAATCGCCGGCGGCTCACCGAGCGCAAAGCAACGCTAATCCTTGATGGCGGCGAGTTGGCGGTGGAATGGCGCGAAGACAATCACATCATCATGACCGGACCGATATCGGATGACGGGGAGGGCGTTCTTGCGGACACTATATAATTATGGCGAAACTTTATTTTAATTATGCGGCAATGAATGCAGGAAAATCGACATCGCTTTTGCAAGCGAGTTTTAACTATCGTGAACGCGGCATGCACACATTTGAGTTCACAGCAGAATTGGACGACCGTGAAGAAAACGGATTAATTTCCTCGCGCATTGGTTTGAAGAAGGACGCATATTGCTTTGCCAAAGATACCGACCTGCACGAAGTTGTCGCCGAGCATCATGCAAGGCAGAAAATAGATTGCGTCTTTCTCGATGAAGCGCAATTTTTGAGCGAGGCTCAAGCCATGCAGCTGGCTACCATCGTCGACAAGCTTAAGATCCCGGTCATCTGCTACGGTTTGCGCACCGACTTTCGCAGCGAACTGTTTGAGGGCAGCGCCCGGCTTCTGGCTATTGCCGATGAAATCCGCGAGCTAAAAACGATTTGTCACTGCGGCGGAAAAGCGATTATGAACTTACGCATTGACGCGCAGGGAACGGCGGTGACGCGCGGTGAAACCGTAGAGATTGGCGGCAACGACCGCTACACCGCGCTTTGCCGAAGGCATTATTTTGAAGCCTTCGACGCCTGAGCCCGCCGAAAGGGCCCCTAACCAAAAGCGCCATAATGGTTCGATATCGCGTGGCTGATGGCGACCAGCGCAGCCTTAATGTCGTCGACCGGCTCTATGATATTGGCGTGAATTTCCGGATAGGCGCCGCCATGGATATCGTCATCGTCAATGACTTCGCGAAGTCCCGACATCAGGTTTTCAGCCGGGCTTTCTTTCGGGAAAATCTCCCGCAGCAACATCGCAACCTCGTCCAATCTTAAATGCAACGCCATATCGATAAGGTCATGCTTGTCGACATCGTGGCGGCGCGAGAACGCAGGCGCGCGTGCGACCATTGAAACGGCGCGCGCCATCAGGGATTGTCGCAGCGCATGCAGTAGGCCGAGATCGACATTTATGCCGTCCGACGGCGCCTGATCACCGTCTTCCGCCAGAGCCTCGCGCAACGCATCGGTGGTGCGCAGATCATGTGCAAGATAATTCGCCAGCCGATCAATAGAACCGGCCGTATCTTGAGGCGCCAATAGCTGCAAAACGCTCTCATAGATTTCAGCGTCTTTCGTTTGTCTGGCATTGCCGGCAAGCGATGACCAATAAGACGAGGAGTAGATACCCGCATAGGCGCGTAAAATCGTAACGCTTGTCAGCGAGCGCGCCTTGAACGCCAGGTGCATAAGCTCGCGCATGCGCGGCGAGGCGCGCACATGGTCGATAAATCTGTCAAGCTCGCGGCCGCTCGCCACGCCAATGCCGCCCGATACGTTTGACGGTATGGCAAGTTGCTGCAGAATGGCGTTATGCGGAATGGCCCGCATCGAGCGTATCTCTGGCGGCCCGGCGCCCTGGCGCGGGCGCTTTGCTTCGCGTGAGCCGGTTTTGTAAAGCAGGCGTTGCGGAAATCCGAATAGGAGATCGCGATAGTCTTCGCGCTCGTAAAGCGCCTCCTGCCAGGCTTTCAGACCACGGTAGAAATCCCATGAGAAATTAATGTCGTCATAGAACCGGTCGGAAAAATCCGGAACCGGCGTCTCGCCCGCCTGTTCCCACAGCATGCGTATGGTCTTTGCAGACAGTGTCGGGTTTTGGAAATGCAAATATCCCTCGCCGCCCTGGAAGCTGCATTCGCAATTGAGAAAGACGCCCTCTTTTTGGAACCGGCTTTTCACCCATGGCGTCGCAAGATGGTTCATCCGTTCGCGAAAACTACCAGGATGGGCGCCGCGCCCCATCGATTCCCCATGCGTATTGAATATCAGCGCCTCAACATCGGGCAGCCGCGCTTTGCCTAATGCTTTGGCGAACAGAACTTGCAACCGTTCAATCGCAAGTGACGCCGAGCACTGGCCAATAAATCGCCCGCTATCAGAAAACCCGATCTGAATGGCCATCCGACCGCGTTTCTTCACATAGTCAACATATTCCGGATCAACCAATAACCGTTCGATAAACCGACCGCCGCGCTCCATCGCTTGCGGCGTTTCAAACAGCGGTGAAATATCAAGCTTGTGGTCAACGCCATAAAGCCGTGCAAGATAAATCGCACCCATAACCGTCGCCGGCGCATCACATTCGGCAATCAGAAATCGGATCGGCGTATCAGCGTCAATATGTTTTAAAATCTGCGCACAAAGCATGAGTTGACGGCGCGCCGTCATCTGTTCGAGGAAGACCGAACCAAAATTAATATTGCGATGTTCAGTGGTTTGCGCTTTGCGCGAGGCAATATCGAGTGCCGAACGATCGAAGAAATCTGTGTCCGGGTCTAACCCAAGATCAGCTTTCAGCGCGGAGCGCACCTGCGCGGCGTTCACGCGAAGGTGAATGCGCGCAACGCCGAGCCCGTAAGCCTCCATCTCCGCCCGCAGCAAACACAGCGCCAGCGCTTTTTCTTCATTAGCCTCGCTCAGAATAATTCCGGTTATTTCCTCAATGACCGGTTTGAGGCTGTTTAGCCCCTCGGCTTTTTGCTCGGTTAAAAAATTTGCCGCCGCAACAACGATTTCAGCGTCGTTAAGGTCGCCGGCAAATCGCTCCGCCTGCTGGCGTGTTAAGGCGCCAGCGCCAGCCAACCGGTCTTTGATTTTTTTAAGCCGCACATCTTTTCCGTCGGCCAAAATATCTTGCAGCGCTGACGCATAGCGGTTCAGTTGCTCGGCTTTTTCATCAAGCCGGATTCGAACCGATTGCCCCCAATGAATGTCAGTTCTGCCATCAAGGTCATAGCCGACCCAGGTCGCAAGGCTGATCGGGTTCGGCGTCAACGATGTCCAGTTATCGGGAAACTTTGCGCGCGCGCGGTTGAGAATATCTTTGTTAAGGTCGCGAACCGCATCCTGCGCCCGCGCGATTGCGAGGCGAACATGGTCATGTTCATGCTGTAGCGTGATGGCGTCCAGGCGCGTGGCGATTACGCTTTCAGCTTCCGCGCGCCACTTCTGCAATTTTTCCGGCGACGCGTCACTGGGATATTGCGCGATGAGGTCGGACTTGGCTTGGCTCAACGCAAATGTCGGATGCGCCGTGAAAACAGCGCCGACGCAAGTATGCTCCACGCGCTGGCGAAAGGCGTTGAAGTCAAGCTTGTCCAAAGCTTTCAGGCTATCGCCAAGTCCGCTTGGTTGCGGGTCGTGGCGGCGGTGAAATTCCTTTGCGCGCGCTTCAAAAGCATCCAGCTCAATCTCACAGATGATGCGATGAATATCCGCAGTTGAAATGTTCGCGTGTTCGAGATCGAGAAAAGTCTCAGACGCAAATTTCTGCACCGGATTGACCAAAGGATCATCGGCGCCGGCTTGTCTGATAGCCTCAAATCGCCCCCGGAAAGCGTCAGCGGTAAAATCCACGAATGCGTCATCCTGTGTTGTGTCGGCGCTCTTGTACTAATATGCCGGGTTCTTTCAACCAGCATATTTCAAAATAAACGCCGCCTGGCCGTTAATCTGTCATGGAGGGGCTATGGGTTGTCGTTATTTGCTGACCCGCCCATATTTTTGTTGAGTATCTTCACCCCTCACGACAACACATCAGGCCCAAATGTTGGCAAAGCGTAGTCGAGCAGCCGCTCATTGGCGAAACCTATGCCCTCGAAGTCCATCACTGTACACGGCTAGCTAAAAAGAGGGGTCAAATGTTGCGGACCCCCGATCGAAGCGCTATAGCGCAGCCTCTCGGAGAGGTGCCGGAGTGGTCGATCGGGGCGGTCTCGAAAACCGTTGAGCGCGCAAGCGTTCCGAGGGTTCGAATCCCTCTCTCTCCGCCAGCCATCAATTTCCATCCGGCTTTATGTAGCAAGCACACCAAGAATACCATGGAATGATGCGGGCGTGTGAATCCTACAATTCTCCATGGAGACCGTAGTTAGCTCGTTGATTACTGAGCGCCGGAACGTGCTTTCTCACCTTTGCCTCAAAACCCGGAAATTCTCCAGCCGGGTGGCCCAACAATGGGGGAGCGCTTCAGCCGCCGACCATTGACGCCGGCGGCGTTCAGGGACAGCAGGGGACGGGTATTGATGTGTTTTATTCGGCGCAAATTCTGGGAGCCAGCCTGCTGACCGAAGGCGATTTGATGATGTTCGGCGTGCGTCTGGACGACACATCGACGGCCCAACGCTATGTGATAGACCTCAATACACGCTATCCGTTTAGCCGTAAATTCCGCGTTAGCCCGCGTTTGCGG